>DATJBN010000278.1:0-8589 GCA_035515335.1 Syntrophales bacterium | reverse complement strand
GCCGGCAGGCACATATTTCTACAGCCCCATCCGCAGAGCCAGGTGGTAGGCAATGACGCCGGCGCAAAAGGAAACTAAGAGCATCGCAAGCAGAGAGGACACAAACCATTTCGAACTTCCCATTTCCCTTCTCATCACTGCAACCGTCGCAACGCAGGGGATGAAGAGCATTAGTACAACGAGGAACGCCAACGCAGAAGCATGGCTTATAGCTCCGGGCAGGACGTTTAGCAGTCCTTGCTCGCCCACACCGTACAGGACTCCAAGGGTGGCCACCGCGTTTTCCTTCGCCACAAAACTTGCAATCAGGGCGGTCAGCATTTTCCAGTCAAGACCCATCGGCTTCCCCAGTGGCTCGAAGAAGCGGCCAAGCCATGCGAGGATGCTTCCCTCCGTGCTGCCGCCCGGGAAATAGGATAAAGCCCATATCACGCAGGAAGCCGCAAGGATGACGGTGCCTGCCTTCCTCACAAATGCCAGAGTCCTTGCCCACACCACGATCCCGATAGTTCTGGGGTCAGGCTTGTGATAGAGTGGCAATTCCATGATGAAAGGCATCGGCTCATCCTTCAGGACGAATCTATCTATGACAATTCCAACGAAACCCAGAACAAGAATATTGAGAGACAGGAGTGCCCAGGAAACAAGGGCGGCTTTGCCCGCGAACAGGGCGGCAGTGACAAAGGTAAGCACTGCCAGACGCGCGGTACAGGGAACAAACGGAATGAGGAATATTGTGAGGAGACGTTCTCTTTTGGACTCCACGATTCTCGTGCCCAGAACGGACGGCACGTTGCACCCGAAGCCGAGACACATCGGGATGAAACTCTTGCCGTGGAGACCGACGAGATGCATAAACCTGTCCATCACAAAGGCCGCTCTGGACATGTAACCGACATCTTCCAGGAAAGCCATGACTGCGAAAAAGATAACCAGTATGGGAAGCAGGGAGAGGACCGACCCTGCGCCGCCGATGACGCCGTCGATTATTATGCCCCTGACGCCGGGATGCGAAGAGGCGAGGGCCGCATCCGCCCACCTCGCAAATGCGCTGATGATCCACTCAATCTGTTTCTGGAGGGGTAGCCCTACCCTGTACGTAATCAGGAATATACCCGCAAAGACGGCAAGGAGTATGGGAATGCCGAAGATCGGACGGGTTAGAATATGATCGATCCTGTCGGTCATGACCACCTGCCCCATCTTGAACCGCGAAACGGCAGCCCTGGTTACTTCTTCGATCCAATCATACCGCCCGCCGACGACTGCGTGCAGGGAGTCTTCATGCTTGATGAGAAGAGTCTGAATCCTGCTCCACGCCTCTGCTGGTAATATGCCTTCCATCAACTTCGATATCTCGGGATCACCCTCCATCAGCTTTGTAGCCGTCCATCGCACCGTAAACGGAGGCGGGACATGGTCCTTGATGAGATTTATGAGGCTGTCAAAAATCGCCCTGTGATCCGGGGATACATCCGGCACCCTGGGCATGTAGTCCATTGTTCCTCTTGCCACGGCGATGACCGTCGATACCAGTTCCTTGATGCCCCTGTTTTTTGTCGCAACCATCGGTACGACGGGGACGCCGAGTGACTCCTGCAGCGCCTTTACATCCACGTGGATCCCCTGGCCCTCGGCCACATCAATCATATTGACGGCTACAACTACCGGCGGCCCGAGAAGAAGCAGCTCGGACAGGAGGTACAGGCTTCGTTCGAGGGCAGACGCATTGACCAGGTGAACGATAACATCGGGATTCGCACTGATGATGAAATCCCTGGCAACCCTCTCTTCTTCGGAGAAGGCGGTCAGGCTGTAGGTGCCCGGCAGGTCCACGATCTGCAATTCAATTTCGTCCGAGACGTGTGCACCTTCCTTTTTCTCCACCGTCTTCCCCGGCCAGTTGCCCACATGCTGTGACAATCCGGTGAGAATATTGAATACAGTCGACTTCCCCACATTGGGCTGACCGGCAAGGGCGACAAGAAGTTTTCTTTCCGCCCTTTTCACTTCGCCTTCATCCTTGGGAGGTGGGACACGGAAGACCATTATCTTCGAGGCCTCACCGCTTCCCAGCGCCACCCTTGTATCCGCGACCTGCACTATTGTCAGCCCGCCGCTCTTGCGGAGAACCTTTAGCTTCGCGCTGGACACAATGCCCATGCCCGCGAGTCTGCTCGTAAGAGACACTCCTCCGGAGATGGCCTGGATGATGCCTTCTTCGCCAACGCCCATCGATGTTACGGGTATCAATTCACTGCCCATCTGTCTCTTCCACGAACCAGAATTTAGTGCCCGCTTATACCAAAATTATGCCGGAAAATACACTAAAATGAAGCCTCCCGGCGGATCCCCGCCTCGTCATGGAATGATATTCGAGGCACTGGAGGCGGATAAAGTCATCATAAGATTCTAAATATCCAGGATGTGTCCGTGATCCCGAAGCCATGTCCTGTCACTTCTGTAACCGGGAATGGTATCAGTAACGAGTTCCCAGAACGAACGGGAATGATTTTTCTCCTTCATGTGCGCGAGCTCATGCACTACCAGGTAGTCGATGACTGCGGGCGGAGCCATCATGATTCGCCAGCTGAAGTACAGCCGGTCATCCTGGGAGCAGGAGCCCCAGCGGCAACGGGCATTGCTTATCTTGATTCCTTTTGGTGCGAGGCCGAGCAATTGGCTGAAATGACCAACCCTCGTCCCGATATATTCCTGCGCCCGGGCCCTGTACCAATCGATGAAGATACTTCTTATCTGAGACGTCTCATCTCCTGAAACGACAAATTGCCCGGAATGCAAGGCGAGCTTCTCAGGCATAAGAGTTAGGGTCTCAATTGTCAGCGGATAGGGTTCACCGAGGAAAAGAAATTTCTCTCCTCGTGTAAAAGTTTTTGCCCTTGTTTCTTTTTTCCTTTCCCGGATCTCACCTACTTTCCTTGCCAGCCATTCTTCCTTCTCCCGGCAGAATCTCTGAATCTCGGAAACAGGCGTCCGGTAAGGGACGCGAACAACCGCCGTCCCGTCGGTCTTCACATTCAATGAAATAGTCCTCTTCCTCTTTCTGCTTCTCACTACTGTGTAGTCAAGTTCCATTTCTCTCAATCCAAGTGTGGCAAGGCAAATATACTGTTTATAATGCGCATAAAATAGAGTATTATGAGACAGGTAGCAAGCAAATAAGGTGATTTATGAAACGGATCGGATTCTCACATCTTCTTCTTTTCTTTGCCTGCTCGTTATTCGTGGCAACGACTGTCGTTCATGCTGAAGGCGGAAAAGAGGAATGGACTCTTGCGGGTTTCACCAAGTACAGAGATGCGCTCTTCATAGAGAAGAAAAGCATCTCCTATCCATCCGCCGACCTCGCCAGGGTCTGGTCTCTTGTTGCCCCGTCGGAGAAGAGCAAATACCGCAATGAGGTGAAGTCGGAGCTCAGGGAATTAAAGAAATCGATAAAGGGATACAGGTATACCGAAGTGCTCAATGAGATTGACTGCAAGGGAAGCAGGATCAGGTTTCTGCAGATCGCTCATCTTACCGAAACGGGTTACATAATCCACTCCGCTTTTTCCTCCGACCAGGAGTGGAAGACAATTTATCCGGGAAGCCTCTGGCAAAATATACAAAAGACGGTCTGCAGGAATTGATTTTTCGTCAATCCCGTCTCAAAAACAAACCGAGCACTTTGAGGGTGCTCGGTTGTTTTTTTATTAAGTCCTACTAGAGATATTACTTCGCAGGAGCTGCAGGAGCTGGTGCGCCGGGTGCAGGAGCTGCAGGAGCTGGTGCGCCGGGTGCAGGAGCAGGTGCTGCCGCTTCTTTCTTAGCAGGCTCGGCCGGTTTCTTCTCTGGTGCAGACGGACAGCCAGCCAACACGAACGAAAATGCTATCAACATCAGCACCGAAAGCACGAAAGCAAACACCTTCTTCATCAACCTATTCCTCCTTTCAAAATTTTTCATACGCTGGGTGTATTAAACCCATTTCTTAACGGTTCGCAACATACTCCTATTTTTTTCCTTGTCAAGATAAATCTGGCAGATCTAATCTCAAAAATTATGGCACGTGCCTGGCCATTAATCTGATGCCGAACTGCCTCTGCATATGGCTAAAGATTATGACAGTATAGTTATTTGATTCTTACCGAGGTGGTACTCTGAAAGGCCGTTCACTCAGTTAAACACGACCGTAGTCATCCTCCCGCCTTTCTATGTCATCCTCTCCAAAGTAATCTCCTCTCTGGACCTCAATCACGACAACATCTTCTTTTCCCTTGTTCGTAATCCTGTGCCATGCGCTCTGGGGAATGTCCGTCGACTGGCCTTTTTCCAAGGCTATTTCATCGTCGCCTATCGTTACGATGGCAGCGCCCTGCACAAGATACCAATGCTCCGTCCGACGGCGGTGCCTCTGAAGACTCAGGCGCTGTTTGGGATATACGACGATGCGCTTCACCTTGTGGTCCGGCTCGTCAGCGAGGACGGTGAAATAACCCCACGGCCTGTGTTCATAAGATCCTGCGGCAACCATGCGCCTCAACCAATTCTCCCGGAAACAGACTTGGGAATGACTGAAGAGAAAAACGTTGCGGAAACAAAATGGCGCGCCCACCAGGAGTCGAACCTGGGGCCTTTGGATTCGTAGTCCAACGCTCTATCCAGCTGAGCTATGGGCGCTTCCGCTTTTGGTATGGCGGAGAGAGGGGGATTCGAACCCCCGGTACACCTTTTAAGGGCATACATTCGCTTAGCAGGCGAACCCATTCGGCCTCTCTGGCATCTCTCCGCATGAAGCCGATCCTTATCCCTCTGCCTATCCGGTAAAACTTCCAGGGGCGGGGATTTTTATTTTTATTCTGGCGGAGGGAACAGGATTCGAACCTGTGAACCTTTCGGTTAACGGTTTTCAAGACCGCCGCCATCGACCACTCGGCCACCCCTCCATGATGACATTGCCTGGCGCTAAATTATGCTAACCCTGTTGCTGGAATCCTGTCAATTCCTTTCATGTACGGCCGAAGCACTTCCGGCACGACGACACTTCCATCAGCCTGCTGATAATTCTCGAGCACCGCAACCACCGTTCTTCCGACGGCAAGGCCCGAACCGTTAAGCGTATGCACAAGCTCCACCTTTCCGCTTTCTTCCCGCCTGAATCGTATGGAGGCACGCCGCGCTTGAAAATCTTCAAAATCGCTGCACGATGATATCTCCCTGTATGTATCCTGACCGGGCAGCCACACTTCAAGGTCGTATGTCTTCGCGGAAGAGAAACCGAGATCTGCCGTACAGAGGCTGACAGTCCGGAAATGTATGCCAAGTCTCTTCAAGACTTCTTCGGCATTCCCGGTCAGTTTTTCCAGTTCATCATATGACATCTCCGGCGTTGTAAACTTGACGAGCTCCACTTTGTTGAACTGGTGCTGCCTGATGAGGCCTCGTGTATCCTTTCCGTAGGAACCTGCCTCGGAGCGGAAACACGGCGAATACGCAACATAGTAAATCGGAAGAATCTTCTCATCCAGTATCTCATCACGGTGGATGTTGGTCACAGGCACTTCCGCCGTGGGAATAAGGTAATAGTCGAACTTTTCAATTTTGAAAAGATCCTCGGCAAATTTGGGAAGCTGTCCCGTACCGGTCATGCTGTCGCTGTTCACCATGAACGGTGTCAGAACCTCGGTATATCCGTGATCCGACGTGTGCAGGTCAAGCATGAAATTAATGATCGCCCGCTCGAGCATTGCTCCCCATGAGCGGTACACAGTGAACCGCGCACCCGTGATCTTTGCGCCTGTTGCAAAATCGAGGATACGTAGATCCTCGCCGATTTCCCAATGCGGCTTCGGCGCAAAGGTAAATTTCGGTTTCTCCCCCCACGTACGGATGACAGGATTGTCTTCCGAACTCGTCCCGTAGGCCACAGACTCGTGAGGCACATTGGGAATGATCATCAGGATAGAGTTTAAGTCCTCTTCAATCTTTTTCAGTGACTCATCGAGTTCCTTGATACGGTTTGAAACCTCGCTCATCTTCGCAATCAGCTGACTCGCGTCCTCCTTTTTTTTCTTCTTCTCGCCTATCTCCTTTGAGGCGATATTGCGCTCGTTCCGCAGCGCCTCCACTTCCTGAAGAACCTTGCGCCTTTTCTCATCGAGAGTAATAAAGGCATCGAGATTGACCTCCTGGCCCCGCTCCAGCATCTTCTTTCTGACAAAATCGATATTCTGTCTTAAGAATTTTATGTCCAACATGATCGTACCTTCCCTCTTAAAATTGCCCGGCTAAAAGGAGAGTTTCCCTACCATTTCACACCTTTGAAGTCAATGGTTTTTATCCTTTTTCTCTACCGATCGCCATGTTTTCATTGAAATTTCCGTCGTACAAGTCTGCCTACTGAATCTATGATCATCCTCATTTCCGTGCACCTGATTATGCACGCCGATGCAAAATACGTCGTCATCCCGGCCGCGATAGAAACTGCGAGGAACAGGATTCTCTCTCTCAGTGATCCATGGTCCTGCCAGGGAAGGAGCATCTCCACGAGCAGGATTACACCCCACATCGCCAGGGATGAGACAAAAATCTTGAATAGCGAGCGATAGAAATCTTTATCAAGAAACGTGCCTATCTTACCCTTGAGATTCACCGAGAGCATGATGACGTTTACGGCCGTGGCTATAGATGTGGCAAGCGCGAGGCCGTTGTGCTGCATCGGGAACATGAGGACGATACTGCAGACGACATTCACGAGCAAGGCCACAATGGCCGCCTTCATAGGCGACTTCGCATCCTGGAGGGAATAGAAGGCCGATACTATGACCCTGATGACGGAGAAGGCCCACAGTCCGACCGCGTAACACACGAGCGCCTGAGCCGTCAAAAATGTCGATACTGCCGAGAACACCCCCCGCTCGAATAGGACGGATATTATGGGGACGGCAAGCACTATCAGGGCGAGCATTGCCGGTACCGTGACGAAGAGGACAAGCCGCAGCGAAAAACTGATCGTCCTTTTCAGATCGTGAAAATCGCCGTTCGCCACCTGCAGGGAGAAACTGGGGAGCGCAGCGGTACCTATGGCGATGCCGAATAGACCGAGCGGCAATTCAACCATCCTGTCCGCGTAGTAGAGGTACGACACACTTCCGGTCGGAAGAAAAGATGCAAGGATGCCGCCGACGACGACATTGATCTGATACACCGATGCTCCGAAGGCCGCAGGAAGCAGGAGCAAAACTATCTTTTTCAGGCCGGGGTGACCGAAGTTGAAATTTGGTTTAAGTCTCACGCCAAGTTTGATGAGGAAAGGCCACTGCATGGCCAGTTGCAGTATGCCGCCAACCATCACGCCTATGGCAAGCGCGATAACCGGCTCCGCGAAATAATCACGGAGAAGAAGTGCGGCGAGGATCATAGAGATGTTGAGGATAACCGGAGACAGCGCAGGCGCAGCGAAGTGGCGGAGGGAATTGAGGATGCCCATGCAGAGGGCCACGAGCGCCATGAAGAAGATGTACGGAAACATCAGGCGATTGAGAAACACAGTCAGGTGGTAGTGGGAGGGATGCTTGATGTACCACCCCGGAACCTGCAGTGTGACGATCAGGGGAGAGAAAATAACGCCGAGAATGGACACGATAACTAGGATGATGGAAAGCGCGGTGAATGCAACATCGGCGAGTTCGTAAGCCTCTTCCTTTTTATTTTTCAGGCATTCGGTGAAGACCGGAACAAAAGAGACCGTGAGTGACCCCTCGCCGATAAGGCGTCGGAGCACGTTCGGGATGCGGAAGGCAATGAAAAAGGCGTCAGTTGTGAGCCCGGCGCCGAAGAAGGCGGCGACAACCATGTCTCTCAGGAAACCGAAGATCCGTGAAAGCATGGTGGCAAGGCTCACGACACCGGCCGCCTTGGCGACCTTCGAATTTTCCGAGCCCCCTTTTCGACCTTCTTCCATATGGTAAGCTGGTAGTACACGGTGGGTATCCTTCACATGAAGGCACCCTTCGCATGGAGATTATGTTGCTCATTTCTGTCATTTCGAGCAAAGCGAGAAATCTTGATGGTTGCTAATATGGATACCTCAAGATTCCTCACATTCGTTCGGAATGACAATTTTCGCTGTTATCGACGAAACTCTGAGGGAAGAATATTACTCAAGGAATTAAAGCCTCGACGTCCCCTCTTCTTACACCTTCCACAGAAATCTTTTTCTTTTTCGATCGGTGGCCGCTCAGTATCTTAACCTGGTTTTTCCTGACTCCCAGTATATCGGCGAGAAACCTTACGCACTCTGCATTCGCCTGCCCTTCAACGGGCGGCGCTGCGATTCTGAGCTTCAGGGCATCGCCCTGAACACCGGCAAACTCGCTCCTTGGAGCGCGCGGCACGACGTGAATATCAAGAATTACCCCATCGTCTGTTTCTTTGATACTGACCATATCGGAAAAGAGTTGTGTTTGCATGCAGCGTCACTTCAAGGCCATCGCCAGTTCGATCATGCTGCTTACAAGAAATATATTCAGAAAATAAATGACGAGGAGAACGATAACCGGTGATATGTCGATGCCGATGCGGAGAGGG
>DATJBN010000277.1:0-7619 GCA_035515335.1 Syntrophales bacterium | reverse complement strand
TTCCTGTGAATATGCTTCAGCCTGTCCCTCGTTATATGCGTGTAGATCTGCGTAGTCGCTATGTCCGCATGTCCGAGCATCACCTGGACAGAGCGAAGATCCGCTCCCCCCTCAAGCAAATGCGATGCAAACGAGTGTCTGAAGATGTGGGGATGAACCTTTTTGTTGAGCCCCGCACGTACAGCATATTGTCTTATGATCTTCCAGAAGCCCTGGCGCGTCAACCCACCGCCTGTTCTGTTGAGAAACATGATATTCGTTTTCTTTCCCTTCAGTAGTTTCGGCCTTCCGTCGCTTACGTATTCCCTCACGCAATTGTAGGCTGATTTTCCGACGGGAACGATCCGCTCCTTGCCCCCCTTGCCCATCACAAGAAGGTAGCCTACCTGCCAGTTGATGCTGTCCATCGTGAGCGCCACAATTTCCGACACGCGAATACCCGTCGCATACATCAGCTCCATCATCGCACTGTCCCTGAGAGAAGACGCATCTTTCGCACCCGGCTGCGAGAGGAGCAAGTTCATTTCCTCCCGGCTCAGAGCATCGGGGAGTTTCGTCCAGACCTTGGCAAGGCCGATCTTTGCCACAGGGTTTGCATCAATCTTCTTCTCGCGGAAAAGAAACCTGAAGAACCCCCTGACGGCGGCGAGTCCCCTGTTTACGGACCGTACCGTGAGGCCGTTATTCCTTACCCTTTCGAGATACGAGATTATGTCATCGGGTGTGACATCGGAAACTTTGTCAACTCCGTGTTCCCGGACGATGCCCGCAAAGCGATTCAGGTCGTGGCTGTAGGCCTCTACCGTGAGGCGGGAAACGCCTTTTTCCACGGCGAGAAAATTCAGGTACTCATCGATCAGATCGTGCATGTTAACTCTTATACGCCTCGTATAAAAAGGAACAGTCAAACAGCTCCGTCAGACTGCGCCTCCTCTATATCGGTCATCCTATTTCTAACGTAAATGACAGGAGGACGCAAAGATTTTTTCCTGAGTGAATCGGGGAAGCATCGAGGCGGACCGTTCGACCGGGAAGGCATACATTGACTATGACAGGCTTTCCAATATCTCTCTTATCTTTTCTATATCGTAAGGAACATCCAGGGAACGGCAGGCGCCTTCTTCGCTTAGCTTAGCAATCGCGGGATCATCGACGTAACCGCAGGAAATGATCGCCCTGACACGAGGATCGATTTCCTGCAATTTCTGCAGGGCCTCTTTTCCGCCCATCCCTCCCGGCACATTCAAATCCAGAATGACCGCGTAGAACGGATGCCCTTTTTCAATTGACCTCCTGTACAGGTCGACGGCCTCTCCGCCGTTTGTCGCATATTCAACGTCATAGCCGAGGTAGTTGAGGACGATGCCTGTGGCATTGCGGATGCTTTCCTCGTCATCCATAACCAGAACCCTTCCCTTCGTCAAGATTGTCTCCGCGGCAGCTGATCCCCTGCGCGTGTCATCCCGAGACGTGGCAGGCAGATACACTATGAAGGTAGAGCCGACGCCGCGTTCGGATTCGACGGTCATGAAGCCGCCGTGTTTCTTCACTATGGAATAGCATATCGCGAGCCCTAAACCCATGCCCCTTGCCGTCCCGGTCGGCTTGGTAGTGAAATAAGGGTCAAATATCTTTTGCATATCCTCCTCAGGGATGCCGCTGCCCTGATCCCTTACAGACCATTTTACATACTTCCCATCTTTCAGCGGAAGTCCGTCACTCGCCGCTATGCTCACATTCCCCGCAGCGATGGTGATCGTTCCCTTCTCGCCCATGGCTTCCCGGGCATTTACAACCACATTATGGATCACCTGCCGGATCTGAATATCGTCCATCTCAACAGGCCATAAATCGTCGGGCAGGGTGAATTCGCACTTAATGTGCGATCCGCTGATGGACAGCTCAACAGCATCTGTCAGGAGTTCCGAGATAGAACCGATCTTCCTCACCGGTTCGCCTCCTTTGGCAAAAGTGATCAGGCGATGCGCCAATTCCTTCGCCTGATGGCCGGCCTTCTCGGCGACATCGAGGCCCTCTCCGAGCGACTCCTGATGTTCGTCGGGCAGTGACAACTTGGCGGCGAATATATTTCGGAGCATTACGGAAAGGAGGTTGTTAAAATCGTGCGCGATGCCGCCCGCAAAGATCCCGAGGGATTCAAGCTTCTCGACCCTTATCAGTTCCTCCTCTGCCCGTTTTCGGTCCGTGATATCCTCAAGCGTCTCTATTGCGCCGACAAGATTACCGTTGGCATCTCTTATCACCGCTGCAGTAAAACGCAGCCACTTGCCGGCATCTCCAAGTTCCGGAAAGAAGTCTGTCGCCTCATAGGCTTCCTCCAGCAGTCGGGACTTCACATACTTGTCAAGATACCACTTTGGAATCTGGTCCAGGGCCTGATCCACAATCAGGTCCGCCAGGCATGGTCGCTCCTCACTGTAGAATGCCCGCCATTGCTCCTTCGTGCCGACAATGTCTCCGGCCTTCATGCCGCTAAGTTCCTCGAGGGCCCTGTTCCAGTATATGATCCTGTGATCCCGTCCGATCACAATGGTCGGAAGGGGGGAACCCTGAAGGACAGTCTGCAGGCGCTGTTCGCTCTCCTTGAGTCTTTCCTCCGCCTTCTTGCGGGCGGTGATGTCGGTAAAGGTGGCGATGCTCCCTACATAGCGACCATCCTTGTCATAAACCGGCTTTGGCGAAACCAAGACTTGAATCCGATTGCCGTCTTTGTGGGTAATAATAATTTCATAGGGCTCATCTTCACCCTTTTCTCTCTTAAGTCGCTGTTCCAAGAAGATTTTCTGACTCTCCTCTTCTGCATACAATTTTGTGGCAGGATAACCGATAAGCTCCTCCTCGGAGTATCCCGTCAGCTCGCAGAATTTCCTGTTCACAAAGGTGCGGATACCTTTATTGTCAACCATCCCCAAACCTTCATTCATAGTCTCAATCAACAGCCGGTATCGCTCCTCGCTCTCCCGCAAATCATTCCCTGATTGCCGCAAGGCGAAGAATACCGGTGCAATCAGGGCGACTCCCACAACCATCAGCACGGAGATCGCTACGCCGATCATATCGTCGAGCAGATTGATATTCCGTGTGACTTCGAAATGAAGCAACGGCAGCACATCGATGACGCGTCTTACAGACATGAGTGCAAGGCTCGCCGCAATCAATATCCACGCGGCACGGACCTCGGTGATGCGGATGAGTCGCAGAGCCAGAATAGCGGCTACCACCTGCAATAGAACGGAAATGAATAAGATCAGTTCAAGCATGTGTCCCCTTCATCCTTCATCCATATTAAGTCCGTAAACTGTTTTTTTAAGAGACTCAAGACCTGCGTTCAACTTTTTTTGATTATATAGAATGTCAGTCGTCGCGTCACGGGAAAAAGCCCATGCTTTCTTGACCCACATCGGGAAAAACATTTTTGCATAAATCCCTCACCTATAAACGGCGGGTCTTTTTTCCTTTCTGCCAAAAATTGTGTTGACACAACAAATAGCATATGGTAAGCGCAATCCCGTACTTTGTAGGTGTTTTCAAAAACATATTTTGCCCCGGATCGCGTAAGACAAATCCTCTAAACATCTGTTTAAATTTGGAAACTTAAATTGACACTCCACGACATTCGAAAACTCCTTGATGCAGAGGTCCTAATCGGCGAAGACCAACTTGACATGGACGTAAATACGGCCTTTGTCGCCGATCTCATGAGTGACGTCCTTGCCTTTGCAACAGCAGGAAGTCTTTTGATTACCGGATTGACCAATCCGCAAGTCGTACGCACGGCAGATGTTCTTGATATCGCAGCGATAATTATGGGTCGCGGGAAGAGGCCATCCCAGGAGACCTTCCAATTAGCAGAAGAACTCAATATCCCCATTCTCACAACCAAATATATTCTCTTTGAGATCGCTGGACGGTTGTATGCGAAGGGAATAAGAGGCTGTATCGAAAAAGTGGGGAGTAAATAACCGTAATCGTGGATGAAAAGCCCCTGTATGAAGGAAGTTTTCCAGTTGAAGGCGGCAATTTCGACCACGCCGGGGAGGTGTCAACTAATATAAAGGCCATCTTAAGGCAGATCGGCCTTTCTAAAGAAGTTATCAGGAAGGCGGCCCTGGTCGCGTACGAATCGGAAATAAATATCGTTTCCTATGCAAAGAGGGGCATGATCCGCCTCCGTGTCGTCCCCGATTCGATATTGATCGAGGCCGTGGATGAAGGCCAGGGGATTCCCGACATTGAACTGGCCATGCAGCCGGGGTTCTCCACGGCAAGCCAGAAGATCAGAGAAATGGGATTCGGCGCAGGGATGGGATTGTGTAACATCAAGAACTTCTCTGATGTATTCCACATCTCTTCCGAATTGGGAAAGGGTACGCACCTGAAAATGGTCATCAAGGCCAAAGCCCTTCAGTAGCAAAGGAGTGACCTGACGTGGATTTGGAATCTGTCGTCAAAGCATTAAACCTGAAAGTCAGGTCCGGCGGGGACAAACTGAAGACGGAGATAAGGGGAGGCTATACCGGCGATTTGCTGAGTGACGTCATGGCGAACAGCGGTGAAGGTGACGTCTGGATAACGCGGCAGGTTCATCAGAACATCGTTGCCGTGGCCTCTCTCAAGGAGCATGCAGGCATAATCCTCGTCCAGGGAAACGAGCCTGCAAATGACACCCTTGAAAAAGCGATAAAGGGAGGCGTTCCTATTCTGGTGACGGAGCTGTCCGCTTTTGAAGTCACGGGTCGTCTCTACGAATTGATAGGCAAGAAAGCTGATTGAGGCGGTGGCTAGCCGGGAATAGGCCTGGATTGCCGTTTCCGGCACGGATACTTAAGTCTTTATGCTCAAGGCTTTTCGTTGCGATCTTCACGTACATACCTGCCTCTCACCCTGTGCAGATCTGGGTATGTATCCAGGGGCGCTGGTCGACAAAGCCATAGCCGAAAAACTGGACATAGTCGCAATTTGCGACCACAATGCCTCGGAGAACGTTGAATTCGTAATCAAGCGTGCTGAAGGGAAGCCGATTACGATCCTCCCGGGTATGGAGATAACTAGCAGTGAAGAAGTTCATCTCCTGGCTCTTTTTGATACGACCGATGCGCTGATAAAGCTCCAGGAGCTTGTCTACAGTAATCTCTCAGGAACGAACAGAGAAGAGGTCTTCGGCTGTCAGGCAATCGTCAACGACCAGGACGAGGTCGAAGGCTTCAACGACAGATTCCTCCTCGGGGCGACCAGATTGTCCCTGACCGAGATTATCGATCACGTCCACAGGCTGGACGGACTTGCGATTGCATCTCACATTGACAGAGAAAGCTTCAGCGTCATCAGCCAGTTGGGATTTATCGACCCCGAAATCGACCTGGATGCTCTCGAGATATCGCGCAAGACGGGAATTCAAGGCGCGCGTGCGAAGTATCCTGAACTGTCGGGCTATCCCTTCATTGAGTCATCCGATGCGCATTTCATCGACGACATCGGACATGGGTCGACAACGATCTTTCTCGAGCGAGGCAATATAGCGGAACTTAGAATGGCCTTCAGTGGCCACGGTGGAAGATATATTCAGGAGAGATAGTTGCTTGAGATATCCCTTCATATCCTGGATATCGTGGAAAACTCCACCAGGGCCGGGGCCACAACGGTTTCGATCGATATCGCGGAAGACACGGCAAGAGACATCCTCTCTTTGGAGATCCGCGACAACGGCTCGGGCATGAGCGAGGATGTCCTAAAAAAAGTCATGAACCCGTTCTTTACAACGAAGACGGTTCGTAGCGTG
This sequence comes from Syntrophales bacterium, assembly GCA_035515335.1. GTDB lineage: Bacteria > Desulfobacterota > Syntrophia > Syntrophales > UBA2185 > Fen-1135. The sequence goes on along the minus strand of DATJBN010000277.1, from coordinate 1,819 downwards.
GGGTTGGGACTTCCAATGCTTGCCCAGGCCGCCGAGATGGCGGGAGGCAGAATTACTATCGAGTCGAAGGGAGGTGAAGGGACGAGGGTTGCTGCGGATTTCAAGCTCAGTCACATAGACAGACAGCCCTTTGGAGACATTGCCGGTACACTTGTCACACTGATCGCCGGGAACACGGAGGTTAATTTTATTTACCGTCACGAGCACAACGGAAAGATATACGTTTTAGATACGCGAGAGATCAAAAAAGAGATTGAAGATATACCAATTAATCATGCGACCGTCCTCGCTTTCATCAGAGAGCACATTAATGAAGGGCTCGCGGAAATCGGGGCGGAGGCATGAGGTTTAAGGAGGATTGGATGCATGAAGGGTAATGGTGAGATTGATATCCAGAAAGAGTTTACGAAAGAACAACTCGCAAAGCTTGACGGCATCATTAAGAAGTACAAGGACAAACCGGGCTCTTTGATTCCCGTTCTTGAAGAAGCCCAGATGGCCCTCGAGTACCTGCCGATGCCCATCTTGCGGATCATTGCAAAGGGGCTGAATCTGCCGCTGAGTCGCGTGTACGGCGTCGTCACCTTCTATTCGTTCTTCACGATGACACCCCGCGGCAAGCACACCGTACGCGTCTGTCTCGGTACCGCCTGCTACGTCCGCGGCGGCAAAGGCATCATGGACCAGATGCATAAGGAACTTGGCGTGAAGGAAAAAGAGACGACTCCCGACAGGCTCTTCTCTCTTGAGTCGGTGAGATGCCTCGGGGCCTGCGGACTGGCGCCGGTCATAGTCATCACTGAGGACGTCCACGGCAGAATGAAGACGCAGAAGGTAAAAGAAATACTGAACCAATACCGGGAAGAACCGGCATCATCCTAACAAACTTTTGAGACGAGGGAAACAGCTATGGCAAAACTTACGATAGCAGACTTAAAGAAGATCAAGGATAAGGTTCATTCCGAAACGTCGTTGCGTGCCGGCGAGCACAGGGCCAAGGTAACGGTGCACATGGGCACCTGTGGGATTGCTGCAGGCGCGCGCGCGGTAATGGACGCATTGATGGGCGCAATTGCTGAAGCCAATGTATCGGATGTCATCGTAACCACATCGGGATGCGCAGGCCTCTGCAGCCAGGAGCCCATGGCAACTGTGGAGCTTACCGGTCAGAAACCCATAGTCTACGGCAAGCTCGACGCGAATAAGATGAGGCAGATATTTAAAAGGCATGTCATGCAGGGCGAGGTACAGACCTCCTTTGCGATAGCCAAAGGCTAAAATCCAAACAGGATCGACAAGAGAGTCATATTAAAATGTTAAGGAGGAAATTATCCACATGAAAGTGTTTCGTTCACATTTCTTGATCTGTGGAGGAACCGGTTGTCATGCTTCAGGAACGGCCAAAGTCAAAAAGGCCCTGATAGAAGAGATAGACAAGAGAGGTCTTTCAAAAGACGTCAAGGTTGTTGAAACCGGTTGCAATGGATTCTGCGCCCTCGGACCCATAATGGTGGCCTATCCTGAAGGCGTTGTTTATATGTCTATAAAACCTGAGGACATGCCCGAACTAGTCGAAGAGCACCTCGTCAAGGGAAGAATTCTTCAGAGGCTTCTCTATAAAGAGCCGACTACGAAAGAAGTTATTCCGGCCATGCACGACATCCCCTTCTTCGCCCTCCAGGAACTGAGGGTGTTGAGAAACAGAGGACGCATTGACCCCGAAAACATCGATGAGGCGATCGCGAGGGATGGATACGCGGGTATGGCCAAGGCCCTGACTGAAATGACACAGGAGCAGATTATTCAGGAAGTATTGGAT
>DATJBN010000276.1:0-13389 GCA_035515335.1 Syntrophales bacterium | reverse complement strand
ATCTTCGTGAATTTTATCATTTCCGCCATGTCGGTCATCCGGATATTTCCCGTCATGAACGCCCACTCCGGCTTCATCTTGCCGAGCTCAATATCCCTGTAGACAATGTCGGATACAGTTACAACACACTTCGCTTCGCCCACAAGACCTTTTTCAACAACGCAGCTGCCGTTCTTGATGCCTATGGTGAACTCCCCGCCCTCGGGTCCTGAAATATCAAAATGAAAAACTGTCTCCCAGTCCCCTGCGCTCTCCGGACGGAAACGTTCGGGGAGTGACTGGAGTATTTCCGCCGCAGTCTTGGGCACTGGCGTTGTGTCTCTTTTCGCCGTCTCCCCCCGTCTGCCTTCAGTGCGCGCAGAAGCCGGCCGATAGTCGGCCTGGTCGATCATGATACGGGAGATGATCTCTCTCATGATCTCGGAAGTGCCTCCGACGATTGTTCCAACCCTCGCGTCGCGATACATCCTGGAGATCACGTACTCATCCATGTAGCCATAGCCGCCGTAAAGCTGGAGGCATACGTCCGCCGTCCTTTTCGCGAGTTCGCTCGTGAGCAGTTTGGCCATGGACGAAAAATGGACCGCTGTCTCGCCCCGGCTATGGAGCCAGGCCGTGTAATAGGTCAGTTGCCTTGCCGCCTCAAGCTCCGTCTTCAGATCCGCGAGTGTGTGCCGGATTGCCTGGAAGTTCGCGAGCGGCCTGCTGAAGGCCTGCCTCTCCTTAATGTATGACAGAGTCATTTCCAGTCCAAGGAAAGCGCCATAGATAGAGACGATCGCGCCCACCAGGCGCTCGAGCTGAAAACATTCCATGATATAATAAAATCCCTTGTTCTCTTCGCCGATCAGGTTTGCAGCCGGGACGCGGCAGTCTTCGAATGTAAGCTCCCCAGTATCGGAACAGTGCCAGCCCATCTTGTGAAGCTGTCGTGCCGAGAATCCCTGCGTATTGCGGTCAACGAGTATCAGGCTTATGCCGCCCGCGCCCGCATCGGCATCCGTCTTTACGGCCACTAGCACAAAGTCTCCGAATACACCGTTGGTGATGAAGGTCTTCGCCCCATTGATGACATAGTGATCGCCTTCCCTTCAGGCTCTGGTGCGAATCGCCGCGACATCGGACCCTGTATTCGGCTCCGTGATAGCGAGTGCCCCTATCTTCCTTCCGGCGAGAGCGGGGAGCAGATAATTTTGTTTCAACTCTTCGCTCCCGAAGCGGTGCAGGTACTCGGTCGCCATATAGGAATGGACGCTAACCGCGGCAGCAAACCCTCCCATCGTTGAGTGACATAGCTCTTCGAGAAAGACGACGGAGAAGAAGAAGTCCGCCCCGGTTCCGCCGTACTTTTCCGGATAGTTGATACCGAGAAAACCGAGATCCCCCATCCTGTTCCAGATCTCGCGGGGGATAGCCCGATTCTTTTCCCATTCCTCCGCATGTGGGGCGACCTCCTTCTCGATGAATTGCCGCACCGTATGCCTGAATATGTCGTGATCCGCGGTGAAGTACTGCGATTTCATAAGGACTCCTATGGTCAGACTTCGTCTTTATACATGTTGTCGAAAATGTCTTTGTATTTCTTTTCGATGACTCTTTTCTTCAATTTCATCGTCGGCGTCATCTCTCCGCCTTCGGTTGAGAAAGGCGCCTCGAGTATGTGGTAATACTTGATCTGCATATAGCGGGGAAGTTCCGCGTTTGCCCGCTCCACGTCCCTCTTAATTCTCTCAACGACAAGGGAATGCTTGACCAATTCCTTCCAGGAAGAGAATTTCACCCCCTTATGCTCCGCCATGGCCCGCACAGCGTTTTGGTCAAGGGTAAGAAGCGCCGTCAGATAATTGCGGCGATCACCGTGGACGTAGGCCATCTCAATGTACTTTCCGCTTGTGAGGAGATTTATTATCGGGGCAGAGGCGATGTTCTTCCCGCCCGACGTAATGATGAGTTCCTTCTTGCGGTCTGTGATAGTCACACGGCCTTCCTTATCGATCTCACCAACATCGCCCGAGCGGTAGAATCCGTCGGCTGTTATCGTGGCCTCCGTTTCCTTCGGGTTTCTCCAGTATTCCTTGAAGATATTGGGGCCTCTCACTTCCAGTTCGCCGTCTTCCGCGAGACGTACCTCAACACGGGGAAGGGGTTTTCCCACCGAGCCGAAACGATAGTCATGGGGCGCGTTCAAAGTTGACGGTGTCGTCGCTTCGGTCGCACCCCATCCTTCCAGGATCAGGATGTCCATGGCGCCAAAGAACTCCGCAACTTCCTTGTTCAAGGGCGCTCCGCCTGAGACACAGAAGACAAGCTCGCCGCCGAAGATGCCCTTCACCTTCTTGAAGAGGAGTGCGTGGGCGAGGCGATGGCGCGGTTTCAGGTGCCAGGGCAAGCGCTGTCCATGCATCTTCCTTTGTCCGGCCTTCTTTCCCACATTTAGGGCCCAGGAAAAGATCGCCTTTCTTATGGAAGAGGCCGATCGCACACTCTGCATTATCTTCGCATGAACCTTCTCGAAGATACGGGGGACGCCGATAAAGAAATGAGGTTTGACCTCACGGAAATTTTCGACGATGGTTTCGAGAGTCTCGGCATAAGCGATGCAACCTCCAGTATAAAGCATCAGGTAGTATCCACCGAAACGCTCCATCGCATGGGCCAGCGGAAGGAAACTGATGTTACGCTTGAGTCCGCTTATGTCCCCCACATGCTCGATGAGTATGTCGAGTGTCGCCAGGTAGTTGTTGTGTGTGAGGACGACGCCTTTGGGATTCCCTGTCGTGCCGCTCGTGTAGATTATGCACATGGGATCATCGCGATTGATCTGCTCTGCAAGTTCATGGATTCTTGAAATCGCATCAGGTGAAGGCTCATCTTTCAGAAGGACTGAAAGGGGGGAGACCCAGGGATCGTTCGTTGAGAACGGCTCAGAGAAGACGAAGACCCCTTTCACGTTGGGGATGCTTTCCCTTATGGCGAGAATCTTCTCGAGTTGAATGCGATCCTCCACGAAAAGGAAGGAGGCCTCGAGGTCCCGAATTATGAATGCCGCTTCCCCGGGAAGTGATGATGAGTAGATGGCGGAGGTGATCGCGCCCGCCAGCAATGCCCCGGCATCGGCTTCCGCCCATTCCATGCGGTTTTGGGAGAAGATTGCTATGCGGTCGCCTCTCTTTAACCCTCTCTTCATAAGGGCGGAGGCAACGCGAAAGCAGACGTCCCGGAGTTTACCGTAGCTGATGGTCTTATAGCGCCCGGCCGACTTGAACATCAACGCCGGATCCTTTTCATGGCGGGGAAAATTGTCAAGAAGTACCTGATTGAAATTCTTAAATACCATATTACGACTCTATGAAGCCTGTCCTACTTTCCGAGAGGCGAAGCGACGAGGACTCCATGTCCCGAGCGACGTGAGTGATTTCAGATTCCTCGGCCCGGAATGACATAAAGCAAGAAGTAGAAATGATAAACGATCTGCAAGAGCACACTACGCATAGAACCGCTGATTTCTTGAGGCGCGCTCGCGAAGGATTGGTACCGGCGCAAAACGCGGCCCGTGCTTCTTCTCCAGTTCCTCAAGGAGTGAAAGAATCTTAGGGAGTCCAATGCTGTCCGTGTAACGGAATGGCCCACCGAGAAAAGGAGGGAAGCCGAGACCGAAGATTGCTCCGATATCTCCGTCCCGCGCTGATTGTAGAATGCCTTCCTGCAGGCAGAGAGATGCCTCGTTCACCATGGCAAGCGAGAGTCTTCTCTGTATCTCCTCCTGTTCAAATTTCTTTCGTTTAGTTCCGCCGAAGAAGGAATATATCTCTTCGTTGACGCCTTTCTTCTTTTCCCTGCCTGATTCCTTACCGTAGAGATAGAAGCCGCGGTTGTTCTTCCTGCCTTTATATCCTGCTTGAAATAGGCGTTCCATGATCGTATTCGGCTGTGCCCCTCGTTGAGCGAAGAGTGGGCCCAGGACCCTGGATACATGGGCCCCCACATCGATGCCCACCTCGTCGATTAGCGCGATAGGTCCCACCGGATAACCGAACCGTCGCATGGCCGTATCGATTTCTTTGAGATCGGCGCCTTCGCTGAGAACCTCCAGCGCTTCGTTGAGAAGGAGCGCGAGGATTCGCGTCGTATAAAAGCCGGGGCCGTCATTGACGACGATGACCGTCTTTCCCTGCCTCATGCCCACATCAAATGCCGTCGCCTTTACCCAATCTGCCGTCCTCTTCGTCACGACGATTTCGAGGAGGGGCATCTTGGGAACCGGCGAGAAGTAATGCATCCCGACTACCTGCCCGGGACGTTTCGCAGACTCTGCTATGTCGGAGATCGGAAGAGAGGATGTATTGCTGGCAAAGACTGCGTCATCCTGCAAACATGACTCGGCCTCGGCGAGCATCTTTCTTTTCAGCTCCAGGTCTTCAAAGACAGCCTCTATTACAAGGTCCGCCTTCTCGAACCCCCTGTAATCTGTAACGGCCGTGATCCTGCTGAATGTGACGTCGCGCTGAAACGCCGACAGGGCCTTCTTCTTCACCTTCCCGTCGAGGTCCTGCCAGATGGCCTTTTCTCCCGCGCCTATCGCCTCGTAATTGATATCCTTGAGAAGCACCTCAATCCCGCTTGTGGCGCTCACATTGGCGATCCCCGACCCCATCAGTCCTGCTCCAAGGATGCCGATCTTCTTGACCGCGTGCACCTGGTCTTTCAAAGGATTTTTCTTCACGGCCGTCATGCTCAGGAATATTTGGACCAGTTCGCGGGACTCGGGGCTCACGACAAGCTCGCCGAATTTTTTGCTCTCCGCTTCAAGGCCAGCATCCATGCCTTTTTCCATGCCCTCTTTTACGCACTCGATTATCTTAAAAGGAGCGGGATAATTGCCCCAGGTTTGTTTCTCCACTAATTCTTCCGCCTTCTTGTAGACGATGCTACGTGTGAACGCAGAACTCTCGAGCAGTCTTGCTGCGAGTGATTGCTTCTTTTCGCGCGTAATCCGCTTTTTGGCAAGTTCGAGGGATGCCTTCTTCGCTGCCTGAAGAAGCGCATAGGGATGGATGATGTCATCGACGAGCCCCATTCGTTTTGCCTGTCGGGGATAGATATTCTTTCCGGTGAGCATCATGTCGAGGGCCGCCCGGAGACCCACAAGTCGCGGCAGACGCTGTGTGCCTTCGCCTCCCGGAAGGAGACCGAGTTTGACTTCCGGCAGCGCAAGGACTGTCTTTGGATCATCGCTTGCAATCCTGTAATGACAGGCAAGGGCAACTTCGAGACCGCCGCCCAAGGTTGCGCCGTTGATTGCCGCGACGATCGGCTTCCTGAAAGTCGCCATCCTGCTGAGTAACGCATGTCCCCGGCGGCTTAGCATCTCCGCCTCTTTTGCACTTGCCATCTCCTTGAACTTGTCGATGTCGGCACCGGCGATGAAGTTATCAGGTTTACGGCTGATGAGGACTATGGCCTTCACAGAATCGTCGGCTTCAAGGCTGTCGAGCATCGTCTTGAACCCATCCACAAGGTCAGCTGATATCTTATTGACCTTCTCACCGGGTTGATCCAGCCAGACTACGGCAACACCGTTATCCTCTTCGATATCCGCGTAATCCATTTGCGTCTCCATATGATTATTTCATTCGTTCCAGGATGATTGCATTTCCCGTGGCACCCGCCGCACAGGAGGCGACAAGGGCAAACGCGCCGTCCTCCCTGATGAGGCGGTTGGCTGCTGTTGTAACAAGCCTTGCCCCCGTGGCGCCGAATGGGTGACCTAGAGACAGAGAGCCGCCCAGGGTGTTGAATTTTTCCAGAGAGACTTCCCCCACTTTTTCTGCCCGTCCGAGTTTACTCCGCGCAAATTCATCCGAGGCAAGACATTTCAGATTGGCAAGTATCTGTCCGGCAAAGGCCTCGTGAAATTCGAAGACGTCGATGTCTTTGAGGGTGAGATGGGCCATGTCCAGAGACTTCGGCGTTGCATAGGCCGGTCCCAGGAGAAGGTCTTCGCCGGGGTCCTGGGCTGAGTAGGCGTAGGCCCGGATGTGTGCCTTGGGCTTATACCCGAGTGCCGCCGCGACCTCTTCGGCCATGAGGAGGCAAGTGGCGGCCCCATCGGTGAGAAAGGAAGCATTTCCCGCCGTAACCGTCCCGTAATTTTTTACGAATGCGGGCGTGAGCGCGGCCATCTTTTCCAGCGACGTGTCGCCGCGGAAGCCGTTGTCTTTGTCTACGGGGCGGAAATCAGGGGGAACGAGGACGGGTACTACTTCGTCGCGCAGGATACCTTCCGCAGTTGCCCGCGCAGCTGCGAGATGGGAGCGAACCGCATAGCAGTCCTGTTCCTCCCTCGTAACCGCCAGACGTGCTGCAAGACGGTCGCAGTCTTCACCCATCGTTCGTCCTGTCGAAAACTCGGCAATGGCGGGGATCTCAGGAAGGAGGTCCTTTAGGCTGATGCCCTTCGGAAATTCGAGATAATCGGTGAGTCCTCTGTATTTCTGCGACTCCATGAACTTCTTTCTCATGGGCTTCCTGTAGCAGATCGGGATATCGGAGAGGCTTTCTGTTCCGCCGGCAATCACCACATCAGCCTGACCGGTCCTTATCAGGTCCACTCCTGACGTTACCGCGAGATTCGAGGAGATGCACGCCATGGTTACGGTGAAAGCGGGAATGCTCACGGGGAGACCGGCGCCGAGTGCGGATTCCCGGGCGACATTGGTAGTTGCGAGGTTGGCAATCACGCATCCCATGATGACGCGGTCTATTCTTTCAGGTGCAATCTGCGTCCGTTCAACGAGCGCCTTGATAGCGAGTCTTCCTAAATCGTAGGACATCAGGTCTGCATAGCCTGTTCCGGCCCGGAGAAATGGAATACGACAGCCTTCTATCAGAACGGCCTTCCTGCCTTGGTTTGCTGGGGCTTGCATTTCGTCGTCTCTCTCTTTTTATCTCAATGAAGAGTCCTTGCGGGTTGAAAATGGTGACCTTTTAAACAGGCTGACTATGCAAATTAAAAGAAGTTCGAGCAATTGAAGAAATAATAACCGATGCGACCCGATGCGGTGTTATTACCACATTCGCGACGAGAGTTCTATGGATTTGATGGTTGCAAATGCAGTGATGGTGCCGGGAGAAAGCTTGCATTCAGGAGAGCGAGTGGTTATATTTGCCGGACTTCCCGTACGTAAGCGCGCGGAGAATTGCCGGGAAATTTTCTGATGGAAATTTATCTATATCTTCTTATCGTCGCCTTCTGCGCAGGGTTCATTCAGGGTCTCTCAGGGTTCGGCTCGGTCCTTCTGTCCTTGCCTCTGCTTGCCCTCTTTCTCGACGTCAAGACGGCCATCCCGGTGGTCGCTCTCTTCGGCGTGGCCCTTACAATATTCCTCCTCGTGCAACTGCGCGAGCACCTGGATTGGAAAAAGATTTATCCCCTCTGTCTGGGCTCCATCCCCGGCGCCCCATTGGGGGTGTGGTTTCTCAATCGTACCGATACTCAGTTGATACAATGGACTGTCGGGGCCGTCCTCATAGCTTACGCCTTATACAGCCTTCTCCTGAGGCCAGCCGCGCGTTTCACGACTCCATTATGGGCGTATGCATTCGGCTTCGCCGCAGGCTGTCTCGGCGGCGCCATCAGTGCCTCCGGCCCGCCGGTTATTGTCTATACGTCACTCCAGCCATGGAATAAGGATCAGATCAAGGTTACGCTTCAAGGATTCTTTGTCACATCGGGAATCGTGGTGGTGATCTTTCAGGCGATAGGCGGGCTCATGACCGGCAGGGTGATGTGGTATTTTATTGCCGGACTTCCGGTATTGCTTTTCGGAACCTGGGCGGGCTCATTTCTCTACGGACGGATAAAGGAAGAGACCTATAGAAATATCCTGCTCACCGTGATGGGTCTTCTAGGCCTCCTGATGCTAATGAAATAGCATCGACACAAAAACGCCGTTGCAACAGTGCGTGCAACGGCGTTTTATTGTTATATTTCCGTTCGGCAACGAGACGCTACCTTCGGAGGTTCACGATCACGCTGTCCGGTTCTCCAAAGACCGTGGCCTGCTGCTCTCTCGCATAGCGCCGTCTTGCAGCATATGTCATCTCGTTGTCCAAATAATTCTTGATGGCATTCAGCGTGATGCGTCCGTCGCCGTTTCCGTATGGCTTTTCATCGGCAGCACCCTTCAGCGCATCGAGAAGATGCTTGGTAAAAAGGCCGCGTCCGGTTTCATCATCCCAGCTCGCGACCTGGCCCGGGCTGGTCGCCGTTACAATAGTGAATGTGGCCTCTGCTGACTTCTTGGGCGTCACACGAACCCCTGATGCGCCCCGAATGAGCGTGCCGCGTGAACTCTCTCCGGAAAAACAGGCGTCGATGAACACGGTCACCGATCGCGCCTCTATCATATCCAGATTCTTATAGAGCAACTGCAGGGGGTATCCGAATATCTCCGGTGTACTGAGATTTCCGTCCACCGGCCAGAGATACTCACGTCCGTCCTTCAAGCCGGGCACACCGTGCCCTGAGTAGTAGACGAATACATCAGATTTCTGAGGCCTGACCCATTGCCAGAGCTTGCCTTTGTGGGTCCTGTCGTTTCCGAACACGACTTCCATATCCGCCCGCGTGACGTCGCGCAGGCTGATGATGTTGCTGTCGCTTACTCCGAGGACTTCGACGAAGAACTGTTTCATTGCCTCGGCGTCATTGTATGCGTAATCTACTGCCGGGGCGCGGTCGCCATAGTCCTTATTGCCGATGATGACGGCGACGGCATATCTGTTTCCACCGGGGAGCGCGGCCTTCTGAGTCTCTCCTTTCGGAGAACTCGCATATTTCTTGGCAGGCAAAGCGGCCGGTCGTATGTCAGCGGGCGCTCCTCTTCCTACGACAGAAGCAAGCTCCGGCTCAAAGGCCTTCCAGAATTTCTGAACTCCCATGCGTACCGCGGTCGGGGGCGCCTGCAATCGCCTGAGTTTATCGGCAGTGGGTTTTGTGCTCCGGAGCCTCAGTCCGATTGAGACCTCGACCAGGCCCTCTTTCTCGGAGATGAAGAAGTTGCCCACGACATCCTTGCCGGACGGATCAAGAGTAGCAAAGTAACTGATGGCTCCGATGTCCTGGGCTATGATTGACTGAAATTTCTCCGTATCTTTTTTCTGAACCTCCGCCCATTCTTCCATCGTGAGCGGGGTAGGGGCGGGCGCAGACACAAGCATGTATCCTGTCGTAAAATTCTGTTCGTCGACAACCATACCGAGCCGGCGAGCGGTTAACTGTGTTGCTTCAAATGCCTGTTGTTTTGTTGCTTTGAACTGGCGACGGCCGTCGCTTTCGAGGATGCGGATGTTTTCCTGGAGCCATGTAGATTCAAGTCTGAGGATTGCACGATTGTAACTCGCATCCAAGGTGCCACATGCTGTTGTAATCAGCAGAATAGACGCTACACTTAAAAAACGAAGTGCTGGATGCATCTATGTCCCCTCCTTTCTATAACCTAACTGGACCACTCCTTGATGTTGTATTTGCGGTTTTTTACGGCATTGTCATTGCCCGATCCGGCGATAAGGATACTCGCACCTTTACTCTTTGTCAACTATAATGGCTGCGCGATTTGATTTGTGTTTCCAAGAAGTTGGGATTTGCGAAGGCAAGACCTGCGTTGTTGCTATCCGGAAATTTATACGATTATAATATTTTCTTAAGCAAGGTCGTGTGAGTGGCGGATAAGATCTTTGATAATGATCAGATCACATCAAATTAAAAGGAGCACCTTCTTTTTGTTTTTTCGAATTTGGGATATTTGGTTTCGGCGGTCAGTCCCGGTTAAGTATCAATCTTCAGCCTCATAGCCACATGACTCGTAAAGACGGAACACTACGCTAAATCGTAATTGCTGACTTCCCATCTTTCAAGTTTGTCAAAGGCTTCCTGCGCTGCCTTTAAAAGTAAATTAGTCTTAACCGGTTTCACGAAGAAATCGTCGAAACCGGCAGCACGACATTCTAAGAGACCATAAATATTACTGTAGCCCGTAAACGCATGGATAATACAAATTTGATTTTCTTTCCGTATTCTCTTGCAAAGGTCAATGCCGCTCATACTGGGAAGTTTAAGATCCAAGAACATAACCAAGACACTTTCATTCTTCAGGATCTTTAGCGCCTCTTCAGCACTTGCGGCGGTAAATACTGTATAACCGGCTCTGCTGAAAGATTCTCTTAGCATGTTTAGAATATTAACCTCGTCGTCCACGACCAAAATCTTTTTCACATCCATGATGAGTATCCTTTCAGTCTATAGATTGCCTTTATCGGAACTATTATTGATGTCTACAATTCGGCTGATGCCGGCATAATCTTGAGTTTTATAATCTTTAATGGTCATCAACTTTCTCGTAATCGTTGCCATCCTGCCAATCTGCTGGCCTATTATATCAAGTTTCTCCTTGATTGGATCATTTTCAGGAATATTCATCGACAATAGATCGGAGTATCCGGAAATGATCTGCATGGGTTGATTCATTTCATGGCAAACGGCTCCTGCCATTTCCAAAATACTCCGAAGTTTTTCACTACGGCGTTGTTCTTCCTCGGCGAGCTTGCGGTCGGAGATGTCAAGGATGGTCCCGATAATTGCAGGCCGGCCGTTGTATATTATTCTTGATCCGTAGGCCTCCACGGAAATTACATCACCGTTCTTCTTTACCATCCTGAATTGATAGTGAATGGAGTCCATCTCGCCGGACAGCCGTTTACGCAGGTACTCTTTGGTCCTCTTCCAATCTTCTTTTGCTATGACATCTTCCAACTTGGAGACTCTTGCTGCAAGTTCATCCAGCGTCGTATAGCCCAACATACCGACAAGTCTGGGGTTCAGGTAAACAAACCGGCCATCCTGAATCAGATATACGCCGACTACCGCCTTTTCTGTAAGAACTCTAAACTTATCCTCCGATTCCCTCAGCGCTTCCTCTGCCCGTTTACGATTGGTGATATCCAAGGCATTGCCCAATAGTGCCGGCTTCCCGCCATACTGAATAGGAGATACTATCTGCATTACCCATCTGACTCCACCCTCTTTGGTCACCATCCTGAATTCATACGGGGTAGTGTCTTTTCCGCATAGCATCTCACGAGCACTGTTCTTTGCCATCTCCCTGTCTTCCGGATGGACGATCAAATCAGAATTTTGTCCAATCAGTTCCTCTGCAGTATATCCGGCGTAAGCAATGGCGCTGTTGTTAATAAAGCGAAATATCCCGTCCTGTACAATGAACACCGCGGCAAGAGAGCTTTCCGCCATGGACTTGTAGAGCGTTTCAGCCTGCTTGCGAGCCGTGATGTCGGTAACTATCTCAACTATTCCCGCGAGATTTCTGTCATCATCCCATACGGGATAAGCCCGCATTGTCCATCTCTTCCCGAGGGACGAAAAATCATCAATGATATACGGTCTCCCTGGTTCAACAGCCTTCAACACGGGGCAAATTTTGCAGGGTCTGTTAAGTCCGTGTAATGCCTCGTAGCAAAATCTTCCCTCTATTTGACTGGCCGGCAAATTAAACTGCAGGGTCGTCGCTCTATTGGACCAGAGTACTCTTAGATCTTTGTCCACATAAAGAACTATCTCGGACATGGCGTCCAGAATTGCGGATTTTTCCCGTTCAGACTTGCGTAGGGCGTCTTCGGCCCGCTTTCTTTTTGAAATATCTCTCAGGATTCCTTCAACGCCGAGCATATTCCCATGTTCATCAAAGTATTTGCGCGTGCTCACCGACACATCCACAGGGGTCCAGTCACGGCGCCTGAGTACTAATTCAAAATCCTTCACAAACCCTTGTGTTTCAATTTCCGACAGTATTTTATTGCGATCTTCGGGATTAAAATAAAAAGACTTGGCAACATTAAGGCTGATCATCTCGTCAACCGAATCGTACCCGAACAGTTCGGCCCCGGAACGGCTCATCATTATCAAATTTCCAGTTACGTCCGTTCGATAAAAAGTATCGTGAATATTATCGATGACACTGCGATACAATTTTTCACTTCGTTTGAGGGCCTCTTCAGCCTCTCTGCGCTCCGTGATGTCCCGGGCCACGGCCTGAAAACCGACGACCTTGCCGTAACTAAAGATCTGTTGGACGTTCTGGCCGATCCACTTTGTCTCTCCTTTGCGGTTGATGATGGGAAATTCAGAATAGCTGTTCGGATTATTCTCACTGTACTGTTGCCTGTAAAAGGCGCCGGCTTCATCGCGGGATTCCGGCCGCACAAGGTCAAGGTAGTTTTTCCCTACGATATTCGACCTGGGCTCGCCTACAAAGCGTTCGGCCGCTGTATTGGCAAACGTGAAAAAGCCCTTATCATCAGTCGAATAGATAATATCATTGCTGTTCTCAACGAGGAGGCGATATCTTTTTTCACTCTCCTGTAAATCTTCCTCCACCCGCTTACGCGCGGTTATGTCGCGGTCAATGCCCCTGCAGCCGGAGTAGCTGCCGTCCTCATCGAAAACAGGCACACCGCTTGTCTCCAGCATGACCTCGTGGCCGTCCTTATGAAGATTTACATTTTCCAGATAGGAAAAGGGCTTCAGGGATTCCACGATATCGGCGAATAGTATGCTGACTCGCTCGCTCTCATGTGGGGGCATGAATTCGAAAGGCCTCTTTCCCAGGACTTCTGCTGGATCGTATCCTAACAGGTCAAATACTTTGGGGTTGGTGTAGGTGTAGAAACCGTCTCGGTCAACTTCCCATATCCAGTCGCTCGTTGTCTCAGCGAGGGAGCGGAATCTTTGCTCACTCTCCCGCAAAGCCTCCTCCATCTCTTTGCGCGCCGAGATGTCCCTAACCGTTGATAAGATGAGTTGCCTGCCGCCGCTATCAAACAGCCTGTTGTGTATCTCGACGGGAATCCTCTGGCCTTCTTTGCTTACATGCGCACCCTCCCAAAGAGCTTCGCCATCCTTTAATAAGATTTTCATCATCACGGGAACATTGCCGATTGTTTCAGGGGCATCTATATCGGAAGGTCTCATTTGCAACAATTCTTCCCGATTATAGCCCAGCCTATTGCACGCGGCCTCATTTACCTCAATGAATGTGCCAGGCATATTTGTTTCATCAGGTCCCCAGTGAACAAAGACTGCATCACTGACGTTGTTGAACAGCAGATTGTACCATTCCTCGCATGGAATCCTGACGTTCATAGACGTCTTATTCCCACTTCGACTTTTTTCCATCTTGGCAATCTGCCGCCGCATTCTTGCCAGCTCACTCACGAGTTGTTCTTTTGTTTTGCCTTTGTCGTTCATCCTTGAGTGCCTTGAAGTAGGTTGTTTACCTTTTGCTTATTTTGCTTTATGAAGTTTCGCAAACTATT
>DATJBN010000275.1:0-27979 GCA_035515335.1 Syntrophales bacterium | reverse complement strand
ATGAAGGCTTTCGGGATAGACGCGGAACGCATAGGCAAGATACTGATCCTTCACTCGCATTTCGACCACGTGGGAATCGCGCCTTATTTCAAGCGGAAATATCCGGACATAGAGATTTGTGCCTCGGCCCCCGCTTGGAAGATATTTGCCATGCCCAAGGCAATCGAGATAATGAACAGCTACAGCAGACTGAGCGCGAAGTGGTGGGGAGATGAGAGTGACATCGATAAATACGACCTCGACTGGCGTGACGATATCACAGGCGCGACTCTGTCCGAAGGCGACAGAATAGACTTGGGCGGGATCACGCTGCATATAATAGACACCCCCGGCCATTCCAATTGCTCCATCACGGCCTACGATCCCGAAAGAAGAATTCTGTTCGCATCCGATGCCGTTGGGATTCCTTACAAAGAGTTCTGTTTCCCTTCCATGAACACCAATATGGCACAGTATCTCGAGAGTCTCGAAAAACTGAAGCCTTTGCCCGTATCCTTTCTCTGCGGCGATCATTATGGATACATAACGGGAGACGAGGCATCCGGCTTCGTCAACCTTACACTTGCAGAAGGAAACAAATGGAAGACCGCAATGGAAGATGTATACCGCAAACAGGGCGGCGACATCGATGCAGCCGGGAAGATCATAGCCGAGGATTTCTTCAAACAGATGCCGGATTATTTTATCAGGCGGGACATCCTCGAGGGCGTCTTCAAACAGATGCTGAAATTCATCTCGAAAAACATTTAGCAAGATGCCGGTTATGGGCAAAAACAAGGCGGCCATTTTTCTCCTCTCCCTCCTCTTTCTGACTCTGATCCCACTCGCTGAAAACGGGCCGGAGGCCGCCCAGCCTCCGCAGAACGCGCTCCGTACCTATCTCAGGCAGGGTGTTGAAAAAGTCTTCAACCTGGAACCCGAGAGCGCCTTCGTTTCCCTTCAAAAGGCCATCGACCTCGACCGAGAGAATCCGGAGGGTTATTCCTTTTATGCCCTGGCAGACCTGTTCTTCTATGAGATCAGCCTCAATCAGAAAGAGCGGGACATATTTCAGGAGGCCATGCTCAAGTATGTCGGTGAAGCCATAGCAAAAGGCCAGGCCAGGATTAGCAAGAATCCTAAAGATGGACAGGCGTACTTCGCCCTGGCTATGGCGAAGATCATCAAGGTCCGCTGGGCCATAGGTCAGAAACAATATCTCGTTGTAGCGCAGGAAACATCGGGCATCTGGGATTATCTCGAGAAGGCGCGAGCGGAGGATCCGCAAAATTACGACACCTATTTTCTGATGGGGCTCCTCCACTATCATCTGGATCATCTTCCCGCCATGGCACGTTTCTTTTCTTCTCTTCTGATTGCTTCCGGGGACAGTAAGAAAGGGCTACAGGAGCTGGAGCTTGCGGCGCAGAAGAGCGACCTCCTCAAAGAGCTTGCCCAGTCTGAACTGGCTTCCGTCTATGTTAACTTTGAAAAGCAACCCGCGCGCGCTGTTCCTATTGCCCGCGAGCTGAAGAAGAGGTTTCCCCGCAATTACAATTTTTCCTTCGCCCTAGCCAACGCACTTTCCGAACACCAGGAATTCCATGAAGCCATGGCCGTTGCGCGTGAGATTGAAAAGGGTATTCAGGCAGGGAACCCCCCATATGTTCCACAGCTGCAGTCGCGCCTTAATCAGCTCTTGGGAAGGATATTTTTCAATGAGGGAGAATACGTAAAGGCATCCGAACATCTTGAGAAAGTTCTCGAGGACAAGGCACCCTATAATGCTCGGGTTCGCGCCTGGGCCCTAGTGCGTCTGGGCATGATACAAGACGCTCTCAATAAGAGGGAGCAGGCGGAAGGGTACTATAATAGGGCCTTGGCAGAACCGGGCGGGGAGGGTTTTGCCCAAGTGGAGGCAAGAAACTATCTGGAGAGGCCTTATCTTCCTTCCCCGAAAGCCCAGATAAAGAAGTAGGCGTATCGACCCGCCTGCAATTCCTCACGCCACACCGCTAGATTTTAAGCCGGCGCTCAAACAGTTCTTTACAATCCAAGCCTGTCCGTGTCAGACTTCAAAAAAGTTTATTTGGCGCCAATTCCTTTGGTGGGTGTTCTTGCAATCGATAGAGATATTTCTCTGTAGTCGGACAGAAAAGGAGGTTTCCCATGGCGGAAAACAAGGCTGTACAGGAAGGACAAAAGGTTAAGGACTTTTCTTTGAAGGATCAGAACGGCGATGATTTTCGGCTGTCGGAATTCAGGGGAGAGAAGGTGCTCCTATCCTTTCATCCGCTTGCCTGGACATCGGTTTGTGCCAAGCAGATGCAGGCTCTGGAAAAGCACAAGAGGGCTCTGGATAAGCTGAACGCCGTTGCGGTTGGTTTGAGTGTGGATAGTGTGCCCTGCAAGGCAGCTTGGGCAAAGAGCCTGATGATCAAGAAGACGAGGCTGCTTGCCGATTTCTGGCCCCACGGAGGTGTTGCAAAATCCATGGGTCTGTTCCGTAAAGAAGGTTTTTCTGAGAGAGCCAACGTGATAGTGAATGAGGCAGGAAAAGTGGTATTCGCTAAGGTCTATCCCATCAGAGAACTCCCTGATATGAAAGAACTGCTGAGCGTGCTTACGGAATACAAAAACAAGAAATGAATATAACAGTCTGACATGGAGGCAAAGATGGCTGGAGGAAGAACTAATTCAGGACTGAACAGAAGAGACTTTCTTAAGATTAGCGCCGCGGGTACGACTTCCGCCCTGATCGGTTGGGAGGGATTAGCCAATGCCATGGATTATGCACAGGCGGAGCCATTCGTATTTCCCGATCCCGTATACAGAATCCTAGGCAGAACTGGGATAAAGATGACAGTTGTCAGTTTCGGAGCGATGCTTACGCCGGAATCGGAAGTTATGAAGGTCGCCTTCGATCATGGCGTGAACTACGTCGATACGGCGCGAAGGTACATGGGAGGCAAAAATGAGGAGATAGTCGCCAGGGCATTAAAAGGCAGACGCGACAAGATGTATGTGGCGACCAAGACGAAGCCCGACTCACACACGAAAGAGGCCATCATGAGAGATGTGGAGACGAGTCTCAAGGCCCTTGAAACGGACTATATCGATGTCATCCAGCTTCATAATCTTGACAGTAATAACAAAGACCGCATGTTCATCCCGGAGACACGGGAAGCGCTCATCAAATTGAGAGAGCAGGGCAAGGTGCGATTCTTCGGAATTACGACTCACAAGGGTCAGGCCGAGGTCCTAAACGCCCTCGTTGATGACCGCGATAAGTTCTTCGATACGGCCCTCGTGGGCTACAATTTCAAAAGTAGTCCGGAGATCAGAGAGGCGATAGCAAGGGCGGCCAGGGCAAACGTGGGTATAATAGCGATGAAGACGCAGGCAGGAGGATACAAAACCGATACGCTTGGTCCCATAAGCCCTCACCAGGCGGCTCTCAAATGGGCGCTTCAGAACACGCATATCACCGCAGCCATTCCGGGCATGAGGGACATGGCGGAGCTCCGGGAAGACATAGCAGTGATGGGGATGAGGTTCGGGTACCTCGATAAAATAATCCTGAAACATTACGGCGAAGCCGTTAAATCATATTACTGTCATCTCTGCGGGGAATGCGAATCATTGTGTCCCAAGGGAGTAGAGATAAGCACGATCAACCGCTGCCTCATGTACAGGGAAGGCTACAAAGAGCCGGAACTCGCGCGCTCCACATATGCCGAGATACCCGTGGAGTCTTCTGCATCCTCATGCCTCGGCTGTCCGGTTTGTATGGCAAAATGCGTAAACGGCCTTGATGTCGCTGATAAGATGGAAAAGGCGAGAAGGATGCTGGCTTAGAAGATTCACCGCGTCATCAAGGCATCTTGTTTCTTTTTCTTTACGGTCGCAAGTCGACCCCTTACTCCTTAAGTCCCGGAGGGCATCATGCATAAGCCCGTCCCGATTCGCTCGATTGCTATTTGTACTTTCATATGCGTACTCTGCGCACTTACTCCGGCGCTTGCGGCAGCTGAATCCATGGAGAAGCTTTTGCCGGAACCAAGCTGTGCCCCCGGCTGGGATCTGAAAGAAAAGGCGGCCACCTTCGACACGGAGACCCTCTTCGATCACATCAACGGCGAAGCGGAGCTCTACTTTCCTTACGGATTCGATATGCTCGCATCGGCTGCGTATGCAAACGCAAAGGACCCTGACGTATGGCTCGTTGCCGATGTGTACAGGATGGGCTCACTGCTTGATGCATTCGGAATCTATTCCAACTATCGAAGGCCTGAAGTGCAGGACATAACGATCGGTGCCGAAGGATTCGTCTCTTCTTCTCAGTTGATGTTCTACCAGGACAGGTATTTTGTGAGGCTTCAGGTTACCGGAGCGATGGGCCTGGGAGAAGATGTGTTCCGTGCCTGTGCGAAGTCTATATCAAACAAGCTGCCATCGAGTGCAGGCCCGCCTGGGGAACTTGGGGCCTTTAGAATACCGGGCATTGTCCCGAAAACTGAGCGCTACATCGCCAAGAGCCTGCTGGGCTACGCATTCTTCCGTCGCGGTATTACGGCTGATGCTGTTCTCGGAGGTGAAAGCTTCCAGGTATTCATGATTCCTGAGGATTCTGTGTCGGCTGCAAGGGATGTCTTGGATCGCTATCGCTCTTACCTAAATGCCGAAGGGAAAAAGGTTCATTTTAAGGAAGATACGGTCACGGGAACCGATCCATTATTCGGAGGCGTGTTCGTCAAGCAGACAGGCAGTTACGTCATAGGAGCCGTGAGGATAAAAAATCCGGCCACTGCGGCAGCACTCATTCTACGGCTGCAGGCAAGGCTTGGCAAATGAAACTCAGAGCTTCATAGTCACAGATACGAATATCTTGTGTTTTTTTCCTGCTTTGCGCTGTACAGCATCTTGTCCGCCCTCTTGAGAAGTGACATGGCGTCATACGCCCCATCTTCCATGTGCGACAATCCAAAGCTTACCGAGACGCGGAGCGGCGCGCCGCTAACCATGAGGTGATGATTCAAGAAGAACGTCTGCAGGCGGGTTGCGAATTCAGATGCCTCATCCGGCGGTGTGTTGGGAAGGATGATCACGAATTCATCCCCCGCGAATCTCGCTACGATATCGCTCGCCCGGGACATGGACTGGAGCTGAGCCGCCACGTATTTTAGCACTTCATCACCCGCATCGTGGCCGTACGTGTCATTTACAGTCTTGAAGCCATCCACATCGAGAAAGACAACAGTCAGCGGCGTCCTGTACCTCAGGGCACGATCGAACTCCCTCGTTATTATCTGTTCTAGGACCCTGCGGTTCAGGAGTCCGGTGAGTGGATCCCTCGATGCAAGGAAGTCGAGCCTCTCATGGGCCATGACGTTTGAGAGACAGATGGACACAATAGTTGCAAGCCGTTTGAGTAAGGTCGTATCCATGTCGGGACGATAGCGGAACGATGAGCTGTCGGCCTGATTGAGACTTCCTACTATCCCGCCATCGAGTGTCAGAGGGGCAACGGCAAGTGACTGGATTAGGTAGTTGTGATCGCAGGGCAGCAAAGCCCGGAAAGCCGCCAGGCCGTAATTGGCAAGAATCGGCTCCACGCTGTTATTGATAACTCTGAGGAACAAATCTCTTTCAATCAGATTTGTACGCCGCTTTAATATTTCCGACGTCGCAGATTTTTGAAGCATATCGGCGAAGTCGCTCCCATCTATCAGAGACACCCATACATAGGGGATTTCCATTTTCTCCTGTATTTCAGTGAGCAGCCTTTCCAGAAAATCCTTGAAATTGAGAATTGACAATACACTCGTCTCGATTTCGAAGAATTTCTGTGCAATGTCCTGATTCTGGTTTAGCGTTTCAATAATCTCTTTGAGCTTGCTCATGCGCGATATCCGGAGGCGGAAAATGCCGCTAATATTTCACTCTATTTTTCAATCACCGAAACAGAAGCTACAATATTTGAAACGATTGCACAAGCCGTGAATTACTGTGAATGTGTGATCCCCATTTTACATTCGTCTATGATGTATGGTACATTTCTCCAAAATCATATTGATGTGACGGCGGACACGAAAACGACAGAAAAAATTCTTATTTGGACAAGGGGATTTGCAATATGAAGGTTTCTGTAGAGGGAATCTGGTCGTCGGTCAAAGAAATAAGAGACAAAGCACCGGTAATCCACAACATTACCAATTACGTCGTCATGAACAATTCCGCCAACGCATTGCTCGCAATAGGCGCCTCCCCGGTCATGGCCCATGCTGAAGAAGAAGTGGAGGAAATGGTGAGTATCGCCGGCGCCCTCGTCATCAATATCGGGACACTGAGCCGAAACTGGATACGGGCGATGCACAGGGCGGCAGACAAAGCCAAGAAGGTAAATGTTCCCCTCATTCTCGACCCTGTGGGCGCAGGCGCTACTGCATACCGGACGGGTACCGCGAGGGAGCTGATAGAAAAATATCCGCCCGCCATCATCAGGGGCAACGCCTCGGAGATCATGGCCCTCTTGGCCGAAAATACAAAGACAAAAGGTGTCGAGAGCACGGCTTCATCGCATACCGCCGTTGACATTGCACGGCAGGTGAATAATACCTACGGAAGTGTGGTCTGTGTGAGCGGAGAAACGGACTATATTGTTTATGGAGATGATGTAACCAAGGTCAAGAATGGCCATCCCATGATGACGAAGGTCACTGGAATGGGATGCATCGCTACAGCCATGTGCGGGGCGTTTGCAGCGGTCAATAATTCCTTTTCCGAGGCTACCGCCCAGGCGATGGCGGTCATGGGCATAGCGGGGGAAATGGCAGCGGATAAGGCGCCGGGGCCGGGAACCCTTCAGGTCGGCTTCTATGACGCCCTGTATAAACTTTCGGAAAAAGACATAAAGCGTTACCTCAGAGTGGAAGGTTGACAATGCGCGGATTGTATCTTGTTACTGACCGCGGTCTCTGCGGCGAGAAATCGATTGAGTATGTGGTGCGCCAGGCCCTTGGGGGCGGCGCCGTGTGCGTGCAACTTCGAGAGAAGGATTTATCCACCCGGCTCTTTGTTGAAGAGGCGCGGGCGATAAAGAGGATCACCGCTCAATTCGGTGTGCCTCTCATCATCAATGACCGGCTCGATGTGGCCCTTGCCTCTCGGGCCAATGGTGTCCATATCGGGCAGGACGACATGCCCTATGCCGATGCCCGGAGACTTATGGGGTCCGGAGCCATCATCGGTCTTTCGGTTGAGACGTGGGACGATGTAATCAGCGCGGAGTCACTCGACGTCAACTACCTTGGCGTGAGTCCCGTTTTTGCAACGCCCACCAAGACAGACACCAAAGGGAGCTGGGGGATTGAAGGACTGGCGAGGATAAAGGCCTATTCACGCCACTTCCTGGTTGCGATCGGCGGCATCAACGCGGCGAACGTCAGGGAGGCGGTTATGGCAGGCGCCGACTGTGTTGCAGTCGTTTCCGCAATCTGTGCGGCTCCCGATCCTCTTGCCGCCTCACGGGAGATCAGCGATACAATCCGGGACGCTCTCAAGAAGCGGGCGTAAGAGACATTTGCATGGGTGACAAGAAACTGTTCATCTTTGACTACTCGGGCACACTCAGCCTGGAGTCCACTCTGTTCGGCCGGCCCGATTATCTGACGAGAGAACTCGAAGAGAGTGGCCTTTCGAACATGGGGATCACAAGCCCTGCCATATTCTGGGAGGAGATCGTAAACCCAACCTGGTATGAGGGAAGCACGACGGCAGCAGGCTACAAGAAAATCATAGAGGACAGATTAAGAACGCTCACACGAACGGATGCAATGAACGCGGAAGAGGCGAAAGCCGCCGCATCCTCCTTTGTGGATAGTTATCTCCGCCATTCCCGCATTGACCGCTCTTGGGGGCGGGTCTTCCGTGAACTGGCACTTCGTCCTTACATAAGAGTCGTCATTGCAACTGATCACTATGCAGAGGCAACGTCTTATATCTTGCAATTTCTCCGGGAATTGAATATCCAGGCAATGCCTGCCACGCTAGCTATCGCCCATCGTGACAGTAGGGAGGTCATAGTGGCCAACTCCGCAGACCTCGGGTTCCACAAGGACAAGCGAGAGTTCTGGGAGATATTGAGGCGCGGCCTGCAAATGAATGACGTCAGAAACATCGTTGTCGTCGATGATTTCGGTTGCAATGAAGAAAAGGGAGACTCTTACAGCAGACCGGAGAAGGTCAAACGACGGCAGCGCGAGACGGTGCGAATGTTGCAGGACGTGTTTGCCGCGAAGGTTGAGGTCGTTTCCTTCATCCTGAAAGAGAAGAGCGAAAAGGCCACGTCCGATCTTGTTTCGGATACATGGAGGACCATCGACCGTTACCTGGCGACTGCAGATGACAGAGTGTAATCGTCGAGCTTGCTTAGAGTGCTGGGAGATGAATTTGTTTGCGACGGAAGGAGATAAAGAGCTGCATGTCCAATGAAACGACAAAAGTTATCTATTCGATGATCGGCGTCTCCAAGTACTACGACAAGAGGACAGTGCTCAAGGATATCTATCTCTCCTATTTCTATGGTGCCAAGATCGGCGTCCTCGGTCTCAACGGCAGCGGGAAAAGCTCTCTTCTGCGCATCCTTGCAGGGGTTGACCAGGACTTCAACGGAAAGACAATCCTTTCCCCGGGCCATACGGTCGGGTTTCTCGAACAGGAGCCGAAGCTCGACGACAAGAAGACGGTGCGGGAAATAGTCGAAGAGGGTGTAAAGGAAACAGTTGCCCTCCTCGATGAATTCAATGCAATCACGGAAAAATTCAGCGAACCGATGACTGATGACGAGATGAACAAACTCATCGAGCGCCAGGGGAAAGCTCAGGAAAAGCTCGATGCCGCAGATGCCTGGGATCTCGATGCCAGGCTGGAGATGGCGATGGATGCACTGCGCTGCCCGCCGGGAGACACGCCTGTGCATGTACTCTCGGGTGGAGAGAGGCGGCGCGTGGCCCTCTGCAGATTGCTTCTTCAGAAGCCGGACATACTTCTCCTCGACGAACCGACTAACCATCTCGATGCCGAAACGGTTACCTGGCTTGAACATCACCTGCAGCGATACCCCGGGACGGTCATTGCAGTCACGCATGACAGGTACTTCCTCGATAATGTTGCAGGCTGGATCCTGGAACTTGACCGGGGACAGGGGATACCTTGGCAGGGAAACTATTCATCATGGCTGGAACAGAAACAGAAACGCCTTCGAGTAGAGGAAAAAAAGGAGACCGAGAGACAGCGGACACTAGAGCGTGAACTGGAATGGATCCGTATGTCGCCCAAAGGACGCCACGCCAAATCAAAGGCCCGTATCAATTCCTATGAGGCCCTGCTGAAGGAAGAGGGTGAAAAACATGCACGGGATCTTCAAATATACATCCCGCCGGGGCCGCGACTGGGCAAGGTGGTCATCGACGCGGAGAATGTGAGCAAGGCTTATGGCGACACGCTCTTGATGGAGGGCACGTCCTTCTCGCTGCCGCCCGGCGGAATCGTCGGTGTAATCGGCCCCAATGGTGCCGGAAAAACGACCCTGTTCAGGATGATCACCGGCCAGGAGAAAGCAGACTCCGGCACGATCAGGACAGGCGAAACCGTCAAGCTTTCATATGTGGACCAGAGCCGTGATGTCCTCGATCCCGAGAAGAACATCTGGGAGGTGATCTCCGAAGGCCAGGAACAGATAATAATGGGCGATCACAAAATCAACTCCCGTGCTTATGTAGGAAGGTTCAATTTTTCCGGGACGGACCAGCAGAAGAAGGTGGGTATGCTCTCCGGCGGCGAGCGGAACAGGGTTCATCTCGCCCGGATGCTGAAGGAAGGAGCCAATGTCCTGCTCCTCGACGAGCCTACCAATGACCTTGACGTGAATACCCTGAGGGCACTCGAGGAAGCGCTAGAGAACTTTGCCGGGTGCGCCGTTGTGATCAGTCATGACCGCTGGTTCCTCGACCGCATCGCGACGCACATCCTCGCTTTCGAGGGCGACAGCAAAACGGTCTGGTTTGATGGAAACTATTCGGAATACGACGCGGACAGAAGAACGCGCCTCGGTGCCGCAGCGGATCAGCCCCACCGGATCAAGTACAGGCAGTTGACGAGGGTATAGAGGGAAAAGGGATATATGACTGTACTTGTAGTTGTCGCACATCCTGATCGTGGAAGCTTCAATCACGCGATTGCAGAAATAGCCGCACGGACATTGCGGAGAAAGGGATGCATTGTCACCTTCCACGACCTCTATCGCGAAGGGTTCCCCCCGGTCCTGCCGGGCGATGAAATACCGATGGGAGTAACTCTTGCCGGCATTATCGAGGAACACTGTGCAGAAGTAGCTTCGGCAGAAGGTTTTGTGATCGTACATCCTAACTGGTGGGGACAGCCGCCCGCGATCCTTAAAGGATGGATAGACAGGGTGTTCAGGTCCGGAGTGGCCTATGAGTTTGAAGAAGGCGACAGCGGCGAAGGCGTTCCCATGGGACTGCTCAAGGCAGAGACAGCGATCGTCTTCAATACGTCGAACACACTTCCCGACAGGGAACGTGAGGTGTTCCGTGATCCCCTCGAGACCATCTGGAGGAATTGCATATTCGGACTCTGTGGCGTAAAGAATTTTCATCGCAGGACGTTCAGTGTTGTCGTTACAAGCACCAAGGAGCAGAGGACAATGTGGCTAAGAGAGGTGGAAGAGGCCGTAAACGAAACATTTTTCGGACGCAATTGCCGTTGACTGAACTCTCAATTTGATATACTCCAGAACGGAAATATGTATCGAAAAGGCTTGATATGAAAAAATTTAAAGATCTTGGCCCAGAAGATTTTCCCGGCGTCAATCCCCAAAAATTCAGCGAATGGAAGACAGCGGTCCTGAAGACGAGAGGGCACGTTTACATACTGCTGGTCATATACCTTATATTGAATATTAAGTCGTACGGTGTAACGGGCAACATAATCTATGACACTCCGATAGTCCTCTTTATCGGTGCACTCTTTGTCTCACAGCATGGCCGGTTCGCCTCGGAAAGGCATACGACATACATAATCGCCTCCCTATGTCTTCTGATCATGTTCGACATCGTTGTGGTGCGGATGACGGAGGCATTTGTCGGGGAAAGCCTGCTCGTCATTGTCGCATTCTTCTGGCTATACAGTCAAAACCGAAAAAACAAAGAACTAGAGACGGCTGCGGGTATCAAGGTAGAAGCAATAAAGCGCTCCATGTCGGAATGAAAAAGACCTCTGGAATCTCGTCGTCCCCTCATGAAGATCGGAACAAACTTCCATCATGGTTATTGATGAAGTGGAAACGGACAATTGGAGCATGGGCAGCGAGACAGTCACGAAGAGAAGAGCGCGTGACAGGAAACTGCGGCAGTAAAGCAAACCTCATCTTTCAGGCAGATTCTCTTGTGATATAATAAACGTATTCGAAACCGTCTATTTTGCGGAAGGCGATACTCTGCGGCGTGCGGAGAAGCTAATATGAGAATCATTTATCTTGCCGACATACACGGAAGTTTTGATAGGCTTAGCGATCTCCTTAACGAGACGATTGCCGATGTCTACATCATATCCGGCGACTTGATAGACATTCCCTTCTACAGCATGGATGCCTCCATCCGTTACCATGAGCTGCAGTCGCATTTTCACGCGTTGAGAAGGCAGATGTCCAAGGAGGACATGTTCATCGAGGATTTTGTCGATGAGCTGCTCGAGAAACCCGACGTGTCGGATGAAATTCAGGACCTGGGGACGGAATACCAGGAGTACACCGTGCGGGCGCGCAGGGTCATGCAACAAAAATACAAAGTCCTTGTGAGCATCGCGTCAACAAAAAAGCGGTCGCGGGTCTTCTTTCTTCCCGGGAACTATGACATGGACCTTCGGTTCACTGCCTTGAGCGAGCGTGACCTGCACCTGCACTGGTATGAATTGAATGGCCTTAAGATATGCGGCTACGGCGGCGCCGCCGTGTGGACGCCGGGAATACCCGAGAGGTATGTAATTCACTATCAGACAAATGTTAAATATCATAACAGGTACAGCGAGATGTACCTCTTCTTCAGTGCCGTCAAGCCGGACATCATCGTGACACATCAGCCCGCATACGGGATCCACGATCAGGTCACTTCAGACGGGCCGATCGGTTCGATGGCGCTCCGCACCTACTGCGAGGTAAACCAGGTTATGATGTGCCTGACCGGCCATATCCATCAGAGGTGGGGGGTGGAACTCATCGAGAAGACCCTTTTCCTCAATCCCTCTAATTTCGGCGAGGTCACGCTGACGTCCGGGAATGTCATAGAAGGCGGGTTCTATTATTCGATCAAGCTGGAACACGATAAGATCGCTGGAATCGTCTTTAAGAAATTCGTGAACGGCAGAATATATGATGTGGCCGATTATTACGTCGAGGGCGGGAAGGTAATCGAGAAGATCATCGATCAGGGAAGATACTATGCCCTGACGCAGGGGAAGAACTATGATACAACAGAGGTCAAAGACTCGCACATTCCTGAGATTGCACTATATAACGAGATAAAGAAGTTCTACAGAAAATTTCAGACCCAGGAGGCGGAAGAAAGAATCGACGTGCTTGAGGAGGCTGCTTACCTCATTGAGGATAAACTGCATGCCAATTTTGCCATGGACGTTTTGGGCTCCGTAAACTTCGGCATTTCGCGTTCGGATTCAGACTTGGACATCGTTCTTTATCTCCGCTGTGAGGAAGATTCCAGCAAGTGCGAGGGCAAGTGCCAAGGCGGGACCAAGCCGTGCAGCTTTCTCAAAGGAGCGGAAGATATGGTCGCGGAGATACTGAAGGGCAAATATGAGTACCAGATTATCGACACTTTGGATCTTAACCGCGTCGAAGAGAGCATCCGACAGAAGAATTACGAGTGCGGAATGCTCCAGAGGTTCGTGTTTTATAGATCAATATGCCGCCCTATAAACTACCGGGTAATCGCCCCTCTCGAAGACATGCTGAACAAGGACATGATTTTCCGCAAGGAGATCGAAGGAAGCCTCCAGATATATTTCCGCATATTCGCAGCCACGTCCCGGCATATAAAATCCTTCATGAAGTACGAGGCGCGTCTTGCAGACCTGGGCATCAAACTGCCCGATCTTATAAGAGAGAAGGTCAAGCTCTACCTGGGTGAAACCAAGACGGATTATAGTTCACCATGAGGCAAACGCCATGATAGAGAAACTATTTCCCGGAATTGCTCACCTTCAGAATATACACCCCCTTGTGGTACATTTTCCGATTGCCTTTCTCTTTGGGTGTGTGCTCTTTTATGTCCTCGCACTGTTAGCGCGAAAAGAGCTCCTCGCGTTTACAGCATTCTTTCTCCTCCTTTTGGGGACGGTCGGCGCTGCAGCGGCGGTCGGCACAGGTATCTATGCCGAGCCCGGCGTATTGCTCTCACCTTCGGTACGCGGCCATCTCCTCGCCAGGCATGAGGACTTTATGCTGTCGACACTTTGCGTAAGTCTTATTCTTGCCGTCTGGGCGGCGATCGCAAGACCGTTCCCTAAAAGGGGACGGATACTGTTCATCCTCCTGCTTTTCGTATTGCTGGGCATCATGTCGGTCGGCGCCGACTACGGGGCACGGATGGTCTACGATTATAACGCTGGAGGAAACGCCTGTCCCCAACCGATCGAATTCTTCAGGTAGCCTGTAAACAGACGCAGAGAAATATTCCCTCGAATAGCTCGCAACAGGAAACAGGTAGGATGAAAGACGGTAACCAGCAGGATTTCGTAAGGAGATTTCTCTTCGGAGAGTCTGCCGTTGAAAAAAGTGAAAGGTGTGTGCGTGCAAGCATGCTCATGGATTCGCGCACCGAGGGATGGATCGGGATGCCCCACGGGGGAATCGGCATGGGCGCGATAATGGAGCTCGCGACGATGCTTGACAGCTATCCCCGCAACGGAGACCAGCGTTATCCCATGTCTCTCGATTTTCGCATGGGTGGATCGAGTGTAAGGACCGGGGACAGGTTGTGTGTCGAAGTGGCTGAAAAAGGGAATGGAGCAGAGGGTGAAACCTTTGCGACCCGTGACGACTTCCCTTATATCTCGGCCTCGATCAAGTACAGAGATCAGGGGGAACAGCATGAGGAAGCTGTGCTTGCGTCATGTGTTCCACGAAGCCTTTCGGACATAGAAGATAGGCTGACACCTCTGCCGTACTACATAAATTGTTTCGTCTGCGGGGTCGGGAGAGCTCACCCCGGCCTGGAAAGGCGTTTCTTTTTCCTGGACGCCGGTCAATCGAACAGGACGGTGGTTTCCCTGGCGGGCTTTGACCTCCGCGATAGTCGAAGTATTTCCCTCTTCCAGAAGAACGGCAGCATTCACCCGATAGCAACCCTTGCCCTCTTGGACGAGACACTGGGATGGGGCGGATTTATGATTGCGGCAAGCGGCGCAGTTACCGTTCGTATCACTTACACCCTCCATTGGGATATCGCGGTCGGTGAAAGATTTGTTGTCTGCGGTCGCGGCGATAGGGTAAGGGGAAAAGGAGCAAGGATGATGTTCTGGGCCTCGGGCGCCCTCGCTTCCGTAAAGAGCGACGGCCGTCTTGAAACGGTGATAACCGCATCGGGCCAATGGCTTGGGGTACCTGAACTCACCCGTCAGATGAGAGAAGAGTTGATCCCGAAAGAACTCACCGAACAGGCATTCCTGGCCGCGGGTATACACTGACGTTGCCATTGAAACTTTATACTTGACTGGGACGAAGCCCTTGTGAAATGCTACCAGCGGTTTGGACGAGTATTTTCATTTCGGAGGTTACCATGAAGATTACAAATCTGGAGCAGATACAGAAAACAAAGATGGCGATGGAGGGGGCGAAGGATGTCTTGAAGCAGGTGCCCATATCAAAGGCCGACGGCACGCCTTCTCACTCCTTCCGGGTATTCACCATAATGCCCGGCGGCCATACGCCTTATCACGCCCATCCCTTCGAGCACCTGAATTATATAATATCGGGTGAGGGTGCGGTAGTAATGGACAGTGGGGAAGAGCGACCCGTCAAGACGGGAGATTTCGGTCTCGTTCTGCCTAATGAAAAGCACCAATATAAGAACAAATCCGCGAAGGATCCAATGGTCATGATCTGCGCGGTGCCGAAGGAATACGAGTAGCGAAAGAACATTATAAATAGCGGGACCATTGTTCTTGACGAGCACCTTATATTTTTTCTATAATTTTTATAGACAAGGTGGTGAAACTATTTTATAAAGCATTGACGCTGCTGCGGTTCATAATCATCACGCCACATGTGTAATGCCCTGCTGGGTGAAACATGGAAGTTAAATCACCTGACACACAATTATCTGTTACGGTTCCTGCGACCTATCAGCGGCCCGCGCCACTGCTTCCGCGCGTCTCTTCCATCACCCCTGTGTCTCCTGAAGATATAGTGGACTGCGTAGAACTGCACGGAGGCAAAACGAAAGAGGTGAGCAGGCAGATTATCAGATATAGCCCTCCCGACGGCCCGCGGCCGAGAGGCAAAGGGCAACTCATCGATATATGGGCTTGAAGTTTATTTAAAAGGTTCCTCGCAACCCCTGCCTTTTTGCATCAAATCCAAAAATATCCTCCCGGCTGAAACCATGGAAAACGAACCTCAAGCTTTCGGTGTAAATAAGCAGGTCATTCTGGCCGTAACGACGGCAGCCTCCTTTCTTACGCCATTCATGGGATCGTCGATAAACATCGCCCTTCCGTCCCTAGGCCACGAATTCGGGATGAGCGCAGTCCTCCTGGGTTGGGTCGCTTATGCATTCATCCTTGCCGCCGCAGCAGTACTCGTCCCTGTAGGCAAGATCGCCGATATCTGGGGAAGGAAACGCATCTTCTCGATTGGGTTCATAATTTATACGGTGTCTTCATTCCTCTGTGCCGTTGCCGGTTCTCCTTACTCCCTCATCTCTTATCGACTGCTTCAGGGTATTGCCGGGGCTATGATTTTCGGACCGTCGATTGCCATCCTGACCGCTGCGTTTCCCGCGGGTGAAAGGGGGGCCGCCCTGGGCATCAATGTGGCTTCTGTTTATATAGGCCTTTCTGCCGGCCCTTTCATCGGCGGTTTCCTGACGGAACATTTCGGGTGGCGGAGTATATTCATGATAAATGTTCCATTCGGACTGATTGTCCTGATACTTATTCTCTGGAAGATAAAGGAGGAATGGGTCGAAACAAAAGATGAGCGTTTCGACGCGCCGGGTGGATTCCTGTACGTGCTGGCTTTATCCTCGATGATGTATGGCATTTCTTCGCTTACACGGCCACTCGGGGTCTGGCTCGTTATGGGAGGGATTGTTCTGATAATAATATTTGTTTTCCGGGAAAGAAACGTGACCAATCCCGTTTTTGATATAACCCGGTTCCGGCACAATGCTGCCTTCGTCTTTTCCAACCTCGCGGCACTGATAAATTACAGCGCCACTTTTGCAGTATCGTTTCTGCTCAGCCTCTATCTCCAGTACATCAAGGGATTTAACCCTGTTTATACGGGAGCGATCCTCGTTGCCCAGCCTGTCATACAGGCCGTTTTCTCGCCCTTTGCAGGGAAGCTTTCCGACAGGATCGAACCGCGCGTGGTTGCTTCTATCGGCATGGGGATCACCTCCTTCGGCTTGGGTCTTTTGATAACCATCGGCAAGCAGACATCGGTTTCTTTCATCATAGGCGTTCTTTTTCTCCTAGGCCTTGGATTTGCACTCTTTTCATCGCCCAATACCAATGCGATCATGAGCTCGGTGGAGCAGAGGTTTTACGGTGTCGCCTCCGGGACCCTGGCCACGATGCGCCTCACGGGACAGATGTTGAGCATGGGGATAGTCATGTTGATCATGTCCGTCAAGATCGGAGATGCCCCCATGACGCCGGAGCAGTATCCGTCATTCATGGGAAGCCTGCACATCTCTCTCATCATTCTGTGCCTTATTTGTTTCCTGGGCATCTTTTCCTCACTGGCAAGGGGCAAGATACATTAGCCTTTTACTTTATCATTTTGATCGCGACAAATGAATCAGCACCACAAGAAAAGGATAGGAAATAGAAGTAACTTAAGATAATATATAAAAATTGAAGCACGAGAAAAATCTCCAAATTGAGGAGGAGGCTTGAAATATGCTGCTGATCGAAGACTTACAGGTGAAGATCGGTGACCGTGAAGTCCTCAAGCACATCGATCTGGAAATCAAGTCCGGGGAAACTCATATTCTTTTTGGCCCGAACGGTTCGGGGAAGACGACGCTCCTCATGACCATCATGGGCTACCCGCAGTATACCGTCACGGCAGGGAAGATTTTCTTCAAGGGAGAGGATATTACCCACATGCCGATCAACGAGAGGGCGAAGCTCGGTATCGGTATGTCCTACCAGCGGCCGCCGACGATCCACGGCTTGAAGACGAAACAACTGGTGCAGATATGTGGGGGCGGAAAAGCAGATGCGGACTCGCTCGCTGCAAAGGTTCACTTCACGGACTTTCTGGAGCGTGACATCAATGCCGGATTTTCCGGAGGCGAGATAAAGCGGTCTGAGCTTTTGCAATTGATGGCCCAGGACCCGGACCTGCTCCTCTTCGATGAGCCTGAATCGGGTGTCGACCTGGAGAACATTTCCCTCATCGGAAATTCCATCAGCACACTACTCCAGAGAAATTTCAAGGACGAGGGAGGAAAGTCCCACAAGGAACAGCGGGCCGCACGCACCAAGATGGGACTGATCATAACGCACACCGGCTTCATCCTGGATTACGTTACTGCCGACAAGGGGCAGATGCTCTACGACGGTTATCTGAGCTGCAAGAGCAATCCACTGGAGATATTCCGCTGCATAAGGGACGCTGGATATGAGGAGTGTGTGAAATGCACGACATAATAGATGAAAAAGCAACCAAGGCCAAGGATAAGAAGGCGGCCCTCGGACCTGACATTGATCTCGCGTCATTCACTGCGGAGCCTGTTGGGCATGCGTATCTCGACGACCTGACTAAACTGCCGGCAGCGGACAAGGAAAAAATAATCCAGGCAGGCGTGGATGCGACAGAGACCGGGCGCTCAGGAACCTACCTTCAGAAAGACACGGCGGTCCTTCATTCTCATTCCATGCAGGAGGGCCTGGAAGTCATCCCCATCAAGCGGGCATTGAAGGAATGCGACTGGATAAAAGACTATTACTGGAAGCTTGTATCCGTTGATGCAGACAAATACACTGCCCTCGCCCAGCTCAATCTGCACGATGGCTATGTAATTCGCGCCCTCCCGGGAAGCAAGGTCATCTATCCCGTTCAGGCTTGCCTGTATATTGACAAAGAGAACCTGAGCCAGTACGTCCATAACCTGATTATTGTCGAAGAGGGGGCGGAGCTTCACGTGATCACCGGCTGCGCCGCGGCGTCCCATTTGAAACGCGGCCTTCATGTCGGTATCTCCGAATTCTTCGTCAAGAAGAACGCGAAATTAAGCTTTACCATGATTCATAACTGGGCGGAGGAGATGATGGTGCGCCCCCGTTCGGTCGGTATAGTCGAGGAGGGCGGTCTCTTCCTGAACAATTATATTTGTATGAAGCCCGTCAAATCTCTCCAGATGTATCCGACGACAAGTCTCGTGGGCAAGGGTGCCGTGTCACGCTTCTACAGCCTTCTTGTGGGAAGCCCTGGCTCGGAGCTGGACGTGGGCGGCCGCATTTCGCTAAAGGCGGAGGATACACGGGCAGAGATAATCGCCCGCGCCATCAGCAACGGCGGACGTATCATCTCTCGCGGCGATCTGATCGGAGAAGTTCCCGGTGTCAAGGCGCATCTCGAATGCCGGGGCCTGCTCTTAAAGGGCGGTCTCATCCATGCTATTCCGGAGCTTCAGGGAAAAGTGGACGGTGTGGAGATGTCGCATGAGGCGGCTGTAGGAAAGATCGCCCAGGAAGAAATCCAGTATCTAATGTCGCGGGGAATTTCTGAAGATGAGGCGACGTCGACCATAGTCCGGGGGTTTCTCAGCGTTGACATCCCGGGGCTGCCTGCTCAATTGAAGGCTGAGATCGACCGGGCCGTAAGTCTCAGCGAGAAGGAACTCATGTAGCGTCGTCTATGCGCTCTCTGGAATCTTCCAAATCAGCGCGACCTGCAAAAAAAAGAGGTCATTGATGGTATCGACAGATATCTTAAAAAAACACCCCTTCTTCAAAAGCTTCAGCGACGAAGAATTGAAAGAACTGGCTGCGATAGCTACTGAAGAATCATATAAGGAAGGCTTCCAGTTATGGAAGAGAGGGGAACCGGCCAAAAACCTCTACTTGCTGGAAGGGGGACGAATTGTTCTTGTGATGCACACGTACATGGGTACCACCATGCCGCCCGTGGAGCTCCCCGTGGATATGATTACGGGGGGCGATGCGATGGGATGGTCGGCTGTCATTGAACCTTATATTTACACACTGGGAGCCCGCTGCGTTGCCGACTCACAAGCAATTGTCTTTGAAGGAACTAAGCTCAGAGAGCTATTGAATAGTGACCCGTCGCTGGGATTCAAGTTCATGCAAGCGACGGTAAAGCTAATAGCGACCCGTCTCGTTCATACCGAGAGTATTCTGGTTGGGGAGCGGGGGCTCTCAGTCTTGGGCGAAGGCTGAGCGTAAATCGTATTTCGAAAGAGGCCTCATTTTTCCAATTCAACCGCAGGACTTCCGTGGAGGTGTCACAGTGGAATTATCGGATATTATAGCGTCGCGCAGGAGCATTCGCAAATTCAAGGATAAGGAAGTTTCTGATGATAGCATCCGCATGCTTCTGGAGGCCGCACGGCTTGCTCCTTCGGGATCAAACCTGCAGCCCTGGCGTTTCGTCGTGGCCAAATCACGTGAAGCCAAGGAGGCCATCGGCCGGTGTACGCTGTACAAGTTTATCATCAAGGCAGCGGTTATCTTCGTGTGCTGCGCCGATCTCACATCCATGACAACGAGAGAGAAGCGTATTGCAGAACTATTCAAAGAAGGTTGTTTCGATAATATTGATATGGATATGAATGATTCGTCACTCACTGCTACGCCTACCATGAACGAGGAAGAGGTTAAGGCCTATCTTTCCATGAATGTCGCGATCGGCGTAGAGCACATCGTTCTCAAGGCCTTCGACCTGGGATTAGGCAGTTGCTGGCTTGCAAGGTTCGACCGCAATAAGTTAATAGAGTATCTTAAGCTCGACAAGAACGTCTACCCCGTCGTGCTCCTGCCTGTTGGTTATCCAGATCAGTCACCCAAGGCAAGACCACGTTTTCCTCTGGACAAATTAGTGCTGAAGACGATCTGAATGATTCCGGCAGGGATACCTGCTCTGTATTGACATGCTGGATTGTGAATGAAATCACTCCAGCGAGTTAATGCAATCGATGATCTTCTTGAGTGACGTCCCCGGACCGAACACCTCCACGATACCTGCTGCCTTCAGCAGCGGCACGTCCTCCGGCGGCACAGTCCCGCCGAAGATGACTTTTATATCCTCCGCTCCAGCTTCTCTGAGAAGGCGCACGACCTCCGGTGCCAGGATCATGTGATTGCCGGAGAGGGAACTCAGGCCGATGACATCCACGCTCTCCTGAATGGCGGATTTCACGATGCCGGGAGGCATCTGATTGCCGACGTAGATCACTTCAATTCCCGCATCCCTCAAGGCCTTTGCGACCACGACACTTCCTCTCCAATGGGCGTCCATGCCGAGGCGGGCTATAAGAATTCTTTTTCTTTTGCTCATCTTCAATTCCTTATGCATATCTTATCACAATTTAGAAAAGAGGTGGATGCCATATTCCGTAAAAGCCCTTCAGGGTTTTTGAGACCTCTCCCTCCGAGACGCCGGTTTTCACCGCATCCACTACGACCTCCATCAGGTTTCCATCCTTCTCGCAACAACCGGCGATTGCAGCGAGCGCCTTTGCCGCTTCCTTCGAGTTCCTGTTTCTCCTGTTCTTCTTCAGTTTATCTTCCTGGATGAGAAGAGTTTCCGGAACCTTGAAAAGCTCTATCGGAAGGATTTCATCCTCAATCTCGAAACAGTTTACTCCTACGATCGGCATCTCGCCGGATTCGATGGCGATCTGGTACTGATAAGCCGCATGCGAGATTTCATTGTGTATCCAGCCTTTGTCAACCGCCTTCACGATGCCGCCCATGCCGTCGATATCGGCGATGATTTTTTCGACTGCGGCTTCCATCTTATCAGTCAGGGATTCAACGAAATACGATCCGCCTAAGGGGTCCACGGTATTGGTGACCCCTGTCTCCATCTGCAAAATCTGCTGTGTGCGCAAGGCAGTAAGCGAAGAGAGTTCTGTCGGCGTGCACAATGCCTCATCGTAGGCATCCACATGCACGGACTGGGCTCCACCGAGTACGGCGGAAAGCGCGTGATACGCGGCCCTCGCGATATTGTTCAAGGGCTGCTGGGCGGTGAGTGTTACACCCGCCGTCTGAACATGGAAGCGAAACATCTGTGAGCGGGGGTTCGTTGTCTTGAATCTATCCTTCATGATCTTGTAATAGATGCGCCGTGCGGCCCGGTACTTGGCGATCTCCTCGAACATGTCGTTGTGCGCGGAGAGGAAGAAGCTCAGCCTGGGGGCGAAGCTGTCGATCGGAAGTCCTCGCCTGAGCATCTCCTCACAGCAGGCAATGGCGCAGGAAATCACGAAGGCGACTTCCTGCGGTGCGGTGCATCCCGCCTCCCGGTAATTGTAACCGGCAAAGCTGATGGGATTCCAGCGGGGCACATACTTTGTGCAGAACTCTATCGCGTCGCAGCTCACCTTGAATGAAGCCTGCGGCGGCAGAACGCCGGGTGCCGTGGTGATCGCCGTCTCCATCAGGAAATCGTTCTGGCTCGTTCCCGCGAGAGCATCCAGCGACAGACTCCTTCGCTGGGCGTTTGCAAAATACATCGACTGCACAGAGATATTGCAGATCGGCTGACACGTCACCAGCGAGACGCTGACCTTGTCGACCGGAATCCCTTCGAATAAGACCTGCATGTCATTGATCGTATCGATGGCAACGCCGCCGCGGCCCACGTCTGCGTATACTTCAGGGTCATCGCTGTCGTAACCGCGCAGAGTCGGATAGTCAAAGACCCCGTTGATTCCAGTCGCACCCTGCTGGAGAAGAAACTTGTAGCGCTTGTTTGTTTCTTCCGGCGGCCCGAAACCGGCAAGCTGCCGTTGTGTCCACACTTGTCCCCGGTACATGTTCGGCTGGACGCCGCGGATGTATGGCGCGCAGCCGGGGAATCCGAGATCGTTTAGATAGTCGAGGCCGACCACGTCGAGCGGTGTGTATAGCGGTTGGACGGGAATCCCGGAGAGCGTCTGGAAATGAGGCTTGCGCTCTTTCCTGGATGCGTAGACGTCGGTGTGCCACTCTTTGAAGGCCTTGCCTATCTGTGCAGATTTCCCGTTAGACTTATTCTTTTTCATGCCAGGGCTCCTTCTTGATTAAGACGACTGGTTTGATTTGTTGACTATAATATCCCCAATTCCTTCCCGAGTTCTTTGAACTGTTTGGGAAACTCCGGTTGAAAATTAAGATAGACAGGCACAGGATACTGCACGCCGACCTTCTTCCCTGCCTCCTGGAGGGACGAAACTACATCGGCAAGATACCTGCCCGGTAGTGCAAATACGATTTCGTCATCCTGTGTCATGGAAAAAACGCGATCTCCCGTCCCGGGAATTGCAATATGCGGCGCATCCTCTTTAAACGGGGCAAGAAGATATTCTGTGCATTCGACCTTGCCTCCGAAACTGCCCTCTACTCGCTTGCCCGTGCCATATGTCCAGGCATGTACAAGCCGCATGAGCTGTGCCGGATTTCCGTAGAAGGCAATAGTGTCCGGCTCAAAACTCGCCCTCTGCAAAGGCGCAAGGAGAATCGCCCCGTACTCGCCCTTCCCCAGACGTTTGATAGTCGCAGCTTCATTCTTTCCGACCTCTTCGGTCTTCGAGTAGCTGCCTTCGCAGAATAGCCTTCCCAATGACGCGGCCGTGTCCACCGAATCGCTGAAGCCGAAGGCAATCGCTGCGGGAACGCAGACGACATCGTCCTTTGTAAGACCCATCGTCCATCCATACACACGCGCCATGGTTACAGCCTGGCATATCGCAACTTTTTTGCCGAGCGCCACAGAAGGCTGACGTGTCTTCTCGGGGAATTCTCTTTTGTCCTTCAAGAACTTCACCGCTACCGGGAAGCTCTTTAGTCTCAGCGTGTTTCTTATGAGTTCCGTCTGTTCCGCAAATGTCTGTGCTGCCATCTTTCCGCCTCCTTTTTTTCACGAATTTGCAAAGACCGTGCTGTCTTCTATTGTGTTCAAACTTCAAAGAGGACACGATCGGTTGTCGTCAGTATCTCGTTCCCGTCCTCTTTGATAAGAATCATGTCTTCCAGCTTCACCACACCCGCGGACTCATCGAGCATATGCATATCCAGGGCGATGACGTAGCCGTTATCCACAGGAGAATTATCGTATTCAGACGGAATTGGGGGTTCATTCAGCTCTATCCCGATTCCGTGGCCTATGAGGCGCGACCTTTTTCCCCCGCCGAAACTCTGGAACTGTGTCTCTCTGCCCAGAGCTGCGGCCTTCTCCACTGCCATTTTGTAGATGTCGCTGCATTTCATTCCTGCCTTCATGCGTTCGATCAGGTGGTCTGCTATCGCTTTCAAATCATTGTACATGGTCATCGTTTCCGTTCCGGCCTTGCCCACGCAATAAGTCCTCGTCTGGTCAGCGTGGTAACCTCCGACATGTACCGGTATGTCGACCATGAGCAAATCTCCCTGTGCTAAACGTCTTCGTGAAGGCCCTGCAGGCACGGATGCGCTGAGGCCGACGCCTGTGATCGTGTAGACAACACCGCTCGTCTTGAAAAGATTTTCTCCGGAAGAAATCGGTCCGCGGCTCATGAAGAAATCCGGCTGTCTGATGAAGAATATCCCTTCATGTCCTGCAAGACGATGGGCGTTCTCCACTGCTGCGGCGAGTTCCAGCTCCGTGACCCCCTCTTTCAGGCTGGCGAGTACGGCCTCGTGCCCTTGATGAATCGCCCGGCAGGCCGCTCTGATCCTTTCTATCTCGCCGGCGTCCTTCGTCTTTCTCTCATCCAGGATTGCAGGGCTTATGTTTACGAATTCGCAGTCGTGAAACGCCTTCCTGAACTGGCCGAATTGCTCAACCGTGAGAATATCCAATTCGGTGCCTATCCTCCGATTGCCTCCCTGGAACTTGCCTGAGAGTTTTTTTGAGATGTTGTCCAGGCGGCGTTCCTCCTCGACATTCTCAATGCCTTGAAAGACGTCTTTGCGGGCGAAGTCATAACCGCTCCTCACGAACAGTCTGTAGTCGTCGGGAAGGACTGCAAGATAGGAGGGTTGTGCAGTGCCGGTGTAATAGAAGACGTTTCGCGAGTAGGCTAACAACGCGCCGGCCAGATCTTGTTCCTTCAGTTTCTTCTGCAGGTAGTTTATCCGATCGAGCGGTTTCATCAGCAACCTCCGGAAAGCTTGGCGTCAGAATATTCTTTCTATTTCGTAGGCAAGCGCTGTCTTGCCTTCATTGCCGTAAAGGCACGTTGTGTTCGGAAGAATCCGTTTTGCCTTTTCCGCCAGTTCCGTGATCTCGCCGACCTTTGGGGTCCGCCAGGGCAGTCCGGGGATGGGAAGGTACGCATCGATCCGGAACGGAATTGCGATGTCTACGGACGCGATGAAATCGGCGATTCTCAGCACCTCATCGCCGTCGATGTAGTCGGGAATAAAAACGGTTTCGGTGTGCAGTGAAACCGTTCCTGATCGGGCAATTCGGGCAAAGTTTTTAAGGATCACCTTGTTGTCCACCCCCGTGTAGTCGCGATGCAGGGCAGGGGTTATGGCCTTGATGCTAAATATGACTTCTTCGAGCATCGGGAGCGGCGGGAACTTCTTTCCATTCGTCAGAAGGACGAATGAACAACCTTTAGCCTTCTTCAAAGAATCGAGAATCCGCCGCAGGAGCGGATCGCACACAGGTTCGGCTCCCATCAGGACTATCTGCCTCAAAGGCAGGGGAGCGAGGATGGACAGAAGTTCCTGCAAAGTCAAAAAATGGGTGGGCAG
Source organism: Syntrophales bacterium (assembly GCA_035515335.1). Lineage (GTDB taxonomy): Bacteria > Desulfobacterota > Syntrophia > Syntrophales > UBA2185 > Fen-1135. The sequence goes on along the minus strand of DATJBN010000275.1, from coordinate 2,764 downwards.
TTCGCTTTTGTATTCAGTCTCGTAGATGCGTAAGCGCGTTTCGGGGAGGTGGCAGTCGAAAGCCTCTTTCTTCAAGAGGCAGAGCCGGCAATGGAGATTGCATCCCCAGAAATAGAGGCATCCAACTTCGTGCTCTCTTGAGTAAGTAATGTGGTAGACGCCTGTCTTCCGGATATGGGATTCGTCGCTTGATTTCATCTCTGTTATCAAGAAACCGGCTGAGAAATCGGGGATACGCAAGTTAACGGTTCAGCTCTGCTTCAAATCAAAATCTTCGTTTGCAGAGCCACTCGTGGCAGGCTGGATCGGTCATGATCCCGTGCGCTTGCTATGTTCAGAGATTGAATCAACGTTGTCAAGAGAATTTTGAGAGAAGTTTTTTATTATCAGAAGTCTTTGAAGTCGCTTTCCTCCAGAGGGATTATCTCTTCGGCTCGAAACCGACTCTTTTTATCGCGAGGGACAATTGCCTCCGATTTCTTCCTTGTGATTAACGAGGTCAAAGCCCCGTACATTCCGTTCTTGACCGGTTGCGCCCCTTCGCTTGCCGGCCCGGCTCCATCGGAACCGCCACCAATGATTCTGATCAACTCTAGCGATATGTGTTTCATCTGTTCCGCCTGGGCATTCATCTCCTCCGATGCGGATGCAGACTCCTCTGCGCTTGCTGCCGTCTGCTGGGTCACCTTATCCATTTCCGCAACGGCCCGATTTATGTGATCGATCCCCTGTGCCTGTTCCTGTGAGGCAGCAGCGATCTCGCCCACTAGCTGATCCGCCTTTTTAGCACTTGCGGATACTTCGGCAAATGCACTGTTGGTCTTTGCAACAAGGTCAGATCCGTCTTTTATCTTTCTTACCGTATGTTCAATCAGATCTGACGTGTTCTTCGCTGCGTCGGAAGCCCTCATCGCCAGGTTTCTCACCTCATCAGCGACAACGGCAAATCCGGCTCCTGCTTCACCGGCCCGTGCCGCCTCCACGGCGGCATTCAGGGCAAGGAGGTTTGTCTGAAAGGCAATTTCATCGATGGTCTTAACTATCTTTGACGTTTCCTCGCTGGCCGCGGATATTTCTTTCATGGAGGCAGTTAGGCTATTCATCGAATCGTTGGCTTTCTCTATGACATTGCTCGCCTGCTTCATAAGAACCTCCGCTTCGGATGCATTCCCAGCGTTGTGTTTTGTCATAGAGGACATCTCTTCAAGAGAAGAAGAAGTTTCCTCAAGCGCTGAAGCCTGCTCGGATGCCCCTTCCGCAAGCTGCTGGCTTGCCGAAGAAACCTGATTTGAAGCGGCCGCAACCTGATTTGCAGCTTCACCCATCTGCTCCACTGCATGTTTGATGGGCGAAGAGATGCTCCTGGCAAAAAAGGCGATCGTTACTCCTGTCAGAATCAGGAAGGTAATTCCTACAATAAGTATAAAGTTGCGGATTGAATGAGCTGCCGCAAGGAACTCGTCGGCGTTCTGTGTTAACCCGACACTCCATCCCGTGAGCTCTACCGGGGCAAAGCCCGCTACCTTCTTGACGTCTTTGAAGACATAGGTTTCGGAGCCTATCTGTTTTGCGAGCATCCTGCTCATAATCTCCTGCATCCCCGCTTCTTTCGTAAGGTCCAACTGAAGGATAAATTCTTTCTTAGGATGTGCGATAATCAAGCCCTTCTGGTCGGTCATGAAGCCATAGCCCGTTTCGCCAACGTTTGCCGTCACTTTTTCTGAAAGGTAATCGATTTTGAGAACGAGGACAACGGCACCAACAAATGATTTATCTCTCATAATAGGCACACAGGCGGTCGCAACAGCATTTCCGGTCTTTTTCGATTTGACCACGGATCCTACATTCGCATTTCCGTTCTTTGCTTTTTGGAAGTACTCCCGGTCAGCGAGAGATATGCCCTTATAGTCACCGTTGTTCCCGTCAGAGACAACGATACCGTTTGCATCGGTTACCAGAATCGCCTCATAATCTTTCCCGATTCTTGCCATAGCGTCGGTGAGCTTACCGCTCATATCATCCACTTTCGCACCCGCCGCTGCACTTGCTGCTTCACTGCTCATGGCTATTTCACCAGCGACCTTTAGTTCCACAGCTAGTACCCCCTGAACCATATCCGCAAGGTTGTGAGCGCCTTTCATTGCGCGATCTCTCGCGGCGGCCTCAAGTGCACTTGAAGCCTTCAATGCCGCAAAGACCCCCACAATGAGGAGTGGAACAAGAATCGCCATTACCCCCTGTGAGACTAGCTTGAATGCGAGTGTCCCTCTTTTCATTTGCGCTATCCTTCCTTTAAAGTGATATCGGTGACTTCCTTCTATTTCCAGTCCTTGTCTTCCGCCCTGTATGCCGGGAAGATGACCTGTTTTGCGATAGACGACTCTTTATTTTTTTGTCGGTACCTATCGATACCGGTATCTTCATATTGCTATTATCTGGATTTCCGATCATCCGGCTGAGTACCGCCGCGACATCCTTGAAATCTCCGTCACAGTAGCTCAGGAATCTCGGCCTCAGAATATGCCCTTTAGCGACCGTTTCTGGATTGCTGTCGGGCAGAATTACGATCGTCCTCATGTCCCATAACAGATTCCGCAAGGAGACGAGATTAAAGTGGTGAAGCTCTACCCTGGTCGATGCAAGGAGAATTGCCACATCTTCCCAACTGCGCGGCTGGCGAAGCCCCCGGAAAAGCGATTCAATGGTTCCGTACTTTTTTACATCCGTCCCCGCCGCTGCAGCCTCGATGGTCCGGATCAGTCGC
>DATJBN010000274.1:0-4560 GCA_035515335.1 Syntrophales bacterium | reverse complement strand
CGCTACATCATAAATTGTCTGCTGTCAAGAAATATTTTGGCTGACGAACGTGGATGCAATCGCGATCAGCCAAACATTCTTACCAAAGGCCTATAGCAATCGTGCGGCGGCTTTGAAAAATCATCGATTCTTCCGATGACGCCGGCAACTCTTACACCTCCACTCTCCTCGACAGCAGATACGTTTTCTCTAACCATTTCAGGGGCCGTCTCTTTTTCTCCCCCATCAAGAAATACAATTCCCCGGGGGTTAAACCCTCTGTTCTTCAGGGCCTCGATGGTGAGGAGGGTGTGGTTGATCGTTCCTAAACCGGCCCTTGCGGCAACTACAGGAACTGCGTCCAACGAACCGATCATATCGATTACAAGCCTGTTTCCCGTCACAGGGACGAAAAGGCCGCCCGCACCTTCGATGACAAGAGGGGAGTGTAAAAGGGCCTTACGAGATACGGCCGCCTTTATTCGCGAGAGACTTATTCTTTTGCCATCATCTCTTGCTGCATAGAATGGGGCTTTAGGGTTCGGAAAGCAATAGATGACAGATTCAGCCGGGTCCTTTCCTCTCAATAATTCGACGTTCCTGTAGATGAATCTTGCATCGCTCTCCGCATCATCTGCATCCTTGCATCCGGTCTGCACCGGCTTGAGGTAAAACGGGTCATATCCCCTGGCTAGAAAGAATTGCATCATGAGAAGTGAAAGGACTGTCTTTCCCACTCCCGTGTCTGTCCCCACGACAAACAGTTTTTCAATTTTCCTTTCCGATTTCTTCATTTGCCTCCTTTACATGCCTGATGAATGACTTTACATCCTCCTCGTCGTGAAAGGCCGTGACGCTTATTCTCAATATGGAGCGATGCAGAGGAACCGTGGGATACCGGGCCAGAAGGACAAAGATGTTTCTTTGAAGTAGTTTCCGGGATAAACTCACCGCCTTGTTCTCATTGCCGACCTCGAGAGCAAGAATATGGGCGTCGCCCGTCACGTGAAATCCTTCCGCCCGTAAGCCTTCCCGTATGCACGTACTGGCCTCTCTCAGGCGAGCTCTTCTATCGTCGGCCTCCTCCACGAATCTGAGAATATCTATTGTTGTGGCGGCATGGGCCTCGGGAAGTGTCGTTGTGTAAATGAGAGGAGAAGAAAAGTTAAACAGGTATTCTTTTAAACCTTCAGGAAGAAGAACAAAGGCACCAAAGAAGCCGAATGCCTTTCCGAATGTCCCAACGGCTGCATCTGCCATAGAACGCGCTACACCGCGCCCGCCGGAACCCAGAGCGCCAAAGGCGTGTGCTTCGTCGACGATCGTCAGGAAGCCATAACGTTCCTTAAGCTCTTTTATACCGGAAACATGCAGGATATCTCCATCCATACTGAAGAGGGATTCGGTGAGAACAACAACATGACCACTGCCGCATTTTTCTAGTCTTCTTGCCAGGTGGGTCATGGAATTATGGTTGTAACCCATGACATTGGCGCCGCTCATCATCATTCCCTTGACGGAACTCGCATGGATGTGCTTGTCAAAAATTATAGTATCACCGTGCTCAAAAAGAGTGGAAAGAATACCTAAATTGGCTTGGTAACCGCTCGGGAAGAATAAGGCATCGGCATAACCGAAGTATGATGCGTAAACTTTTTCCGCTTCGCTTATTATAGAATAGTTTCCGGAGACCAGGCGTGACGACGAAGAAGAAGTTCCGTACCTCCTAAAATTTCGGGACGCACTTCGCCTCACTTCATCGGATACACCAAGCCCCAGGTAGTCGTTGGAGGCAAAGTTCAGCACTCTCTTTCCGTTTATGAAGAGGTATTTTCCGTCTCTCTTCTTCACTTCCGGCGGATCACGGTAGAGGCCTGCTTGACGTTGCGCAATCAGCCTGTTTCTGAATTTCTCTGTAAACATGAGAAGACTCGCACGTAGTGATCGTGTAAAATTCCCTTCTTGAAGTTACGATCGTATTCGATAGCCGCATAAAGGAGCTCTGCCTTTGCCATCGTCACCCCGTCCTTTTCTGCTTTCAAGAAATAGCGGAAGGACGAACTGCTTCGACCTGCCACATCTCCCGAAAGAAGGCATTCTCCATCCATCTTGGTTTTTATGGGGATGAAACAACCGATAATTTTCATGAGAAAGACGTGTTTGGAAAAATCGGTCAGACGACGGACATGAATCGCGCCGAGCTGCGCAAGGGACTCCAGCATTACATAAGGCCGACCATCGCCAAAGAAGCGCATACCGACTATGCGGCTATCACTCATGTCGAGAATGCGGTCGAGCATCAGGAAACTGCTCAGTCCCGAATTAATGTCAATGCTGGTCTTCATAATGCTGGTCCTGGTACATACTCACACAGGCGCGCGTTTCATGTTTACCTCACGACAAGCGCGGCGTTCTGTCCTCCAAAACCGAAATTCTCGACGACGCAGGTATTGAATGAACAGTTTTCAGCTTCGCGAACGAAATTTAGTTTTTTATGACATGGATCGGAGAGATTTCGTATCTCCGGGATGTAGCCTACCCGCATGCAAACCAGAGAAACGGCAAGCTCGATTGCTCCACAGGCTGATGCTGCATGGCCCAGCCAGGATTTCAGAGCGATGATCCGGGGGTAGGAGGCGTGATAGAGTTCATGGATTAGATTCGCTTCTCCATCGTCGTTGAGCAATGTCCCGGTGCCGTGAGCGGATATCACGTCGATCTGTGAGGAAGTCATCTCCGCTTCCTCCAGGGCGAAGAGTACCGCCTCCTTTCCCCACTTCCCCGTGCCCTCCGGAGCGGTCATGCTCGAAGCATCCATCGAACTTCCGTAACCGCATATTTCTGCCAATATCTTTACCCCGCGCTCTTTTGCCTTTTCCATTTCCTCCAGAAGAAAGAACGCCGCGCCTTCACCGGGAACAAAGCCGCCCCGGCCGCAATCGAAGGGCCTGCTTGCCTTATCCGGTTCACCATCGCCTTTGTAGAGGGCGTTTGCCTTTTTGTATGCCAGTATCCCCCCGGGGCTGAGACGTGAGTCGCCGCCACCGGCAAGGGCATGGTCGAGATAGCCGTTTCTTATCTTGCGGAACGCCTCCCCGATTGCCTGCAGGGAAGCCGAGCAGGCTGTGCAAACTGTAAGGTTCTCTCCATGGATTCCGAAAAACTTGGCGATAACAGATGCGGCAGTATTGGGCAGAAATTTCAAGATCCACAGTGCCTGAAGATCTCTCCGGTTCATTTGACCTTTGCTTATCTCCGGGAACTCGCCGCCGATATCGAGGTTTGGTCCTGCACCGATGAAGAGTCCTGCTCTCGTCAAATCGCTCTTGCTGAGCTTGGAATCCTTCACAGCCGCGATGGCTGCGGCAAGTGCAAGCTGGGAGCCGCGGTTCAGATAGCGGGCGTCCTTGAACGGTCCTGTATAGTCGCGGATATTGAATCTTTTGACGGGCGATATTACTACCTCGCTGTCAAAGCCGGGCCTTTCAAAATTTACCTTCTCTTCCTTGAAGTTAGTAAGGATCTCGCCTGGTTCATGACCGAGTGACGATATTATCCCCATTGAGGTGATGACGACCCGACGCTTCATCTAAATTTCCCTGTAGATTTCTGAGAAATCTTTTCGTCTGATATAGGCCGGTTCTTCGTCGGGATATCCCGTTGTCACGAAACACTTGACCTCGATCCCCTTCAAGCCGAGAATTTCCTCTGGTTCTCTGATGAAGATTAACGGCGCTGTGAGTATACACGACCCTAGCCCTAGCTCCTGTCCCTTCAGGAGGTATCCCTTGAGGGCAAGACCCACGGTAATGTCGATGTCTCTGTGTTTTTTGTGACCTTGGTCCAAAGCGCCGGCGCGGAACAGCCTGTGCGCAAGATTGACAAATGTCATCGTAGTCCCGACGGCCAGTAGCACCGGGGCAGCGAGCATGAACTCTGAAAAGCGGCTGTAGGCATTGATCCAGTTTTTCAGTCTCCTTGAGCTGCTTGAATTCTTGATTGCATGGAGCATTTCCTGCCGACCGGTCTTCAAAGCATCGCCCAGCTTATCCTTTACCGCGGGGGATAGAATGCGGATAAACCGTACGGGCTGGCTGTTCGTGGGTGACGGCGCCCTCATCGCGGCAAGAATCATCTTCTTGACGCAGTCTTCGGGAGGGCATTCAGATTTGTACCTTCTGATGCTTCTCCTTCCATTGATAAGCTTATCCAGGGAGGTTTCTTGCAAACGACTATGCCTCCCGTCGTCTGTGACTTATATAACTGATCAGGTCTTTGACCTTCAATTGAGGCCCTTCTTTGATATGAGTCAGAATCTCTTCTACGCGGCTTATTGGAAGAAAAGGATATTTGCCGGCGATGTAGGAAACAGCATCCGACCTCGATTGGTTCGCTTCCGTAGAATAGAGCCTGAATCGCGTAAGGAATATCTCATCATCATTGACGGTGATATCGAACCTGCTGTTTATGCTAACCGCAAGCTCGAGAAGGTCGATGGATTCGGCGCCCAAATCCTGGACGATAAGTGTCTCCATTGTGATATCCGGATTTTCAATGTCCAGAAGCTCTTCGATTTTATTA
>DATJBN010000273.1:0-16493 GCA_035515335.1 Syntrophales bacterium | reverse complement strand
AGCAGTTGATTGATCTTTTCTATGCTTATCTTGGCATTAACAAGATATCTTCCTGTGGCGATTTTCTTGTATGGCTTCTCCCCGCTTCCGTACTCGTCGTCAATCTCGCCCACAACCTCTTCCAAGATATCTTCGATCGTCACGATACCCAAAGCACCGCCGTATTCGTCGACAACCACTGCCATTCTCTCTCCCCGCGTCAGCAATTCAACAAGGAGCTCTTTTGCAAGCTTGTTCTCCGGAACGTAGTAGACAGCGGGCTTCACGCAGGATCCTACCGTCTCGTCCCCAACAGGAAGAGAGAGACCATCTGCAGTCCTTCTGTGAAGGGCTTCGAGAAGGTCAAAGGCGTGGAGGATGCCGATGACGTTGAATATCTGATCCCGGTAAACGGGTATGCGCAGGTACTTCTTTTCAGACACAAGTCTCAACGCCTCATGAAGGGTAGAGGTCACGGGCAGGGAGGTAACAGCGCAGAGAGGCACCATTATCTTCTCCACTGTCACCTCGAAGAAATCAATTATGTTCCTGATCATTTCACTTTCAGAACCGAGGATGTCGCTTTCAGGAGCCTTGTGCCGGAGCACGTGCTTGAGCCCTCCCTTTGTAATATAAGGAGAGGAAGCAATGCCCGTCTCTCCTGTTGAAATACGTATTGCACCTCGCGAGATTATAGAAATAATGAACACTATGGGAAACAAGAGCAACGATGAAATCCAGATGAACCATGATAACCTGACCGCAACCGATTCTGCATGCTGCTGAAAGATGCTTTTGGGGATGATCTCACCGGCGATGAGGAGTGTGGGGATCATGACAATGACAGCCAGCATCGGACCCTTTGCCAAACCGAACAACGAAATGAAAAGCGCGGTGGCGACCGAGGTGCTCGTCACAACGCAGAGCCCTGTCCCGCTCAATGTGGTCGACAGGAACCAAGCCGGCCTCTCGAGGAGTTTCAGGGCAACGCGTGCGGACCGGGAACCCTTGTTTGCCCTTTGCCTGACCTTGTTGATATCTGACGCCACCAGGGCGAGTTCGCCCCCGGAATACAGACCTTCCAAGCATATACAGGATAATATAAGAATTAGGGAAAGGAGGTTACTCCTCACTTTTCTCCTCCCTCCTCTCAAGCCGGAGGCTTAAGATTCTGGCCCTGCCCATTCTCTCTACTCGAAATGTATAATCCTCAAATGCAACCTCTTCGCCCTTTGCGGGGAGTTTGCCGAAGAGATGAAAGGCAAAACCGCCAACAGTGTCAAATTCGTCCTCAGGTATCGATATGCCAATCAGCGCGTTCAAGTCTTCTGCAGGCATTCTCCCGGATACGAGAAATGTTCTTTCATCAACCTTCTGCCAGAGATTATCCTTAAGCCCATAGTCCTCGTAGATATCCTCAAAGAGACTCTCAAGGACGTCCTCAAGTGTAACCATCCCGGAGACTCCTCCGTACTCATCGACGACTATGGCAATTTGAATCCTTCTTGACTTGAATTCCCGAAGCAGGCTTGCTGCACTCTTCACTTCCGGAACAAACCACGGCTTTCTTAACAGCTTGTCTATGCTGATACCCTTGCCCGATATCCCGGCAATCAGGTCCCTCGCGAAGAGTATACCCAGTATGTCATCACGATCAGTTCCATAGATCGGTATCCTCGTGTGTCTCGCTTTGATTATCTCAGCTTCCATTTCGGACATGCCTAGAGATATGGGGAGACAAAACATCTCAACTCGTGGAATCATTATCTCCGAGATCGGCTTGTCCGCCAGAGCGAATACGCTGTGTATGAGGTCGCGCTGCGCCTCTTCCAGACCTCCCTCCTTCTGGTAAACATCAACAAGCGTCTTGAATTCATCCTCAGTAAACGTCTTTTTGTCAGGCGGCTTTTCTCCGGAAAGAACGGACACAACAAATCCTGATACGCTTTCCAGTATCCAGACAATCGGACGTTCGATCCCGGAGAGCAGAATCAAAAGAGGCGACACAAGCGATGAAAATAATATCGGACGTATTACAGCAAGAGTCTTGGGAATCGCCTCCGCAAAAATAAGCAGCGCCGGGGTCGTCACCGCAACGGCTACCCAGTGTCCGTCTTCCCCGAAATAGCGAATACAGAGGGAAGCCACAATTACGGATATCGTGATATTTACCGATTCGTTGCTCACGAGTATCGTAATGAGCAATCTCCTCGGCTGTTCGAGGAGCCTGTTCACATAGGAGTGAAAAGGGACATGTTCCTCTTTCATCTTGTGCAGGTGGAGGGGTGTGAGCGAGAAAAGAGCGGCCTCCGAGCAGGAAAAGAAACCCGACAATAAAAAAAGAGTTACCAGCAGCGTGATCTTAATAGTAATTAGGTATTCCAATTTTCTACAACATAATGTTCATGAATAATATGCAGGTAAAGCCCGCAACTATACGTATGTAATAGCCTATCAAATTTCTTCCCTCAAGAATAGGCTATTCATAAATATCCGGTTGGTTTTGTTTGACGCGGACGATATTTTCCGATATTTTGTGCGGCAGCCTGATGTCGTGGAATGAGCGTTGCGCAATTCTCGCATGAAACGATCCTTTGACAAAACCATTTTAGGAGAAATGGCATGATTAACATACTCTTGATCGGAAACGGTGCCCGTGAACATGCTATCGCCGAGGCAGTCGTTAAGTCCAGGCATGGGGTAAAACTTTTTTCTTTCATGAAGTCGAATAATCCCGGGATAGCATCGCTTTCGGAAAAGACATCAATCGGGGGTTACGGTGACCTCTCTGCAATATGCACCTTTGCCAAGGGAAACAGAGTAGACTTTGCCGTCGTGGGGCCTGAGGACCCGCTCGACAGGGGAATTGTCGATGCCCTGAAAGAAATAGGCGTTCCCGGAGTAGGTCCTACAAGGAGCCTGGCCCGTCTTGAGACCTCGAAATCCTTCACGAGAAATCTGCTCGAAAAATACAATATCCCGGGGAACCCGAAATTCAAGACGTTCACGGACATGAAAGGAATCAAAGAATTTCTGTCTGAGCTCCCCGGCATCGTGGTCAAGCCTGACGGGCTGACCGGAGGGAAAGGGGTAATGGTTCAGGGGGACCATTTCCAGACGGAGCAAGAGGCACTCCAATACTGTGAGCAGGTTTTGAAGGAGCACGGTAGAGTGACCATAGACGAAAGGCTGGAAGGGGAAGAATTCTCCCTGCAGTGCCTGTGTGACGGAAAGACGGTTGTCTCAACCCCGCCCGTCCAGGACCATAAGCGACGGTTTGTGGGAGACAAGGGGCCGAACACAGGCGGCATGGGGTCGTATTCTTGCGAAGACCATTCATTGCCTTTCATGACTGCGGCCGATGTTTCCGAAGGTCTCGTGATCACGCAGAAGGTGGCGGACGCCATCTACAAGGAGACCGGAGAGTATTACAAGGGCGTCATGTACGGCGGATTTATGATAACGAAGTCGGGAATCAAGCTTCTTGAATACAACGCCCGCTTCGGAGACCCTGAGGCGATGAATATACTCCCCATCTTAAAGACCGACTTTGTCGATGTCGCAAAGGCGATCATTGACGGCACTCTGGACAGAATAAAGATCGAGTTCGAAAAGAAGGCCACTGTCTGTAAGTATGTGGTCCCCATGGGTTACGGTCTTCCCAAGGACCATCCTCATGCAAAATCTACCTCGGCCAAGATCGAAGTCGGAGATGTGGGACAGGCGCGCCTTTACTATGCGTCTGTCGACAAGAGGGAAGACGGCCTTTATATGAGCACATCCCGCGCCATAGGTGCCGTCGGCATAGCGGACAGTCTCTCGCGGGCGGAAGAGATAGCCGAGAGAGCAGCCTCCAGTATCAAAGGCCCTGTGGATCACAGGCCCGATATCGGCACGAAACCATTGATCGAAAAGAGGATAAGTCACATGAAGCAGGTAAGGAGATGAGATGGTGAACGCCATAAACGAAGAGAAGAACAAAAGGAACATGAATAGTATCGGGAGAGCACTGATAAGCGTCACCGATAAGAAAGGTATGATCGAGTTTGCCCGCGGGCTTGCTGCTTTCAATGTAACGATACTGTCTACCGGCGGAACCGCAGCCCAGCTCCGGGCGAATGGAATAAGTGTCATCGATGTATCCGACTACACGGGATTCCCGGAAATGATGGACGGCAGGCTGAAGACGCTGCACCCCAAGATACACGGCGGCCTCCTGGCATTACGCAACAGCGCGGCTCACATGAAATCCGTGGCGGAACACGGCATCGACATGATCGACATGGTCGTCGTCAACCTCTACCCGTTCGAAGATACCGTGGCAAGGAAGGACTGCACCCTCGAAGAGGCGATAGAGAACATAGATATCGGCGGTCCGACTATGCTCCGGGCTGCAGCGAAGAATTACAGATACGTTACAGTGGTTACTGACCCGGCCGATTACCCGGAAATCCTGAAAGAGATGAAGGACACGAAAGGGTGTATCTCGGAAGCAACAAATTTCAAGCTCGCCGCAAAGGTGTTCCGGCTCACAGCCAGATATGACGGCGCCATCTCCAACTACCTTGCAGGCATAAGTGCGGGCGGCCTGAAGAAAGATTTTCCGGACAGTTTCACCGTCCAGTTCGAGAAGGCGCAGGACCTCCGCTACGGGGAGAACCCTCATCAGCACGCAGCCTTCTACAGAGAGACGGAGCAGCCGGTGCCCGCAATCGCGGGAGCCCATCAATTGCAGGGAAAGGAGCTGTCATACAATAACATTATGGATAGTGACGCTGCCTGGCAGATGGTTTCCGATTTTGACTTGCCCGCCACGGTCATCGTCAAGCATGCCAACCCCTGCGGCGCAGCCACCTCCGGAGGCGATATCGCAGAAGCCTTCGCGAAGGCGATGGAGACAGACCCGGTTTCTGCCTTCGGCGGCATCGTCGCCGCAAACAGGCGCATAGACCGAAAGACAGCCGAAGAAATGGCCAAGATATTCCTGGAGGTGATCATCGCCCCCGGGTTTGATGAGGATGCGATGGCCGTCCTCAGCGCAAAGAAGAACGTGAGGCTCCTCGAGATCCCCCTTGCCGGGACAAGGCCTCGCGGCTTTGACTTCCGGCGGGTCGTGGGAGGCCTACTTGTTCAGGAAAGGGACGTCGATGATTTCGATATCAGGAAGGTGCGCGTGGTAACGAAAAGGTCTCCAACAAACGAAGAGTGCCAGGCCCTGGACTTCGCCTGGAGGGTTGTGAAATACGTAAAATCGAACGCTATCGTCTTTGCAACCAAGGACCAACTGGTGGGTGTGGGCGCAGGACAGATGAGCCGCGTGGACTCGGTAAGGATCGCCGCAATGAAGGCCAAGCTGCCGACAGAAGGATGCGTTCTGGCCTCAGACGCATTCTTCCCTTTCAGAGATGGCGTCGACATAGCGGCGGGCGCGGGCATTACAGCGATAATCCAGCCCGGCGGTTCAGTAAGAGACGAAGAGGTGATAAAGGCAGCCGATGAGCACGGCATGGCCATGCTGTTCACGGATACAAGGCATTTCCGGCACTGAGCACGGGATTCTTTCTTGGACTGCATTACGTGCTCGATTTAGAACGAAACTATTCTTGCTTGCCTTGCCCGTTGTCTTCGTGGACATTATTGATATGGAGGATTCACCGTATGAAGGGAAAGAAAGCGCCCGTAGTCAGCGTTGTGATGGGGAGCGATTCGGACCTTCCCATAATGACGGAAACGACTAAACTGCTGGCCGATTTTGCAGTTCCTCACGAGGTGTTTCTCACTTCCGCCCACCGTTCCCCGGAGAGGACTTCTTCGTTCGCCAAGAATGCCTCGCGAAGAGGAATTAAGGTCATCATCGTGGGCGCAGGTGCGGCGGCGCATCTGGCCGGCGTGATTGCATCCCAGTCACTGCTTCCCGTCATCGGCGTGCCGATCGATGCAACGCCGCTCGGTGGGATGGATGCCCTGCTCTCCACCGCACAGATGCCCGGCGGCATTCCGGTAGCCGCAATGTCCATCGGTAAGGCGGGGGCAAAGAACGCAGCGTTGCTCGCTGTAAGAATCTTGTCCCTAGAAGATGACGACCTCAAAAAAAGACTGCGCACCTTCATCGGGCGTATGGCGAAGGACGTCGAAAAGAAGCAGGAACGCCTGTCATGCGAGAAGTCTTGAAGACGGATGGCCGGAAACCAGATGAGTCGGTGATCGGAAAGGCCGCATCGATTCTTCAGGCAGGAGGAGTCATTGCCTATCCCACGGAGACCTTCTACGGCCTCGGAGCCGACGCACAAAATGAGGAGGCGGTAAAGAAGATATTCATGATCAAGGGACGAAATTTCAGAAACCCCCTTTCCATCATAATAGGCGACACCCGGGAAGTGAAAGGGCTGGTAGAAGATGTTCCGGCATCGGCACTCGATCTGATGGAAAGATTCTGGCCCGGCGCCCTGACGATCATATTCCGGGCTCGAAAAGAATTATCGGGTCTCCTGACAGCTGGCACGGGCAAGATAGGCATCCGCCTCTCCAGCCATCCGGTAGCAACCGCGCTGGCAAGGAAGCTGGGCCGCCCCATAACGGCAACGAGCGCCAATCTCTCGGGCGGGCCGGAATGCACTGCTGCCCTCCAAGTTGCCGAAGAGATTGGAGACCGGATAGACGCGATTGTTGATGGAGGGAATACGCCGGGAGGCGTAGGCTCCACCATAATTGATGTAACCGCCGATTCCCCTGTCATCCTGCGGGAGGGGACAATCACGAAGGACGAATTAAACAGCGCCCGGGCGCGATGACAATGTATCCGGCTTCATCACGGCAACAGGCGTTCTGCGACCGAAGGAATAGCAAATGTCTTCACAACGCCTGCCGGCTCACGCGTAAACACTATCATGAAAGGAATCTGTCCCTGAGGGAGGACCCTGTCATTCGACACGTCGCTCCCCTGAGGATTGGACAGTTCCTTCTGGATTTGATCCTCCGTCATAGTTGCAAGCTCATCGGCATTCAGCAGGTTGCCGCAATAGGATTCCTTCACGCCCAATACCACCGTATAGGCGTCCGTAATCTCGCCCTTGATTTTGATCCTCGTCATGGGAAATGGGGAACGATTGATTGCATTGCCCTCAAGAACACGGATAGTGCCCAACGTCACGTTATTCACCATGCGCTGTCTCACATCCGTGAGCTCAACCTGCGCCGGTCCCACCTCTTCCGTCTTCTTGTTTATGCCGAACAGCTTGTCAAAAGCTGTCTGCCAGCCCGTGTCGGCGAAGAAGGCGAAGTAGGCGCCCCCCAGCAGAAGCACGACAAGTAAATAGACGAGCTGTCTTCCTCTGGATGAGATCTGTCCTTTTTCTTCTTTTTCCCGGGTAATTTCTCGCTTATCTCCTGAAGCAGCGATATCCTCAACCTCCTTTTCAATATCCTCGGGCAATTTCACGTACTGCGATGACTCCGCTGTTTCTCTCTTGGTTTGTAATGCTGGTTCCTTCACCCTCTCCACCACTTCGGCCTTCGCTTTCTCACCCGATGATTCCGCCTTTCCGGCTGGACTCCCGAGAAAGAAGACATTCTTGCACTGGTTACATCTAACCCAGATCCCCTCTCCCTCAATCAGTGCATCGTCAAGCCTGAATCTCGTTTGACAGATCTTGCATTGCGCTATCATATGCCCTCCAATAAGCGGTAAATTCTTTAATTCCCTTCCAGCACACAGACATCGGGCAGGAATCGATACATCTCATTGAAGTCAAGTCCGTATCCTATGACGAATCGGTCCGGGATGTCAAAACCCACATACTCGGCTTCGAATGGCACCTTTCTTCTCTCTTTTTTGTCGAGGAACACACAGACCCGGAGTGACCGTGGAGCCCTCTTCTTTAGCCGTTCTACAAGGGAGGAGAGAGTGAGACCCGTGTCTAAGATATCCTCTACCACAAGAACATCCCTTCCCTCTATCGACGTTTCTATATCTTTCGAGATTGCGATATTGCCGGTACTCACGGTCCCCGCACCGTAACTTGCCAGCCTGACAAAGTCTATCTGACACGGAATACTCAGGTAGCGGATCAGATCAGCCATAAATACGAATGCGCCTTTAAGAATTCCTATGATAATCAGATCGGCCCCCCGGTAATCGCTGGAAATGAGGTTTGCCAGTTCCCGAACCCGCCTGTCAATGTCTTTCCTGGCAATAAGGATCTCTCTTTTTGCTTCGCTCATATGCCTCTCTGTTCCAAAAAAGAATTTTCAAAACGCAGATTGTTTTTCCGGACATCAGCACTATTGCCGGTAGGCGCGCACAAATTCTTCAATGCTTGATTCTATCAGTCTCTCTCCTTTCATGAGTTCATCCCCGTTACGAAACTCCGATGCGAGGCTTAAGAATATGCTATTGAATCGAGATCCCTCGCAGCCAAGCGCACCATAATCGATCCGATTAATCATATACTCCGAACCGTCGAAATAATACTTGCCGAAGCGATTTGCGGCTTCCGACCGAAACGGCCAGGATATCTTGAAGGAGAAAAAGTTGAGCGCTGTATCCCGCAGATCTCCCTCCTTTAGTCTTGCCGGCCGTGGCACCTCGCAGATCCTCTCGCTGATCAGGCGAAAATAGGATTTGACCAGATCGATGTCGGTAACACAGAGGCCATAAAGGTACCAGTCATCTGTAATATTTATCAGGGCCAGCTTCTCCTCCCATGACAGGTAATGATAACTCGGACACACGTGTCCGTGGCACAGTTCCCTGCCATAGAAGGAAATCTCCCTTAAATCCTCTCCACCGTTCTGACACGGATGGAGGAGACACCCCACCTTTCTTTCCCCGTCATCGAGGAACCCTAAATATTCACAGCAATAGATGACATCATATAACTTCCGCGTATCTTCGGATAGCTTTACGGTCTGTGAAAAGGCCGGTAAATCGTTCTGACATTTAACCGTCTCGCGGAAGACGTTTGTTCTTTCTCTCAATCGTCTGGACAGTGAATCCTTCGTGCTGACTGCATAGTTATACAGTCCGCAACATGCCCCGCACGATTTGTCTTCGTCCGGCTGACAGAGATGAATAAACTGATTATCACACATACAGAGATAATCTTTGATTGCTCTTCAGATATTTTGCACATTTTATATATGAGGAATGGAATTGCAGGTCAAGTATAAAGATGATAATAGTTTTCTATGAATCTTGTGGAAGAAATACTCCTGCAAAACGGGCTTACGGTGGCAGTGTGGGATAAATCAATCCCGATTGCATCGGACACGACAAAGGTTTCCCTTGTAATTACGGTCAAGGTTCCTCTTGAGCCGTCATATTTTACAGGCCAAGACGAGTTCGAGACAGTAAGAAGAATCCTCGGGTCGGAGATCTTCTTCGAATACAAGAAAGAACGCACCTTTGTGAAGGATAAGGACAAAGACTCTGTATTTCAAGAGTTGCTTACGAACTTCAAAAAAAATTCACTGGGGTATCTGGGGAGGTCCACATTTCCTCGGAGTTTTGCCGTCTCAAAGTACAGGGATATGCAGAAAAACTCATACAAGTATGGCCCGACCGGTGAGAGTCGATAATTACTGAAACCACTATCTCCGAAAATTGTGATTATCTCATGGAAAATTCCGAGATATTTGAGAAAACTTCCCAAGCTAATAAATTATGTTGACAAATCGCAATTTTTTTCGCTAAAGTGCGCTTCTAACTCCAATGAAGGGTTCTATTTTATGTATGCGGTTATAAAAACAGGCGGAAAACAACATAAAGTCTCACCGGGAGATATTGTTTCGGTCGAAAAGTTAAAAGGCTCAAAAGGAGAAACCGTTGTTTTCGACGAGGTTCTCTTTGTATCCGGTGACGGCGAAGTGAGAATAGGTACGCCTTTCCTTAAAGGCGCACATGTTGAGGGCGAGATTATCGATCAGGTGAAAGCGGCCAAGCTGAATGTCTTCAAGATGAAAAGAAGAAAAGGCTTCAAGAAAAAAACGGGGCACCGCCAGAAGCTGACCAGAATGAAGATAAAGGAAATTTCCATTTAGAGGCGCATCATGGCACACAAAAAAGGACAGGGAAGCTCCCGGAATGGCCGGGACAGCAATGCCCAGAGAAGGGGCGTCAAGGCCTTCGGTGGCCAGAGGATAAATGCGGGCACAATCATCGTCCGGCAGGTGGGAACGAGGATCCATCCGGGCAATAATGTGGGGTTGGGCAAAGACTATACGATTTTTTCCAAGATTGACGGCGTTGTGATGTATGAAAGGCTGGATAAGAAAAGAACAAAAGTAAGCGTTTATGCTTCGTAGCCAGCTTTCAAATAAAGAGGAGGCTTTTGGAAAAATGGACGAGCGTGAAACCGGCGTTGTTAAATGGTTTAACGACAAGAAGGGGTATGGTTTTATCTCACGGGAATCAGGGGAGGATGTTTTTGTTCACTACACATCCATTGATGGGGAGGGTTTTCGCAGCTTAGCAGAGGGAGAACGTGTTGAGTTCACGGTAAAACAAGATCACAAGGGACAGGCCGCCGTGAACGTCCGCAAATTATAAGACGGACCTGAAGGGCCAGAATGTGGTTGGCCGGGAATCTTATTTAAAGTATGTAAGTTCCTTTGAGGCACTTGATAAAGTGCCTCTTTTTTTTTGACAAACTTCACATGAAGTTCATTGATGAAGCAAAAATATACGTGAAGGCTGGCGACGGAGGTCGCGGCTGTGTAAGTTTCAGAAGGGAAAAGTTCGTGCCCCGCGGCGGACCGGACGGTGGTGACGGCGGTAAGGGGGGTGACATAATCATACGCGCTTCCCAGAGTCACAAGACACTCCTTGATCTCAAATACAAACAGCATCACCGCGCGAAACACGGCGGACACGGAAAGGGTTCCAACATGACGGGCCGTGATTCGGCAGAAGTGGTAATCACCGTTCCTACGGGTACATTAATAAAGGATTCGGAAACCGGAGGGATTATCGCTGACCTCACAAACGATGGAGAGACCGTTGTCGTCGCCAGAGGAGGCGCTGGCGGAAAGGGCAATGCGTGGTTCGCCACGGCAACAAATCAGGCGCCTCGCTATGCACAGGAAGGCGTGAAGGGCGAGGAGCGCCAGATAACGCTGGAACTGAAACTCCTTGCCGATGTCGGCATCATCGGGTTGCCGAACGTAGGAAAATCAACGTTCATATCCAGGGTCTCTGCGGCGCGACCCAAGATTGCCGATTATCCGTTTACCACGCTGGTTCCCCATCTGGGGGTCGTGAAATACGGCGACTCTGGGAGTTTCGTGATAGCCGATATACCCGGACTGATCAAGGGTGCGCACGAGGGAACGGGAATGGGAACGCGGTTTCTCCGGCATGTTGAGAGGACCTCCGTTCTCCTCCATGTCCTTGACATATCGGGCGAGCCGGAAGTTCATGCATGGAAGGATTACGAGACCGTCAATCACGAACTTGCCCTCTTCAGCCCGTTGCTTGTTGAAAAACCCCAGGTAGTTGCGATAAACAAGATCGATCTTCCGCAAGTCAGGGAACGGATTAAAAAAGAATTTGACATATTTGCTGGAAGGGGCATAAATGTATTGGCGTTTTCGGCAGCAACAGGGGAAGGGGTCGACCGCGTGCTCAATGAAATCGCAAGAATACTGTACGCAAAGAAATGATTTAGAGACATGACGAGAAGAGAAACCTTTGCCAACATCAAGCGCGTCCTGATCAAGATCGGGAGCGCCGTGCTGACTGGCGAGAACGGCCTCGATCTTCAGATAATCGAGCAGCTGGTTGACGAGATGGCACAACTGAGAAAGTCGGGATACCAGATTGTGATCGTTACCTCAGGCGCAATTGCATCAGGAAAACACAGAATGGGCATAACCGGCAAGCTCAAAAGCATGCCCCAGAAGCAGGCAGCAGCCGCAATCGGGCAGAGCAGGCTCATGCGCGTATATTCGAATGCGTTCGGAAAATACGGGATCTTCGTGGCCCAGATACTTCTCACCATGAGTGATCTAACGGACAGGAAAAGGTACCTGAACGTCCGCAACACGCTTTCAACGCTCATCGACTGGGAGGTTGTCCCCATTATCAATGAAAATGATTCCGTGGCCATCGATGAAATAAAATTCGGCGACAACGACAGCCTCGCGGCGATGATGACGAACATAATGGACGCGCAGCTCCTCATCAATCTCACCAGCACCGAGGGACTTTACGACCGAAACCCGACGGGATCGGTGAAGGCGAAACTGATCTCTCTGGTAGAGGAATTCACTCCAGAGGTGGAATCGGCGGCAACGGATGATACGTCTCCTATCGGTCTGGGGGGCATGAAGAGCAAGGTCATTGCCGCCAGGACCGTAACCTCGTCCGGGGTTCCGTGTGTTATAGCGCCGGGCAAGAAGAAGGGGGTTCTGCACGAGATATTTGCCGGTAAGGAAATCGGGACATTATTCCTGCCCGCCAGTGATCGCTTGAAGAGCAGAAAACACTGGATAGCCTTCACGCTCAAATCACGGGGCAAACTGTATCTCGACGACGGCGCGAGGGATGCCCTGTTGAAGGAAGGGAAGAGCCTGCTGCCTTCAGGGGTGTCCGGCGTTGAGGGTGAGTTCTCTGTAGGCGATCCGGTTACCTGCGTTGATGCTAAAGGAGAGCTGCTGGCCAAGGGCCTTGTAAATTACGGCTCATCCGAGATCAGAAAAATAATGGGGCTCAAGACGGCCAAGATCGAACAGGTTCTGGGTTACAAAGATTACGATGAAATTATCCACCGTGATAATCTCGTCGTGGTAAGGGAGCAGAGAAAGTAGGACACTCACAGCTGATGCAGTTCTCTCCTTCAGAGGATGAATTCCGGATAGACCCTCCCCCTTGCATCGAAAGCAACGCCCTCCATTCTAAGAAGTGATTTCTTCATCTCCAAACCGCCTCCGAAACCGCCCAGAGTTCTGTCGCTCCGAATCACGCGGTGACAGGGAATAAAGAGAGGATAAGGATTCGTCGCCATCACGTTCCCCACCGCCCTCGCACCTCCTTGGGCCTGGCTTCTGTCCGCAAGCCGCCCATAGGTGCTTACCCGTTCTCTAGGGATTTTCATAGTCTCCCTGAGAACCTTTTTCTGAAACTCAGTGCCCAGCTTCATGTCAAGAATCTGCCGCGGGAAGGTAACATCCGCCTCTGTCTCCCAACGTCGGATTGTCCTGCATAGTTCATCTATCCCCTTGTGGTACCGCAGGGCCGCCCCGGGGAAAGAGCATTTGATCAGATCACCTGACTTCTTTCCTGACGGGACAAGGACAATTCTAACAACGGTTGGGTTCTCACCTTTGCTTCTCCAGACTATTCCAACTTCGCCGAAATCTGTCACCGACAAGGTGTAGTACACGGATTCCAAAATTCTGTACCTCCTAAATCTATGCCGTCTGGCCGATCAAAATTTTTATGCCAATGCCAATCAACAAAATGCCGCCTATCACTTCCGCCCTTCTACCGGCAATTTTCCCCATTCTCTCACCAAAAACCATTCCGCACGCAGTCATCAAGAAAGCAACGGCGCCAATGACGACGCTCGGATACAGAACGGGTATCTTGAGGAAAGCAAAGCTCACGCCCACAGTCAGGGCATCTACGCTCGTGGCAATGGACAATATCACAACAGAAAGTCCCTTGGTAGGATCAACGGAGCGAATTTTTTCCTTGCCATTGAATGAACTGGCAATCATCTTACTGCCTACTAGAACAAGAAGTCCGAAAGCAATCCAGTGGCCGAAGCCGGCAACAACGGTCGTAACCGATACCCCGGCAAGCCATCCCAGTACAGGCATGACAAGCTGGAATAACCCGAAGAAGGATGAAAGCCTGAGGACGGCGGCCCATGAGACAGGTCTGATGCTCCCACCGACACCCAGAGCGACCGAGAAGGCATCCGTGCCCAGGCCTACTGCAACAGCGAGAAGGGAAAGGAAGCTCATCAACTCACAGCCTCTTCCTGTGCCCTGAGAGAGGCATAGATCTTGGCGGCTGTCTTTCTGCCGATACCATGAACTTCCTGCAGCTCTTCCAGCGACGCATATCTGATCCTTTCGGTATCGCCAAAGAATTTTAGCAGAGCCTCTTTTTTCTTCCTCCCGATGCCCGCAGTTTCATCCAGATGAGATCGGAAGTTCTCCTTCCTTTTTAATTGCCGGTGATAAGCGAGGGCAAATCTGTGCGCTTCATCCCTCACCCTCTGTAGAAGGAAAAGTGCTGCCGGCCATCTGGAAAGATAAACAGGGTCCTTCTTTCCCACAACATATGCACGGTCCTCTCCCTTTTCCGGCCGCTTACCTTTCGGCTCCTTCGCGAAGGCGACAACATCAACTCCCTTTATGTTTAAATCGGCAATGACGGCAAGAGCGACACCCAGCTGCCCCTTCCCACCGTCCACGAGAATCAGATCTGGAAGATCCTCTTTATCCCTATATCTCCTCTTTAAGACCTCATACATCATCGCATAATCATCGGCACCGGGAACTGTCCTGATCCTGAAGCGCTTGTAACCCTGCTTCCACCTTTCCCCGTCCAGAAAAGTCACCATCGAACCAACCGCATATTTGCCCGAGATGTTGGAAATATCAAAGCACTCTATTTTCCGGGGCCTGTTCTTCAGTTTGAGTTCTTTAGCGAGCAGCTTGAGTGTTTCCTCCACCGGAGCCGTGTGCCTCTCGATTTCAAATGTGCTCCTGGCATTTTCTTCTGAGATTTTGACGAGCTCTGCAGCCTGACCTCTTTTCGGTTTTGTTATGGAGACCCCTTTGCCTTTTCTGTCCGCGAGCCACTCCGCCATAACGGACCTATCATCAATGTCGATTGGAATGACTATTTCATCCGGTATGTACGCGGCGTCATAGTATTGCTTCAAGAGAGACGAGAGTATCTCGGAAGATTCGCTCCTTATCCTGATGAGGGGAATGGCTTTCTTCCCCATGATCATGCCTTTTCTCACATGCAGAATGCAGATCTCTGTCAGGTTTCCTTCACGATACAAACCGAATACGTCGCAGTCCTTCACGAAACCAGAAACTACCTTCTGTTTCTCCAGCGTCGCGCGAATCGACGCAACCTTATCCCTGAGCAGCGCCGCCTCTTCAAAACGCATGTCCTCCGAGGCGTCCCTCATGCGAAGGCCGAGCTCGGCGATAAGCTTGTTCTTTCTTCCTTCCATGAATGAAATGCTGTCATTCACCAATTCCTCGTAGGATTCCCTGTCGATCATTCCCGTGCACGGGGCGAGGCATCTGTTGATTTCAAATTCAAGACAGGGTCTCTTCCTGGCGGTCACTTCCCTGTCCCTGCAGGTACGGAGACGAAAGACGGACTGGACAAAATGGAGGGTCTCTTTTGCAGCGGCGCTCGACGGGTACGGACCGAAATAACGGGCTCCGTCCTTTTTCGGCCTTCTCACGAGTTCGAAACGCGGGAACGCCGTCCGCGGATCGATCCTTATGTTGTAATAAGTCTTGTCATCCCTGAAGATGACGTTGTAGCGAGGCCTGTGCTCCTTGATCAGATTATTCTCTAGGATGAGGGCTTCTTTCTCCGTTTCCGTAACTATAAACTCCACATCGCTGATCTTTTCGGTGAGAAAGGAAACCATCGTCCGACTGTCCTTCCCGCCGAAATAGCTCTTGACACGGTTTCTCAGATTGCCGGCCTTGCCTACGTAGATGACCCTGCCGTTTTCATCCTTCATCAGGTATACGCCGGGGGATCCCGGTGCATTCCTGATCTTGGCCATTAATTGATCATTCATTCAGTCTCCCCGCACCGTCCTGACCGGGATATCGTAAGGAATCTCGTCGGCGTGGTAGATGTCGTTGCGGAATTGCAGTACCCCTTCACGATCCACCCATGCCGTGCCGTAAAAGACATGGACATCTACGGGCTCCGGAAGCATGACCACCTGTCTCTTGCCTTTCTTTATCTCCGCAAGAATCTTCTTTTGCGTCCACGTTTCCTTGTTTCGCAGGAGATACGTCGCAAGTTCAACCGGCCTTTCCACGCGTATACAGCCGTGACTGAGATCCCTGCGCGCCTTTGCGAAGAGGTGCCTTGCAGGTGTGTCATGAAGGTATATCTCGCACTCATTGGGAAAGATAAATTTAATCCTTCCCAGCGGATTCGAAAGACCCGGCTCCTGGCGGAACTTATGGGTGAGATTGCCGGCATTCACACGGGACCATTTGACCTTAATAGGATCTATCTCCTTCGCGTTGTCGCTCCAGTCCCCGAACACCTTCATGTTCTTCTTTGCGAGGTAGCCTGGATCCTTCTTTATCTCTGGCAGTATCTCCTTCGCGGCGATGCTGTCCGGCACCCTCCAGAAAGGGTTCAACTCCAGGTAGGTCATTTTTGCACTCAAAACGCAGCTTCGCTGTTTATCCTTCCCTGCGATGATGCGCATCGTCATGACCGACCTCCCCTCTTCCACTACCTCCATAGAAAAATCGGCTATATTCACGGCGATGTAATCCTGTCCCGC
>DATJBN010000272.1:0-4350 GCA_035515335.1 Syntrophales bacterium | reverse complement strand
TAAGCTACGAGGAATGCGCTCGCTACCGAATTCAAAAATTTATACCATAATAGAATCAGTATCCGGATCCGGATTCGTTTCGCAATCAGTGTTTAATGTTTATCATATCATATGCCAGGTGGGCAACCCTTTCTGCCGCACCGTGGCTTCCCAGCATACCTCTGATTTTCTGTAATTCTGCTCTTATATCTTCCTTCCGCCCCTTGATTGCGAGAATGTCGATGACCGCTGACGCTATCTTCTCCGGGCTTGCCTCAAACTGGATCAACTCGGGGACTATTTCCTTTCCGGCAATGATATTGACGAGACCGATGTGGTCAACATTGATGACCATCCTGCCCACATAGTAGGAAGGCGCAGACACCTTATAGATGATAACCATGGGGGTTTCCATCAGGGCCGTCTCCAGTGTGGCCGTTCCCGATGCAACCATGGCCACGTCCGTACAACCGATTACATCATAAACTTCATTGGGGATAAGTCTCACGGCTACAGGATATTTTGCAATTATCTGTGAGATGAAAGCAATATCAAGTGTATCGGCAAGAGGCAGCACAAATTGCACGGGCTTGATTCTTTCCTGGATGATCTCCGCTGCCCCGAGCATTACAGGAAGGAGTCTAATCACCTCTGACTGCCTGCTTCCGGGCAGAATTCCCACCGTTGTCACCCCTTCACGGAGATCGAACTTGACAAGCGCCTCCTTGCGGGAATATTTCGTCCTGACGACGTCCAGGAGGGGATGCCCGACGAAGGTTGCATCAACACCGGCGTCCTTGTAGAGTTCGGCCTCGAACGGGAGAATCACGGCCATTCTGTCGACGATTTCTTTGATCTTCCCGATTCTTCCTCTTCGCCATGCCCATACTTGAGGGCTGATATAGTAAAATACCTTTATGCCATATTTCTTCGCCGCCCTGGCCAGAGGAAGGTTGAAATCCGGGTAATCAATGAGGATAAGAAGATCGGGACGGTCTGCCTTTAGTGATGCCTTCAGTTGTGCCAAGACTTTCAGGATGAACCCCAGTTTTGAAACTACCTCGGTAAGTCCCACGACAGCCATTTCTGCAGCGTCAGCTGTCAGCTCTGCGCCAGCCGCCTTCAAATTTCTGCCCCCCACACCATAGAATCTTATTTCCGGATCAATTTTGTGCATCGCCTTGACGAGGTTTCCCCCATGGAGGTCTCCCGAGGCCTCCCCTGCCACAATCATGATTTGTTTCTTGCTTGCAGCTTCTCTATCTCTTCTATCTTTGAGGCGGGATATTTCAGGGTGCATGGTTGATCACATTGCTTATGTGCTCTATCTCCCCTTTTTCCAGCTCGGGGAACATAGGCAAGGAGAGTACCTCTCTGGCGCATATCTCACTGTTTGTGAGTCCCTCCGTGCGGATATTCAGGCTTGTGAATACCTCCTGCCTGTGGAGAGGAACAGGGTAGTATACCGCTGAGGAGACATTCTCATTTTGCAGAGCCTTGATGACGCCATCCCTGTTTTTTGAGCGGATAGTGAACTGATGATATACATGCTTGCAAAGAGGCAGCTCAACGGGGAGGGTGATATCATCCCTCTTGATGAGCGCTCTGTACATGTCTGCATTAATGCGTCGTCTGTCATTGAATTCTTCAATCTTTTTCATCTTGACGCGGATGATGGCCGCCTGTATCTCGTCAAGACGGCTGTTATAACCTAGAGTCGCATGATGGTATTTCATTGCGCTCCCGTGGTTTCGGAGGAGGCGCAAATTTTTTGCCAAACCCTCGTTGCCGGTGATAATCATGCCCCCGTCCCCATAGCCGGCCAGATTCTTGCTCGGAAAGAAGCTAAAGCACCCGCAGTCACCCCGCGTCCCAACTTTTTCCCCTTTGTATGTCGCCCCAAAAGCCTGGGCGCAGTCCTCAATGACTCTGATGTTATATTTCCCGGCCAGGGCGCAGATCGGATCCATATCCGCGGGGTGGCCAAATAGATGTACCGGGATGATTGCCTTGGTTTTTCTCGTAATCTTCTCTTCTATCTTGCCGGGGTCAATATTGAATGTGTCCCTGGCTATATCTGTGAAGATGGGTGTTGCGGATAGAAGTGATATGACGTCCGCTGTGGCGATGAAGGTGAAGGGAGTGGTGATGACCTCGTCGCCGGCTCCGATTCCACAGGCCCTGAGAGACAGGAGGAGGGCATCGGTTCCGCTCGCAACACCGATGGCATGTGAGACACGGTGATATTGAGCTATCTCTTTTTCCAGCTCTGCTACGTTTGGCCCTAAGATGAACTGAGCGTTGTCAAGCACGCCCTGTATGGCTGCGTCGATTTCCGCTTTTAGATTCTTGTACTGTCTCCTAAGGTCAACCGTGGGTATCATGGAAGCAACTCCTGCGATAGTTTTACCTTTTCGGCGATGAGAAGAGCCAATTCTAAGGCGTCTCTTCCCTCCTTTCCTGTGACAGGCGGCTGATTCCGGCTTATAACCGCTTCAATAAACGAACGAATCTCTTCCTCCAAGGGATCAAGGATTTTGACTTCCACGGGGTTTGCGCTGATTTCAACCTTTCCTCCAGCGCAGTTTTTTCTGCAGAGAGAGACCAATTCGCGCTCTCCGTAATCGACTGCATGATAACCCTCAAGCCCGAAGAATCTAATCTTCTGCATTGTCTTTCCCGTTACTCTGCTGGCGGTTACGTTGGCTACGCAACCGGAAGCAAATGTTATCCTCGCGTTGGCGATATCCACCTTATCCGACAGGATCGATACGCCGACGGCTTCCACATTCTTGACGGGCGACTTAACGAAGTGAAGGATAATATCGAGATCATGGATCATCAGATCAAGAATGACCTCCACATCCGTGCCGCGTTCGAAAAATGGGTGAAGGCGGTGGGTCTCAATGAAAAGAGGTTTCCCGATAACCTCTCTCAGCGCGACGATTGCCGGATTAAATCGTTCAAGCAATCCTATTTGAAATATCAGTCTCTTTGCCTCGGCAATGGCTATGAGCTTGTCGGCCTCCTCGATTGTCGTCGTAATAGGTTTTTCGAGCAGGATGTCAATGCCCGCTTCCAAGAAGTCTTTTGCGATCCGGTAATGGGATATGGTCGGAACGGCAATGCTGACTGCATCGACCGAACCTATCAGCTTGCGGTGATCGGACACAGCAAGGCATTCATACATTTCGGCCGCCTTCCGGGCGCGCTCCTCTTTGATGTCCGCTACACCGATAATCCGGCAATTTGAGAGCTCGCGGTATTTTTGCAGGTGGTAGTTACCTAAGTGACCGATACCCACAACGCCGATTCTGATTTCTTTCATATGGCAGACGAGATAATGAATTCTAAGACGTCGTTGCTTTACCTAGTGCGAATGGACAACTATCGTTCCGAACTCAGTAGGCAGCCTTTCAAAACCATCGGGCCTTAGATCTATCTTGAGATCCCCCGCGACGATCTGGTTTCGATGAACTCAACGAACTGCCTCACCTCCGGAATATCGGCAACCTCTGCTTTTACCTTGGCGGTTGCTTCGGTAAGAAGAAGGGATGACCTGAACATGATCCTGTAGGCCTTTTTCAGCGCCTGTATAGTTTCCTCTTTGAAACCTCGGCGCTTCAGTCCTATAACATTGAGACCATATAGCTTTGCAAAGTTTCCGGAGGCCATGACAAAAGGGGGAACATCCTTGGAGACAGCGGAAGCACCGCCGATGATGCAGTGAGCTCCTATACGTGTGAACTGATGGATGCCTGTTAACCCACCGATGATAGCATAATCTTCCACATTTATATGGCCGGCCAAATTGGCAGCATTGGCCATAACGATATTATTCCCCAGTTTACAATTGTGCGCCACATGGCAGTAAGCCATCAGGAGGTTGTTATTTCCTATGATGGTTACACCAATATCTGCAGATGTGGCCCGGTTGATGGTCACATATTCTCTGATTGTATTGTTGTTCCCGATAATGACCCGGGTCTTTTCCCCTTTGAATTTCAGATCCTGAGGCGCCGCCCCGATTGAACTAAATTGAAAGATGCGGCACCCTTCTCCAATATCGGTATGGGCATCAACTACCACATGAGGTCCAATAACGGTTTTCTTTCCGATATATACATCGGGCCCTATGACCGTATAGGGGCCGATCTCGACTCCCTCCTCGATGTGGGCCTCCGTAGATAAAACTGCTGTAGGGTGAATATTCATACTAAATCCTTGCAATTCCTAATCCTGATACTTTCCTTCCAAACAAATTCAAAATACAAATATTCCGTACCTTTGGATTCTGATATTGTCCTGCACTCAGGATTTGGTGCATTTCGTTTTATTCTCTATGTCTTTTTCCAGTTTCTCCAACCTTTT
>DATJBN010000271.1:0-5282 GCA_035515335.1 Syntrophales bacterium | reverse complement strand
CTATCACATTGCGAGCAACGGAGTCGGCTCTTGTCTATGCCATGGACCAAGGGCCACCTCAGCAAGAAATGCGTGCATCTCATGGCAAGATTTATTGTTGCTATATATTCCGATCAAGGGTAAGATGTCGGAAAAACCGGCTTGGCGTACCATTGCTGTTGATAACAATCTTAACAAACTATTATTCAAGGAAGGTGCACAATGCCACAGCAAGAGGGTGAAACGAATTACAAGTATGAAGACTACGCGTCGGAAATGACGGTCAACCGTCTTCCACAAACAGCGGCGCTCGTGAATCAGACGATGAAGATCACGCTCGACTCGGGGGTATCCTTCGATCTCGAGTTCACCGACCGCAACAAGGTCGTCTGGCAAGGCGGCAATGAGGGCGGCACGGATTGGTGCGAGGTGGTGGAAGTAGCGCCGTACACCTATTTTGTCGACATGACCTTTGCCCGTCAACCCCGTGAGTCGCAGACTTTTATAACTAACACCCGAACACGGCAAGTGCTCGGGATCCGCACTATTATGCGCGAAGGCGATGTCGGCAAGGAGCCCCGGGCAGTCCATCAATTCTCACCCGGCGTGCTCGGTGATACGGCAATTCCGCCAACAGGGCGCAAACCGGCGCCAACGCGCGATCTAATCGGCTTGCGCGGACTTTACTTTTACAGCCCCGGGCAATGTTTCGAACATATCTACCTGAATTCTGAGCGCTATGCCTGGCAATGCATCGTAGGACCGCTGCGCGGTGAAGGCGATGTCGACTTCGCTACCGTCTACAAGTTCGACGATAATCAATACATCTTTACCTTTCGCGAATTCGGTCTGCCCGTCTCTACGGTCTTCTTCTATAACTGGGATCAGATGAGAACGACCGGAAAATTCTTTGCGATTGGTGAAGACGGAGCTATTGCCAATACGCCGGCCGGCGCCTTCATCAAGAAATTGTCGATGGCCTTTTATCCTCTTGACGCGCAGCCGATATGAAATTTGGTGAATGATTTATTCGGCTATCGGTTTCCGATGGCAGCACCTGCAAGGCCTTCAGGCTTGCCCGCCGTACGGCTCAGTTTTTCCACGTAATAGTCCCACTGCATTTTTAACTGGGCGGCGGCGTAGTTGTTGGCGGCCAGTTTCTTCGCCTCGCCGGGGGACATCCCGCTCGGCTTACCGAACAGGTTTGCAAGCAGGTGGTCCTTTGCCGCCTGCTCGAAGTGGATGGCCAGGATGACCGCTTCTTCGATCGAGTTTCCAGCGGCTGTAATCCCGTGATTCTTCATCAGCACCACCGGCTTCTCGCCAAGTTTCAGAGCAAGCTCGGTTGCCAGTTTCTTTGTCTGGATCAGCCCCGCGGAGGGATGAAAGGGTATCTTTCCGATAAACCTCACGCCATGCTGGCTGACCACACTGATCCTTCCTTTGAACACGGAGGAGAGAAGGATAGCATAGTGGGGATGAACGTGAACAACACTGGCCACATCCTTCCTTTTCCGGTAGATCTGGAGGTGCAGGAACCTTTCCGAATGCATCTTCCCTTGACCCTCCCGGAGATTTCCGTCCAGATCGACCCCCTGGAACTCTCCAGCCTTCACGCTCTCAAATCCCATGCCCCAAGGCTTGATGTAAACCAGGCCACCTTCGCCGCGGACAGTGACGTGGCCTCGACTCGAGTCCTCCGCGAGGCCTTCCATGTGAAGTATCTTGTGGGCCTGTTCCAGCGTGGCTCGCAATGTTTCATTCATTGATGCGCCTCCTGCAAGGACGCTCGGTCTTGGTCTCCCGGGCGTGGCTCGCGCACTCTCCCAAGGCATCCTGCTCATCGATTTTCCTTTTTCGCAGGTTTCTTGTCAAGCAAATCTTTTGAGCAAGAGTAAGCCCTCGAGCAGAACTAGAAAAATGAGGTGGAAAGTTGGTTGTCCCTCATAGGTGGTCGGGATAAAACCTGCACTCTTCCCTTATGCATTCTTTATTCAGCCGGTGAAACTGGCATTTCAGATCGCTGATAGTGGAATCGAGTTCCATTCCGAACTCTTCTTTAAGGAATGAAAGAGCCTCTTCTATTGCAAGAAACGAGTTCCTCTTGCAGCAGCGAGGTCCGCCGGCATTCGCGATCGCATAGAGGCTCTTCGCCGTCATAAGATTGGAAAGTCTCCATTCCTTCTGCGACAACGGGGTTGCACCGGTGATGATGCTCACAAATATACCTGTTCCGACCGCGGCACCGCAGTCGCCATAGAAACCGCAGAAGCCTCCGAGGACGTTCTCCGCCCTCTTTCGGGCTTGCTTAATCTTCTTCTCCTTTTCGCCGGACTCGCGCCTCGCGTTGCAAAAGGCCGAGAGCAGCACCGCGGGAATGAGAAAATGGTGCTCAGGCCCATGCATTTTCAGGCTCCGGCTCTTCATCAGGGTCAACGCCATAGCAATGGGGTCTTTCGAAGAGCTGTCTATGGTGAATCGCTCGATGAGATCATTGGCTGACAGGGCATGGCACGCGTCGCAGACAAAGTGATGGTCGACACACCTAGCCTGTGTACTAAAAGCGCGTTTGCAAAAAATACATTGGAGCTCCTCAGGCTCTTTCAGATAGATAAGCTCCTTGCCGCAGAAGAGGCATCCGCTCTTGTGTTCCATAATTGTCTCGCCTTTCCCGGTCATCTCCCCGTCGTCCCCCGTGCTCTTCGCGAACCTCCGCGAGGGGTAGGCAATATTTCAATATAATACATTCTATAGAACAATAGCGTTTCTGAAAATATGACGCCGCTTCCCGTCTTTTCTTGTCGTTCAGGATCCCCGCGGCCTTGACCATTCGTGCGATCGCATCCGGTGGGCCGGTGATATCCAGCACGGGAAGAAAAGTGAAGCTGGCTCCGGCATCGAAATTGTTCCCATCGCAACTAAATTGTTCTATAATGCTTAGGAGACAACAGGGAAGATAAAGGGCATTTCTACGGGAGGATCATACGTGAGAATCGGGGCTTTTGAGTTGAGTGACCCTATTCCTCCATTGCATGAGCCTTATGCGCTTGCTATCCTTAGGCCCTGGATAGATGTGAATAACGTTGGCACTCTGGTTCTGAACGAGCTGGAGACTCAATTCGAAGCCAAAGAGTTGGCAAGGCTCGCCCGACCCGGTCATTTCTTCGATTTTACCCGGTACCGCCCCACACTTCATCATGAAGAGGGCGTTCGCAAGGTATCCATTCCCAATGTGACGCTTCACTATGCCAGAAGAGAAGGAGCGAATGACCTTCTCTTTCTTCATCTGCTTGAACCTCATGCCTTTTCTGAAGTTTATGTTGATTCCGTCTTAAAGCTTCTCACGAGGCTCAAGGTGAAGAAATATATCCTGTTGGGAAGCATGTATGACGTAGTTCCTCACACCAGACCTTTAATCGTCAACGGGGGGGCGATAGGGGGAGAAGCCCTTCAGGATCTGAAAAAATCGGGAGCCCTGACTAGTACCTACGAGGGTCCGACGACCATCACCTTTTTAATTACGCAAAACGCGCCCCGTTTTGGCATCGAAACGCTTTCGTTTATCGTCTCCCTGCCTCAGTATGCTGTGTTGGAGGAGGATTATCTGGGAAAGATAAGCCTGATGGAGATTTTGAACCTGCTCTACGATATCCCCATTGACAAACGAGACTTTGAGAGGGCTCTCGAGCAGCGCAGCCTCATCAGCCGGAGAGTGGACGCAACGCCGGCGTTGAAGAGTCTTCTTCCTCAACTTGAGGCCTTGTATGAAGACCGGATTAAATCAAAGGAAGGGGAGGCAATGCCCAAGCTAACTTCCGAGATGGAAGAAATCCTCTGGAAAACCATGGGAAAAGATTTAGGAAAGGCATAAGCCGGCGTATCTGCAAATTCCTACGCGGATATCAGGGAATTCCTTACGAAATGTACATGCGGCATTTTTTTTGCATAAACCTTCATAGTGGTATAACACCTCTAAATTTATAGTATTTAAAGGCCTCGCCCGTGTTCGACAAAGAGGAGACGTTGCGGGGATAGCGTGGTGCACAAGGACATGACCGGGAGAATACGAGCAGAAGAGCCGCTTAAGCAAGGTGAAGAGGCTGCCCTG
This sequence comes from Syntrophales bacterium, assembly GCA_035515335.1. Taxonomy (GTDB): domain Bacteria; phylum Desulfobacterota; class Syntrophia; order Syntrophales; family UBA2185; genus Fen-1135. The sequence continues at coordinate 1,195 of DATJBN010000271.1, read as the reverse complement.
CGGCTGGCCCGGGAGACGGGTGTCATCGCAGAGATCGGGCGCATCATCAGCTCCAGCCTGGATGTCGAAGAGGTATATGAGCGCTTTGCCGAAGAGGTGCGCAAGCTGATTCCGTTTGACCGGATTCTGGTTAACCTCCTCAATCAGCAAGAAGGCACCCTTACCACGGCTTATAGCGCGGGGATGGACGTACCGGCAAAAAAGAAAGGAATTGTCTTCTCTGTCGCGGAGACCGTCACGGAAGAAATGATTCGCACAGGGGCGCCGGTACTCTTCCACCCGGAGTCTGTCGAGGAGGTGTACAAACGATTCCCTGGCCTGGTTCTCGCTTTCCAGGCGGGCCTGCGCTCGAGACTCTCCGTACTCTTGATCGCCCGGGGCGAGATAATCGGGAGTTTGGCCCTGTGGTCGAAACAGGAGAAGGCCTATGGGGAGCGGGATATCAGGCAGGCGCAGGGCGTTGCCAGCCAGATAGCGGGCGCCATCGCCAATGCCCAACTCTTTGGCGAGTGCAAACGAGTGGAAGAGGCGCTGCGGGAAAGCGAAGAGAGCTATAGAAGCCTTGTTGAGACCTCGCCGGATGCGATTTTCCTCCACGAAGAGGGGAGATTCGTCTACCTGAACCCTGCCGCGGTCCGACTCTATGGCGCCAACAGCGCAGAAGAGCTGTATGGTAAGAGCGCGTATGACATTGTTCATCCGGATGACAGGGAGGCGATACAAAGCCGGACCTACTTCATCGTGAAGGCGGGTGTATCTGCTCCTCTAAAGGAGATAAGGATCGTGCGCCCCGACGGCTCGGTCGTCAACGTCGAGGCGTCTGCGGGAATTTCGTACTATCGAGGGAAAAAAGTAATCCAGGTGATCCAGAGGGATATCACCGAGCGCAAACGTGCGGAAGAGAGAATCAAAGCATCGCTCAAAGAAAAAGAAGTACTCCTGAAAGAGATCCACCACCGCGTGAAGAATAACCTCCAGATTGTCTCGAGCCTTCTCTATTTGCAGGCAGCGAGAACAAAACATCCGGGAGCCGTCTCGGCGCTCACGGAAAGCCGGAATCGCGTCAGGTCCATGGCCCTCATCCATGAAAGACTCTATCAATCACCTAACCTCGCCAGTGTTGACATGGGCGAGTATACGAGAAACCTTGTGTCCGACCTCCGCCATTCCCAAAGAGCTGCGGACAGTGCCGTTC
>DATJBN010000270.1:0-6571 GCA_035515335.1 Syntrophales bacterium | reverse complement strand
ACCGGATTGTGGAAGAGCTCAAGCTCAACGTGGTTCTCACGGGAGCAGAACGTGAAAGACTGGAGCAGATTTGCGGGAGGATGCGGCGACCCTCCGTCAATATGGGAGGGGAAACGACCCTGAAGGACCTCGCCCGTCTTTATCAGCGGTCATCGCTTCTGGTGACTACGGATTCAGGTCCCATGCACGTTGCGGCAGCTATGGGCACACCTGTAGTCGCCCTCTTCGGTCCAACCGATCCCTCACGCACGGGACCTTACGGAGAAGGGCATGTCGTAATTAGAAAGCAATTGGCCTGCAGCCCCTGCTTCCTGAAAAAATGCGATTCCGTAAGATGCATGACAGATATAGCTGTTCACGAAGTCTTCAACGCAGTGAAAAATAAATTATCGAGATGAGGATGGATAGAATGTTGATGCTCAGGCGCGCTCTTCTGGTTACGGTTCTGGTTGTCGTCATTATTGTTCTTCCGGGAAACAACGCTTATTGTGCGGATGAAGCAAAGAAAGACGGCCATGTGAGGGATAGCTTCTTTACGGAGATGGGCTTCATTACAGGTTTTGGAACCGGCAGTCTTCCGGAGGGCAACTATCAACCCATTTATTTGATCGGCCATTTCGGCGTGGACATGAAGCGATATTTCTCGGGGCTGAAAGACCACAAGGGTACGCTATCCGTCTTCCTTGAGCCCCAGTTCAATCCCGTTGTCAGTCCGCAGAACGACTTCGAAGCGGGTGTCGGCATAGGCCTAAAATACATGTATCCTGTTCTCGACAAGCTGTCGGTTTACGTCCTGGGCAGCGTCGGGCCGCATTACGTCTCCGTCCAGACGTCGAAGCAGGCCAACGGGTTCATATTTGCCGACACCATCGGCGGAGGAATCTATTATTATCTGACAAAGGACACTGCCATAAATTTAGGCTACCGCCTCCGTCACATGTCCAATGCAAATACCGCCGAACCTAACGGGGGGATTGACACCAATTCGGCGGTTATAGGCTATTCGGTTTTCTTTGATTGATTGCTCCCCGGATGGGGTCAGAATTGTAACGAGGCGGGAGCTATGAGGGAGGGAAGAACTTGGCGATAAGCAAGGAACTGCTCGCTATCTTGGTGTGCCCCAAGTGCAAGGGCGATATCCGTCTTACCGAATCAGGCGACGGCCTTATCTGCAACAACTGCAAGCTGTTATTCGAAATCAAAGACGATATTCCGATTATGTTGATAGACGAGGCGAAGAAGCTGCCCTGACGTCATCGCCTCCTTTGTGAACGGTGGCTTCTGTACCACTCGATGGTCTTCGCAAGGCCCTCCCGGAAATCGGTTCTGGCCCTGAAGCCGAATTCATTGAATGCCCTTGTCGTATCGAGCATGCGTCGAGGCTGTCCGTCCGGCTTCGTTTTATCCCAGATTATCTTTCCCGTAAAGCCCGTGAGCTCCACGATTAGGCCAACTAAGTCGCGAATGGATATCTCAAAACCCGCACCGATATTCACCGGAGCGCTCTTATCATATTTTTCCATGGCAAGGACGATGGCCTCCGCCGCATCCTCCACATAGAAGAATTCACGGGTCGCCTTCCCCGTTCCCCAGACCACGATCTCGTGTTCGTGTGAAAGAACCGCGTCCACACATTTCTTGATCAGGGCCGGAATGACATGTGAAGACCTGGGATCGAAGTTGTCGCCGGGACCGTAGAGGTTTACAGGCAGGATGAAGATGGAATTAAACCCGTACTGCTCTCGGTACGCCTGCGACTGCACAAGCATCATCTTCTTCGCGAGTCCGTAGGGGGCGTTCGTCTCCTCGGGATAGCCGTTCCAGATGTCGTCCTCTCTGAAGGGCACCGGCGTGAATTTAGGGTAGGCACAGATCGTGCCCAGGGCAACGAATTTGTAGATCTTCCGGAGGTAGCCCTCGTGGATAAGCTGCACACCCATCATGATGTTGTCATAGAAGAGAGAGGCAGGGTGTTCCTGATTGAAGCCGATGCCGCCCACCGTTGCCGCAAGATGGATGACCATCTCGGGTTTGGTCTCGTCATACATCCTCCGGATATCGGGAAGAGAAACAAGGTCATATTCCGGGCGTCCTGCAACGGTGATTCTTCTGTAGCCGCAATCCTTGAGTGTCTGGACAAGATGTCCCCCTAAGAAACCCTTACCGCCCGTAACGGTGATGCGCTTGTTTTTCATCGCTTCACGGAATCCGCCTTAACCGGATACAACTATCGAATGCTGTCTGCACGCTTGTAGCCTGCATCGTGCAGAGTCTTTTCCTTCTTCGCGAGTTCCATATCCGAGTCCACCATCATGTCCACGAGACCGTCAAAACTCACCTTCGGCTTCCAGCCGAGTATCTTCCTCGCTTTCGATGAGTCACCGAGGAGAACGTTTACGTCAGTCGGACGGAAATATCGTGAATCGACCTCCACATACTTTTTGAAGTCGAGCTCCAGCTTCTGAAACACCTTTTCCAGGAACTCTTTTACGGAATGGGTCTCTCCCAGGGCTATTACATAATCATCAGGCCTATCGTGCTGGAGCATGAGCCACATGGCTTCCACATAGTCGCCCGCGAATCCCCAATCGCGCTTCGCATCGAGGTTCCCCAAATACAGTTTTTCCTGGAGTCCCAGCTTGATCCTCGTTGCAGCTCGCGTAATCTTTCTCGTCACAAATGTCTCGCCTCGGCGCGGCGACTCGTGGTTGAAGAGTATGCCGTTGCAGACAAAGAGCCCGTAAGCGTCGCGGTAATTCTTCACCATGTAGTAGGCGTATACCTTCGCTGCGGCATAGGGGCTCTGGGGCTCGAAAGGCGTATCCTCATTCTGCGGCGGCGGCGTCGCTCCGAACATCTCGCTCGACGATGCCTGGTAGAACCGGGTCGCAATTCCCGTCTTGCGGATGGCCTCTAGAATTCGAAGCGTCCCCAGGCCTGTCACATCACCCGTATACTCGGGCATATCGAAGCTGACCTTTACGTGGCTCTGCGCGCCCAGGTGGTATATCTCGTCGGGTTTGATGGCATGAAGCAGGTCCGTCAGCTGTCCGGAAACGGAGAGGTCGCCGTAATGGAGATAAAGGTGGGCCGAGGGATCATGAATATCCCGGTAAAGATGTTCGATCCTATCCGTATTGAAGGTGCTGGAACGCCTTATCAGGCCGTGCACCTCATATCCCTTGTCGAGCAGCAATTCCGCGAGATAAGAACCATCCTGGCCGGTTATGCCCGTGATCAGCGCCTTTTTCATTATGTCCCTTTCAACAACCTCAATGTGTTTTTATCTATTCTATATTGCCGATTTTGTATTTGCCACACTGAAAATTTCTTATCGATGATTACTTCAGATTGTTCTTTCGATCAGGTAACGGATTGCCTTTTTAACCGGCTCCATACCTAGCTTTTCTAGGCACTGGCTCACACCCGAGCCATCGCAGCCTTTCTTATGACAGGGAACACAGTCCATGCTCAACACAACTACACGGTGCTGATCCCCGACAGGTGCCCAGTCACGCCAGTCGGATGGCCCGTAAATAGTTATCGTTGGTCTTCCAACAGCAGCAGCTATATGAGGAGCTGCGCTGTCGACCCCCAGATGAAGTCTGCTCAAGCGGAGAACTCCGGCCAGTTCAGCAAGCGTCGTACTCCCCGCCAGGTTACGGACTATTCCCTTACAGTTCTTGAGCAGATCTGCCGCCCGCGCCGCTTCTTCTTTGCTTCCCACAACGGCAGCAGCGAGCTGGAACTCATCCCACAGCCAGTTGATGACCTTCACCCATTTGTCATCCGCCCATTCCTTGTATGACCAGCGAGAGAAGGGATTGACTGTGATCCACTTTCTTTCATCCGACGCGTCAGGCGTCATTCCGCACCCAGCCATGATCTCGCATGCTCTTGCCATCACTCGATCTGAAACCCAAAGTCTCGGTATTGTCGATTTCCCAACTATTCCGAAACCTCGCGCGATGCACAGAGATTGTTCAGCGGCACCCAATATGCGTTCCTTGGGGACTGGAAGATCAGCTAGCAGATGTGTAAATAACCAGTTTCGCCAGAAGGGAACCGCCGTGTGATAGAGCGAACCCCTTACCGGAGCTCCGGTAAGAAATGCCATGAACGCGCCCCGATCTCCGGAACGAAGGTCGAGGACGAGATCAAATTTCTCCCGACGCAGTTTTCTGATCAAACGCAACTCGGCACCGACGTTTGACGCAAGATTACCCTGTGTATTTGGCACCTCAAAGATTTTATGGACGGACGGATCCGCTTCAAGAAGACTTCCAAAGCCTCTACGAACGAGAATCGACACATTAGCCTCGGGATAGGTTTCTTTGGAAGCCCACACCGTAGGTGTCGTCCAGACCACATCCCCGATATCACCCAGTTGAATGATAAGGATGTTCTTGATCTTTTTGGTAATCTTAAAATGGTCGCGAAGAAGCATTCTACGATATCGCTTCACATGGCAGTGAAATATGGCAGGTTTACGTGAAGATGCTTTCCGTCTCTTGGGGTAAGTACTCGGGGACAATCTCCTGCAACTTTTTCTTAATCGCCTCTGAATCATGTCCGAGCGACAGTTCATACAACTCTTTCAGGCGGGCATTCAGCCAGCTCTGCAGTTCCGCGGCCGTCTTCAATCCATTGGAAAATCCGTCTGACCGAAGCGCCATAATCTTTTCGTGCTTGGTCGGCACGATCCCCTCGCCCACGGTGATCAGCTCCTCGTAGAGTTTCTCCCCTTCCCGGAGTCCTGTAAAGACGATCTTGATGTCCTTATCCGGTTCTCGGCCGGAGAGTCTGATAAGGTCTCTTGCCATGTCGAGAATCTTGACGGGTGTCCCCATCCTCAGGATGAATACCTCGCCACCCTCTCCCATGGCGCCCGCCTGGATGATCATCTGCGCCGCCTCCGGTATGGTCATGAAGTAGCGATTCACTTCCGGGTGGGTCACTGTAACCGGCCCGCCCTGCTCTATCTGCCGACGGAACAGGGGGATCACCGACCCCGAGGAACCCACGACATTGCCGAATCGGACGGCGACGAACTTTGTACCGTTCCCCTGACAGGACTGAAGGAGGAGCTCAGTCACCCGTTTGCTTGCGCCCATGACGTTGGTGGGCTTCACCGCCTTGTCCGTGGATACAAGCACAAAACGCTTTACGCCGTGCTCAACGGCGAGTTCCATCACCACCTGGCTGCCGACAATATTATTCGTCACCGCCTCCCAGGGATTCTTTTCCAGCATCGGCACATGCTTGTAGGCAGCAGCATGAAACACGACCTGGGGATGGAATCTTCGAAAGATAGATTTCATGAGCTCTCTGTCCTGCACATGACCGAGGATGGCCGTGCAATTCTGAAAGTCGAGTTCATGCTGGAGCTCCATCTGGATATGAAAGAGATTTGCCTCGCTCGCATCCACGAGGATCAAGGATTGCGGCCGGTATTTTATGACCTGCCGGCAGAGCTCAGACCCGATGGACCCGCCACAGCCTGTTATCAGGACCGTGCGCCCGTCAAGATAACTCCTGATGCCTATAGTGTCCAAATGCACCGGCGGGCGGCCGAGCAGGTCTTCATATCTCACGTCTCTCAGGACCTTGACGCTCACGCGACCGTCAATGATCTCACCTATCCCGGGCAGGGTCTTGTAGAAGATATTGCAGTCCTTGCAGATATCTATTATGCGGCGCATTTCTTCTCCGCTCGCCGACGGGATGGCGATGAGAATCTGATCGATGCCTTTGCTCGTGACAATCTTATGCATGTCATCCAGATGTCCCAGCACAGGAACGCCGTGGATGGACCTTCCCTGCTTGGCCGGATCGTCATCAGCAAAACCGACCACTTCGTAGTGAATCTGATAATTCTCAAAAATTTCGCGCAGTATCTTTTCGCCGGCGGCTCCGGCGCCGACAATCAAAACCTGCGTCTTCTTCTTCGGCTGATAAAAAGATCTCCCGTTTTCCTGAAAATGTATCTGCGATGCAAAATAGAGACGGATGGCCATCCGCAACCCACCGGCGAGAAAGAAGGTCAAACCACCGTCGAGTATAAATACGGCACGGGAAAAGCCGGAAAATCGGTATACGAAAAGGATTATGGCCATGATCAAGAGCATCGCTATAGAGCAAGCCTGAGCCAGTTTCCAGAAATCGCGGACGCCGGTAAACCGCCACATCCCCCGATAGAGACCGAAGCCCAAAAAGATGGACAACTTAAGAGGAATGATCCACAAAAGCAGCTTCCTCATCTGCCACACATCTGTAATACTCAGCATGGTCTCGAATCTGATGAGATAAGCAGCGACCAGAGCGAAGATAAAGATTACCAAATCGCAGAAGATCATGAAATAGAATCTTGGATTTTTCAATTGTCGGTACATGTAAACCAAAGTTAGTGATCAACTCCTTCTTTCTTAACGACTTTAAAAATAGTGAGCCATAATATCTTAAGGTCAAGGAACATTGATCTATTTTTTACGTAATATTCCTCATAACGGACTTTAACTGGAATGGGAATGTCGTCCCGGCCGTTTACCTGCGCCCAACCGGTAATGCCTGG
>DATJBN010000269.1:0-19163 GCA_035515335.1 Syntrophales bacterium | reverse complement strand
CGAGCATTGCCTCGGCGGCCAGACAGAGCTTTCCGTAGAGGGTCCTTGCAGTGTCCTCAAAATCTATCGTCACCGCCTTCTGACCGACGATATCGCCGGCATCGGGCTTTCCCGTCATATGATGGAGCGTGACCCCTGTCTCTTTCTCTCCATTTACGATGGCCCAGTTCACCGGCGTACGCCCCCTGTAAGCGGGGAGCAACGAGCCGTGGAGATTGTAAGCACCGGATTTGGGTATGCGGAGTATCTCGTCGCAGAGCATATTCCTGTAGTAGAAAGAAAAGATCACATCAGGTGCGAAGGATGAGATTTTCTCCGTCCATTCCCTTGTGTTCACATCGGGAGGGCAGAATATTTCTATATTATTTTTTCTCGCCCATTCGGCGACGGAATCGAACCAGATCTTCTCTCCCGGGTCATCCTTATGGGAAAATACTGCCGCTATTTCAACGCGGGCTTTCTTAAGGGCACGAAGGCCGCAGATGCCCATGTTGTGGTATGCAAACACAACAGCCCTCATCCCGTCCGCCCTACGCTTTCCGACGTGTGCACTTTTTCGATTACATACTCAGGCCTCTTTCTTACCTCGCTGTATATCCGCCCGATGTATTCACCAACTATGCCGAAGGCGAAGAACTGGAGACCTACAAAGACAAACAGTATGGCAAACAATGTGAATACGCCCTCTGCAGCCCACATGGCGCCGTATACAAGCCTCGCAATCGCAAGCAAGACACCGAAGCAAACCCCGCCCAAGGCCATGGCCACACCGCCGTACATCAAGAGTTTCATGGGCAGGTCGGAAAATGAAGACACGAGGTCGAACTGGAGGTTGATTAGTTTCCTCAGGGGATAGTGGGATGTACCGCCCGCCCTCTCTTCATGGGCGACCTCAATCTCGGTCACGCGCTTCCCAAAGAAGGTTGCCAGTGCCGGGATGAACGTAGCGTGTTCATGGCATGCTATCATTCGATCGACCACAGGACGCCGATAGGCCCTGAGCATACAGCCCCAGTCCGTCATCCTGACCTTTGTGATTCTCCTTGCAACCATGTTGATAATCTTCGACGGCAATATCCGAAACATGGAGTCTTTGCGGCCTTTCCTTATCGTGCCCACCACATCGTAGCCGCCTTCTTCCATCTCCCTTATGAGCTTCGGTATCTCCTCGGGGGGATTCTGGAGGTCCGCGTCAAGAGTGACTACGATCTCGCCCGTCACAACGGAAAACCCGGCAAGGACCGCCGCATGCTGTCCGTAATTTCTGACAAGCTCAACAACCTTCACCTCCGGTTCCGCGGCAAGCTTCTTCAATATGGCAAGGGAGCTGTCGCGGCTGCCGTCGTCGATGAATATCACCTCATAGGGTCTTGCCATGCCCTTCATGACAGGCTGGATGCGATCCATGAGGTTTTGCAGGCTCTCCTCCTCATTGTAGACGGGAATGACCAGGGAAATCTTAGGCTGTGAACTCATGGGTTATTCTTTCTTGTGTTTTTCGATCTTCGTGCAGAATCCTCCGACCCGAAAGCTACTTTTTCAGTATCTCCTTTATGGCGTCGCACACGTAAGAAACGTCGTCGTCCTTCATATCGGGAAAGAGCGGCAGGGATACTATCTTACCCGCAGCCCGCTCCGTTTCGGGAAGCATTCCCTTTCCTGTTGCAAACTGTCTCCTGATATAACTCAGGCGGTGGCAAGCGGGGAAGTGGATACCGTAGCCGATATTATAATCGGAGAGCTTTTCCATAAAAGGCCCGCGATCCATCGATAGAACCTTCACGATGAAGAGGTGCCACGCATGAACATGCTGGTATACGGGGACACCCGGCAATTCTATTCCCTTTACGTCCTTGAGGCCGTTCAGATAGAGCCCCGCTATTTCAGCCCTCCTCCTGTTTAACTCTTTGAGCCTTCTCAATTGCGCGAGCCCCACAGCTGCCTGCATGTCAGGCAGATTATACTTGAAGCCCGGCTCCTTGATATCGTATTCCGGGTTCCCTCCTTTTCCGTAGCGCTTCCATGCGTCTCTTTCAATACCATGAAACCTCAAAAGTCTCAATTTGGCTTCCAGCGCATCGTCACTGTGGGTGACCATACCGCCTTCCGCGCTCGTTATGTTCTTTATCGGATGGAAGGAAAAGATCGCGATATTCCCGAAGCCGCCCGCATGAACACCCTTATAGTAAGTCCCGACCGCATGGGCCGCGTCTTCGATCACAATAAGATGATGGCGTTTTGCGATATCATGGATCCTGTCCATATCTACGGGTGCGCCGGCAAAATGAACGGGGATGATGGCCTTTGTCCTGCTCCTGATCTTGTTCTCTATCAAATCCGGATTGATGTTCATCGTCGCGTAATCGATATCCACGAACACGGGCCTCGCCTTCTGCATGACGATCATGTTGACGGTGGAAGCAAAGGTCATTGACGGTGTAATGATCTCGTCTTTTTCTCCTATGCCCAAGGCAAGGAGGGCAAGATGCATCCCTGCCGTGGCGGAGGTCAGACAGACCGCATGGGATGCACCTGTCAATTCCAGGAATCCGTCTTCAAACGCCTTGCACACGGGTCCGGTCGTGATCCATCCCGATTTCAGGCAATCGACAACCCCCGTGATCTCTTTCTCGCCGATTGCAGGCCTGGAAAATGGTAAAAAATCTTTTCTGATCTTCATAGCCAGTTATTAATTTTTGAGGTGCACGAGGCTGTAGTCGCCATTATCCCACAGAACGCGGAAAAAGGCTGTCTTTTTTTTCAGCTTCTCGACGTACTGGTGCTCCGTCGCGCAATATATATCCTTCTTTTCACGCAAGAGAGCGAAGAACATCTCGGAAGTTAGAAAATACCGGTTCCTTTCCTCAGGGGAAAGTTTTTCCACGCCAGGCCTCAACTCGCCGATATCGTCGACCACTGGCGTCCTCATCCTGTCGTAGAAGTCGATGCCGTAGAGCGACATCCCGTACTGATAGACATTCGCGCCTTCCGGCACAAAGTCCTTTATGGCCCCGGCAACAGGATATGCCGACTTGTAGGGCGTGAGGAACTGAGACATGGGAAATATCAGCGAGCCCATAAAAAGAAACGAGAGTACATAAATGGTCATGAACCAGCCGCCGGGCCTTCTTCTTCCGATGGCATCAGGAAGAAATATGATCGCTATCTGCATCAAGACCGGAAATACTACCCACGGCCACCATGAGTGAAAAGGCACATGGTGGTTCGTAAGAAACGGAGGTGCGAAAAGGACGGCGATGAAAAGCGCTGATTGCACAACCACACACACACGATACAGGATGCCAGCACCCTGAGTCATATTTACTTTTTCGTCTTCATGCACGCTGAAGATGTGTCCCATAAGAATCGCAATTGGCAGGAAGGCCGGGGCGATATACGGGATGAGTTTCGAGGAAGAGACGGAAAAGAAGAGGAGTATGAAGCCCACCCAGACGAGTAAGAATATTTTTTCCTCCGCGGGAAAGATGGAGCTCACCCTCGTGGTCATTTCCCTAACAGCCTTTACGAGGAAGGCCCACCATGGCATCGTGCCCGCGACGACTATGGGAATGTAGAAAAATACGGATTCGTTTCTCGAATGCATGGTAGTCGTATACCGGAGGAAGTGCTCCTGTACGAAGAAGAACCACAAAAAATCTTTATTCGCCCTCTGCACGAGAATAAGCCAGGGACCCACGATGACAAGAAAGATTATGATGCCCACGGGTGAGAACAATCGCAGTAGGTCACGCCACCTTCGCGAAAGCAGAAGCCAGATGACAACGGTTGCCGCGGGAAAGACGACCCCGATCAACCCCTTTGCAAGGAAGGCAAGCGCAGAGAAGAGATAAAAGAGATAGATGTTTCCCCCCCCCTTCCCGTTCCCCGAGAAGTGCCTGTAGCCGAACCATATGGCGGCGGAAACGAAGAACGCAAGAGGCATGTCGAGGACATTGAGTCGTCCCAACGCAAAATGATACAGAAACGTTGTAAGGACGGCAGCCGCATAGAATCCCGTCTTTTCGCCGTGAAAGAATCTCCCCGCGCAATAAACGAGGAGGATGCATCCCCAGGCGCAGAGCGCCGGGAAAAGCCTTGATGAAAACTCGCTTTCCCCGAATAACCGAAACGAGAGTGCCGTAGCCCAGTAGCACAGGGGGGGCTTTTCCAGATAGACCGTACCTTTCAGGTGAGGTGTTACGTAATCTCCGGAGAGATTCATTTCCCTGGGGATCGCGCTGTAGCGCCCCTCATCGGGCTCCATGAGAGGCATGACAGGGAGAAGGGACAGATAGATCACGAACGGCAGGAAGAAAAAAATAATTTTCTTATTCTTGGTGAGGTCCATCGGACGCCTTCCTGTTTCGGATTAAACTTAGTAATTGATGGCTATCCCAGTGTCAAGCCAAAAGATTGGATTATATCTGTGCCCCGCTGCCGGCCCGGCAGAATGCCTGAGGCTGTTTGCGATTGACACGCCGTCTCATTTCCCCTATGGTAATTTCACAGAAGAAAATATGCCAGGCCGACATTTGCGCGGTGATCGCACACAATGGTGATAATCGATACGCACATCCATTTTTCGCGGATTGCCTCATTCGAGGAAGCCGCCCTCCATGACTCGGGCTGCGATTATTCCCTCTCCGGACTGAAAGAAGAATTGGCCGGCAATAAAGTTCGCGCAGCGATCGCCATGGGGCTTACGGAGTCGTCCAGGTTCGGATTTCCCGACGCATCAGCAGAGAATCCCATGGGGCTCGATCTCTCCTACACATGGCCCGATGAGCTCTATTTCTGCCCCGGCATAAACCCGCACGATCTCTCCGACAGCTCACTCGATAATATTGAACAGGCCCTGCATAATCCCCGCTCGGTGGGGCTCAAGCTTTATCCCGGCTATTATCCTTTCCCGGTCAATGATTCTGTATACGAACCCGTCTACGAACTCGCGGCTAGGTTCAATGTCCCGGTTGTCATCCACAGCGGCGATACGTTCTCCGAGCGGGGTTTGATTAAATACTCTCATCCTCTCGCGATTGATGAGCTCGCCGTAACGCACAGAAAGAACCTGTTCGTCATCGCCCATATGGGAGACCCATGGGTGAAGGATACCGCAGAGATCATCCGGAAGAATGGAAACGTGTGGGCGGATATCTCGGGGCTTGTGGTGGGAAGCCGCGCCCATATTAGGGAAACGGCTGCTGAACCCCTCATAGTGGACGAATTCCGCCGCGCCCTCATGTATGCAGCGAGTTGGGATAAGATCCTGTTCGGCAGCGACTGGCCGCTTGCCCCGATGGATACGTATCTCGATTTTGTCGAAAGAATTATTCCGGAAAGGTATCTCGAAGGTGTCCTGGGGAGGAATGGCCTTAACGTCTTCCCACGGCTGCCCGACGAATAGTTAATAAATGTAAGGAAGGATGCAAGGAGTGTGATGATCAGCCGCTTGAGATTCTGGATTCCCGCTTTAGTTATCTTCCTATCTCTTCCACCGTTTTCTCCGCTTGCATACGCGGACTGGACGCCGCTTATTGAACGGCTCGCAGCCGACAACTTCGACGAGAAGGTCATAAGGCGGATCTTCGATCGCCCTGATGTTAATTTCGACCCGGCCGTCATGTCTTGCAAGCTCAAGGAACTCATAAATAAACGCTATAAAAAGCACGACCCTGCCGCAGCCCGCAAGGTAAAGACGGCGTACGCCCGCTTCCTAAAACCGGAGGCCATCGCCGAGGCTCAGTCTTATCTCGATAAAAACAAGGAAACGCTGCAGGGAATAGCCGACACCTACTGCGTACCCAAAGAGATCGTCGTCTCGATACTGCTTGTGGAAACAGAACTCGGCCAGCATGTGGGCAAGCGCATCGCCTTCAATACGCTGGCCAGCATGGCCTTGAGTTTCGATCTCGAGACCATCCGCCCCTATCTCGATCCTGATTTGATCACAAAAAGGAATGAGGCTTTCGCCCGAAAGCGCTGCCGCCAGAAGGCGGACTGGGCCTATGGAGAACTCAAGGCCCTGATCAAATATGCCACGGAAACCGGCATCGATCCCCTCTCTATCCCGGGTTCACTTTACGGCGCCATAGGGATATGTCAGTTCATGCCGACGAAGATTTCCATTTATGGCGTCGATGCCGACAGGGACGGCCGCGTCAACCTCTTCTCAGAACAAGACGCACTGTACAGCATGGCAAATTATCTCCACTCCCACGGCTGGCGCTGCGGCATGACCACCAAGAAGCAGTACAGGGTGATCATGGCCTACAACCACAGTAACATCTATGCTGATACCGTAATGGGAGTGGCGAGAAAGTTGAAGTAGAAGGACTGATGCGAGTTCGTTCGTTTATGCTAAGTTTGTTTCCGCATCGGTCTCAGACAATCGTCTAGTGCTACGACCTTAGCGCCTCGGGAACCGGCAGGGGGACATCGACAGGCTTTATATACTTTGCAACAATACCGGCAGTGTTCTTGACATTCAACTTTTCAAACAGAAAAGCGAATTGGCCCTCCAACTCTTTCCCTATCGCGCGGCGCGCGTCTTCGGGAAGACCCCAGAGTTCCTTCTTGAAAGGGCCCAATCCCTTCTTCCTCGTCTTATAGATGAACTGTTCTTCAGTATCCGAGTCTTTCTTCTCGCCTATCATTTTCGACTTTATGTATTTGTACATCTCGTCCTTGAGGGCTTGCGGAAAGTGTTTGCTCTCATAAATCATATTCTGGAACCCTGTTGCGAGATGGATCTCCGCAGTACCCGTCTTGGGAAATTTATCAAAGGCCTCATTAGGAAGTGTCGAGGCCCCGTGCTGAACTGCGCCGGAGAGTCCGAACTCCTTCCTCGCCACCTCTGACATTTGCTCGAGGACATTGAAATCCAGCTTCACCTTGGCTATAGTCCCGTTGGGCAGAGGGACTCCGCCGTGCGTGGTTCCCGACTGCACGCTGATCTTGCTGATCCCTTTCATCTCGCCGCCCTTCTTTAGGTCCTCAAGGTAGCCTGCCATGTAGGCGCGCAATTCCTCGACGGTGCTGTTCTTCCCGCCAACCTCGCCGATCTCGCCGCCCACGGAGATCGTGATCCCCTCCGGCTCCAAGTCCCGGATCATCGTGGTCAGCTCGGCAGCGAGCGAGTAATTCGTCTTCTGCTGCTCCTTGACAGTCGGCTTCGAGAGATCCACCAGCGTCGAGGTATCGATGTCGATATTGTAGAATCCGGCTTCGATGGCCTCCCAGATCAGGTCTTTCACAGCCTGAATTTCTTTTCCGGGGTCGGATGCAAATTTCTTTGCACTCATCTGGAAATGATCGCCCTGCAGAAACAGAGGGCCCTTGTATCCCTCTTTAATCCCCGCGGCTGTTACGGCGCATGTGTACTCGACAGGACGCTGCGAGGTGTAATCGATTTCGGAACGCGCTATCTCAAAAATCACCGGGCCGACCTTGTTCTTCATGGCGGCGCGAAAAACAGCCCGGGCAACATCATAGGTGAGAGCGCGGATATTAATTGCCGGAACGGTGAAGCCCGATACCTCCTTGCGGCCCATGGCCTCGTAGAGGGGCATGATAGACGTCGAGAAAATCCCCAGAGCCGCACCAGTCATCCGGATCAGCCATCTTGACGCTTTCTTCGTGTCATCGTCAGGGCTGAAGACAGCGGTATACACGAGGTCGTCAATCAGCTTTGTCCGGAGGTTCCCTTCGTTCTCTACCTTGACGCCGTCGCCTGAAATGGTGAGTATGCCTGCCAGGCTTTTCTTCAACTTATCAATACTGCCGTAGGTCGCTGCCATGTTCCCATCTCCTCATCAACCGTTAGCAAGAAATTCCTTAGCCTTCTCCACTTCGAAACGACTCCCGATGTAAATCGGACGGCGCTGATCAAGCTCGTCCGCCTTGATGGAGAGGATGTCCTGCTTGCCGTCCGTGGCCATCCCGCCCGCCTGCTCGATGATGAACGCCATCGGCTGAAGCTCGAAGAGGAGCCGCAATTTTCCATTCGGGCTTTTCCTGAGGGCGGGATAGGTGAAGATTCCTCCTCTCTTGATCAACACCTGATTGATGTCCGGAACAAACCCACCGCTATAGCGGAGCTTATAGCCCTCCTTCTCGAGAAACTCGACGTACTTGAGGTGCGCCGGCGTCCAGTCCTTTCTCAATCCTCCCAGGCTGTATATCTCGCCCCGCTCCTTCAATTTTATATTCTCTTCCGAAAGCACGTATTCACCTTCCCTGTTGAGGACGAATTCGTGCGTGCCCTTTCCTGCGGAATATACCATCGTGATCAGAGGGCCGTATGTAATGTACACGGCGGCTGCCAACGACTTCCTGCCTTCGGAGAGTATTGACTCCTTGTGAATCCCGATTATCGTCCCTATGGCAAGGTTGGTGTCCACAAGCGATGACCCGTCGAGCGGATCGGCAGTGATAAAATACTTCTCATCACCCTTTCCGATCTTTATCACCGAATCTTGCTCCTCAGAGGCATACTCTCTCACAAACCCGGAATACTCGAGCTGGTTTTTGAGGATCTCATCGGCGCTCCTGTCGAGCGCCATTTGCTCCTCGTCATAGATATTCTTGAACCCGGCGAGCTTGCGGTTCGATTCGTGAATCTTTGCGGATATGTATTTCCCCATGACCGCGATCTGCCATATAAGCCTGCGCAATTCCATCTCCACGCTGGCCTTCCACATGTGTCGCCGCAGGTCCACGGTGAATTTAGTGTAATCCGAAATGCCTTCTCCCATGATCAACCATCCTTATGATATTTTGATTTTTGTAACAATTAATTGGTAACTTGACAAGGAGATTTTCAGCCTCCCGGTTGCACAAACAGGATGAAACAAATTGTAAGTCCTCGCCGGATATGTTAGTTATTCACATTATTTCTTTTTCGCTCGTCGACATGCCGATGACCCTATGACGACACACGGGAGATAAGAGATGACAAGAGATGAGGCGTTTGAATTGCTGAATTCGCACATAAAGAACGAGAGGATGCTCTACCATTGCTACGCGACCGAAGCCGTGATGCGGGCACTGGCGCGCAGGCTCGGACAAGACGAAGACAAGTGGGGCATAGCCGGACTTCTCCATGATCTCGACTTGGAGACGTTTGGTGATGATCTCGCCTTACACACCAAAGAGACGGTGGGGATACTCTCCGAGAAGGGCATTGATCCGGAAATCATAGATGCCGTCAAGATGCATAACGAACTGGCCTGGGGAATGAAGCGAAGCACGGTCTTTCACCACGCCCTGGCGGCAGGAGAAACGATCACCGGCATGATTGCTGCGACGGCCCTCGTTTATCCGGACAAGAAACTCGCGAACGTGAAGGCAAAGTCGGTTACCAAGAGAATGAAGGAAAAGGCCTTTGCCGCATCGGTCAATCGGGATACCATCATGGAATGCGAGAGGATCGGCATCCCGCTTAACGAATTTGCCGAGATCTGCCTCGGGGCAATGAAAGAAATCAGCGACCGGTTGGGATTGTAGAGGACACAAGCGAGAGGAGAAATCTCATGGGAAAGACATACAGGATAGCCGTTATTCCGGGTGACGGAACAGGACCCGAGGTCATAGCGGAAGGATTGAAGGTTCTCAAGACCGCATCGGCAAAGTATGGTTTCAAACTGAACCTGTCCAGTTACGATCTTGGCGGCGAACGCTACAAGCGCACCGGCGAGATCATGAGCGATGAGACCATCGAAGAGCTGAGAAAATTCGACGCGATCTATCTGGGGGCAATCGGCCATCCTGATGTAAGACCTGGCGTTCTTGAAAAGGGGATTCTTCTCAGGCTCCGCTTCGATCTCGACCAGTATATCAATCTCCGGCCGGTCAAGCTTTATGCCGGTGTTGATACGCCCCTTAAGGATAAGAAGCCGGAGGACATAGATTTTGTAGTCGTGCGCGAAAACAGCGAAGGCCTGTACGCGGGCGCAGGCGGGTTTTTGAAGAGAGGTACCCCCGATGAGATCGCGACCCAGGAATCGATCAATACACGGAAGGGTGTTGAGAGGTGCATAAGATACGCGTTCGATTACTGCCGCAAACGGAACAGGGCAAAGAAACTAACCCTGTGCGGGAAGACCAACGTGCTCACCTATGCCTTCGACCTGTGGGAGAGGACATTCAACGAAGTGGCGCGAGAGTACCCAGACATCAAGACGGAATACGCGCACGTCGATGCGATCTGCATGTGGATGATAAAGAATCCGGAATGGTTCGATGTCATCGTGACGGACAATATGTTCGGCGACATTATAACTGACCTCGGGGCCATGATCCAGGGAGGCATGGGAATAGCCGCAGGCGGCAACATTAATCCGGGGGGGGTCTCGATGTTTGAGCCGATAGGCGGCTCGGCGCCCAAATACACGGGGCTAAACGTCGTCAATCCCCTGGCCGCCATCATGGCAGGGCAGATGATGCTGGAGACGCTGGGCGAGGAACAGGCGGCTCTAGCCATAGAAAAGGCCGCGATGAAGGTCGTGGCGGAAAAGATCAAGAGCCTCTCGGCGGGACAGATGGGCTATTCGACGAGCGAGGTGGGGAGCCTAGTAGCCGGTTTGATTTAGAACGTTGGCGGAAATTTCAGTCTCACATCATTCCGTACTTTTTCAGTTTAAGATGCAGCGTCCGCCGGGTGATGCCCAGCCGGCGTGCCGCTTCGCTCTTGTTCCCACCCGTTGCCGCAAGGGCCTTGAGCACCGCATCCTTCTCCACGGATTCAAGGGACGGCTCCGCGGCTCCAACCGGCATGACCGTGGCTTCTTCCTGTCTTTCCCCTTCTCGAACAGCGAGAGGGAATTCATTTTCATCCAGGTATTCCGAGCGCGAAAGCACGACTCCCCGTTCGATGGCATTCATCAGTTCGCGGACGTTGCCGGGCCACGGATACTTCAGGAGCCTGTCCATCGCCTGCGGTGAGAATCCCTTGATGCCCTTGTGATTCTTCTTTGCAAACACGGTGAGAAAGTGCTGAGCGAGAAGCGGTATGTCCTCCTTGCGTTCCCGGAGAGGCGGCACGTTGAGAGTCACCACATTCAGACGATAATATAGGTCGTCACGGAAGCGCTTCGCTTCGATTTCGCGCACCAGGTCTTTGTTCGTCGCGGCAATGACGCGGACGTCCACGCTGATGACGTCTTCGCCTCCAACGCGGGTGATCTCCCTTTCCTGCAGGACACGCAGAAGCTTCACCTGCATGGCGGGCGACATCTCACTCACTTCGTCGAGGAAGAGGGTGCCTCCTTCTGCCTGGCGGAACTTTCCCTCTTTCCGTCTGTCGGCGCCCGTGAAGGCGCCCTTCTCATGTCCGAAGAGCTCCGATTCGAGAAGCGTCTCCGTGATCGCGGCGCAGTTGATCTTCACGAAGGGGCCTTTCTTCCGGAGACTGTTAAAGTGGATGGCCCCGGCGATCATCTCTTTCCCAGTCCCCGATTCTCCTGTAATCAGAACGGTTGCCTCGGAAGGCGCGACCTGCACGATCGTTTCGATGAGCCTCGTCATCGCGGCACTCCGCCCAATCAGGTTTTGCCCGCTGAACTGACCAGCAAGACTCTCCCTCAAGTGACGGTTCTCCTCCTTTAATCGACTGTGCTCCATCGCCCGCTCAATGGTTATCTTCAACTCATCAAAATCAAGTGGTTTGGCAAGATAGTCGTAGGCCCCTTCCTTAAGCGCGGTAACCGCTGTTTCCACGGATGCATAGGCGGTCATGATGATGACAGGTATTGCAGGGTTCAGCTTCTTGATCTCGGCGAGGGCCTCAAGTCCGGAGACCTTGAGCATGCGAACGTCCATAAGGATGAGATCGAAGGGCCTTTTGGAGACCGCCTCTATGGCCTTCTCGCCGTCATCCGCTTCCGCAATATCATACCCCCAACCGCCGACGAGGGTCCTCAACATCGTCCTGTGGGCGAGGTCGTCATCAACAACAAGAATCGTATTTTTTGCCTTCATATTCCTTTCACCAATTTTTATGAGATTTTGTTATGATCCGGGCCCAATGGTAGGAAGATCGACACCGTGGTCCCCTTTCCCGGTTCACTCACTATTCTGATTTCGCCGTCATGGGCCTCCATTATCTTATGTACTATGGCCATGCCGAGGCCCGTTCCTGAAGACCTAGTCGTAAAGTATGGATCGAAGACGCGAGGGAGATCTTTTTCATCGATGCCTTTCCCAGTGTCGGAGACATCGATCCTTACCACGCGCCCTTCCTGAGGCAGCGCGGCGATCGTCAGTGTGCCGCCCTTTTCCATCGCCTCTAGCGCGTTCAGGTACAGATTGAGAAGCACCTGCGTGATTCTGTCCCTGTCCATGAATATGTCGCCAATGTTCTGCGAAATGTCCACTCGTATGGTTATTTCTTTCGCCTTCGCCTGCTCGTCGATCATCTTAACGGTATGCCTGATCACATCTTCGACGGAAGTCCACCCTCCGCTAGTCTTCATCGGCCTCGCAAGGTCAAGGAGCTGGCCTATCACCCGGTTCAGCCTTTCCACCTCCTCAACCATGACCTCCGCGGTCTTGCGATCCTCGGGGTTCTCCCGATAACGTTCTTTGAAAAATGTCGCAAAGCCTTTAATGGAGCTTAAGGGATTTCTGATCTCATGGGCGACACCGGCCGCAAGGCTGCCCACCGATGCGAGACGCCGGCCCCTCTCCATTTCAGTCTTCAGATGCTTTACTTCGGTTATGTCTCTGAAGAGAATTACATACCCGAGAAAATTGCCGTCCTCTTCCTCAAGAACCGTTGCAATCACTTCCAAGGAAATAGTTCTGCCGTCCCTGAGTGCACAGTCTATTTCCTCTTCGACGATCTTCTTCTCCGTCTTCAGGCCCGTGAGTAGTGTCATGCAATGGGGAGGCATGATCTCGTCCGCCTTCTTCCCCAGTACATCCCCGTGTGAATAGCCGAGGATGGCTTCGGCGGTCTGGTTAAAGGAGATGATCTCACCCCGGTCGTTGACGGCGAGAAGGCCCATAGGCATATTTTCCACGAGACTGTCGGAGAATGCCTGCACACGTGACAGTGAGGTTTTCGCAGTGCGATATCCCTGGGCAAGAAAAAGAGAGATGATCCCGGCACAACCGATCAGAACAAAGATCACGGCCATGAGAATCGTGTGCCGCATATCCTGTTCCCTTGCCGTGATGACAGGGCCCATATCCATGCCGACAAAGATAATGTATCCCGATGGTGCCTCTTTGTGCTTTTCCAATCTCTCTCGTGATGATCTTTTGCCTGAACTTTGTTCTTCCTGAAATCCCGAAAAAGGCTTCTCTGTTGGTGCGAATTGCCGGTAAACCTCGAACGTATCGGCGCCTTCAAAATTGGGAACCTGGCGCCACGCCAATTTATTAGAAGCCGCAATCTGCTGAAGATCGAGGTCCGTGCCATAATGCTCTCCGATCATTGAAGGATCACTGTCAGCCACGATTTTACCGTTCGTGTCCGTTACAATGAGATGATCTATATCCGGTTGCTGCGCAGTTTCGATCAGGAGTTTCTGTAGCTGGAAACTGCTCCATCGCATTTCGATACCTGTTCTGGCGCCGGCCTCAAACGACCTCATCAACGCCGCACCTTTTTCTACGAGGAGCTGGGTTGTGTATTCCTTCTGCTTATTTATGTTCTGGACGGTCATGAAAGCAAAGATAGGAACGATGATCACCACGGCACCGATAATGATCCACGGAGAAACACCAGCCCAAAATTTTCTGTTTCTCGAATCAGCTTTCTTCATCGCTTCTTTCTGGATATTTTTTATTCAAATTGGATACCATACTTGTATATTTATTATCCATGCTTTTTATTATGCACTACTTGCGATTCATCACTATGGGTTACAACATTCGCAATATTGATATCTTAAGCACAGTGGAGGATATTGGCACAGGCCTTGCTCTTTATCCATGCAAAAAACAGATCAAATCAGTCAAGGAGATTAAAACAATGAAAAAGTTAACAATGACATTAGTGGCAGTGGTCGTAGTCACCGCCTTAGCGACTTTCGCATTCGCCTACGGTCCCGGGTGGGGAAGAGGCCATGGCGGCGCAGATTGTTACGGACCTGATACATCTTATCTATCCCGGTTGAACCTGACGCCGGAACAGACCGCAAAGGTTAACGCCCTACGTGAGGCTTACTTGAAGGATACGAAGCCTCTCACGGATAGGATGTTCAGCAAGAGGGGTGATTTGAAGCTGCTCTGGCTCCAGACAAATCCCGATCAGGCAAAAATCATCGCGACTCAGAAAGAGATCAGGGCCCTTCGCGATCAGATGCAGGATAAGATGACCGCCTACAGGCTGGATGTCCTCAAGGTCTTGACACCGGCACAACAGGAGCAGTTAAAGGCTTCCCGTTGGGGACGTGGCTTCGGCCCAGGTATGAAGGGTGGCGGTCCGGGCATGGGGCCCGGCATGGGCGGTGGTCCCGGTTTTGGTGGCGGCCCTGGCATGAGAGGTAACTGGTAAACAATTTTCCCCCTGATCATCCGGGAGACTATGCCTCCTTCTCCCGGATGATCATTTTCCTCGTCCTGAAAATCCGTACCATTCTCTTCACGCTCCAAGAGTTCTGTCGTGTTTTTAGAATGGCTGATCCTACAACTGCTCTGCATCAGCTTAAGGTCTCGGCCATTTTCTTTCCATATTCGATGCAGCTCGCAATTTCTTTGCTGCTGGGATTCCAGAGCGACCTTACGCCGCTGTCGACCACCTTGAAGCCCGCTGATTCAAGGTTCTCCGAAATTATCTTTACCGATTCCCCGCTCCATCCGTAACAGCCAAAAGCGGCTGCCTTCTTGCCCTGGAACCGGAGCCCCTTGATCTCCTCCAGGAAGGCTGCAACAGCCGTCAGTATGCCCCTGTTTATGGTCGGGGAGCCGACGATTATCGCCTTCGATTTGAAGACCTCGGTGATCACATCGTTCTTATCGGACTTGGCAAGATTGTAGAGCTTCACATTCACATTTCCGTCGGCCTGCTTTATACCAGCGGCAATATTTTCGGCCATGATTCTCGTTCCGTTCCACATGGTGTCGTAAGCGATGGTGATCTGATTTTCCTTGTAGGAATCGGCCCATTTGAGATACTGCTCGACGATCTGAGTTGGATTGTCTCTCCAGATAACGCCGTGGCTGGTGCAGATGATGTCGACAGGCAGATTCAAGGAGAGCACCTCTTTGATCTTCTTTCCAACGAAAGAACTGAACGGCGTCAGAATATTCGCATAGTACTTTATGCATTCCTCCATCAACTCGGAGCGGTCGACGAGATCATTGAATATGAACTCCGTCGCATAATGCTGCCCGAATGCGTCGTTACTGAAGAGGACATTGTCGCCGGTAAGGTAGCAGAACATCGTATCCGGCCAGTGAAGCATGGGGGCCTCGACAAAGACCAGTTCCTTTTTCCCCAGGCTCAGACGCTCGCCGGTCTTGACTGCATGGAAATTCCAATCCTTGTGGTAGTGGCCGGTGAGTGACTTGATGCCGTTGGCCGTGCAGTAGATCGGCGTTTCAGGGATATGACTCATCAGTTCCGGTAGTGCGCCGCTATGGTCGATTTCCGCATGATTCGCAATGACATAGTCGATCTTTTCCAGATCTATTATCTTGCGCAGGTTCTCGACATATTCTTTTGCAAAGGGAAGCCATGCCGTATCAATCAGGGCAACCTTTTCTTCCTCGATGAGATATGAATTGTAGGTCGAACCGCGGTGCGTGGAATACTCATCCCCGTGAAATTTCCTCAGCTCCCAGTCGATCTTCCCGACCCATGACACATTGTTTTTTACCTGTATTCTCATATTGAAATCCCTTTCTTGTTAAGCGAGTAATTTCCTTTATGCCTCTATGACCCAGCGATCACTTCGTAGAAGTGAGGCGTTGGATGCCCGTCAAATAGTGGCGCAACACGTTTACCTGCCTCGTCATGAATCGAGCTGGTATGCATAGCCATAAATGTTTCACGACTCTCATGTTCTACAACAGCAGCATAGTTGCCCTCCTTTAATGGCTTCAACAATCGACGGCTGACGAATCCTTTATGTTTCGCAAACTCTTTATTTGACCATTTAAACCATTCCTGAAATTCCACATCCTTTCCCGCCTTGATGGGCGGAAAATTGATGATAACAACAAACATGATTGATACCTCCTTTCAAGAATTTCACTCATTGGATTAGGATGGTTGCGATAATATAATCATTACTACTTTATCATACTGATGTCTTTGACTTAGGTCAAAAATATTTTTTGCGGTTTGACGATTCGAACACGACCATTTGACTTTGCAACATGATGCCTTTCGCAATTCAATTAGCTTACAGACAAAATAAGATTCTTTTACATCATAAATAAGGTTTCGGCTGATAGAACTGCCCCGGCAAGATGCTAATGTAAAATTGACCGATTAACCGTGTGAAAGGGATTCTTTATGCCAAGATGGATTGTCGACGCCGATCATACGGTGGCTCATTTTACGGTGCGCCACCTGATGATAAACAACGTCCACGGTCAGTTCAACAAAATCTCCGGCTTTATCGACTTTGATCCATCCGATGTAGAGGACACATCGATGGAGATAGAGATAGAAACAGCGAGCATCTTCACCGGCATTGAAGCGAGAGACAACCACCTCCGCAGTTCTGATTTTTTCGATGTGGAGAAATATCCTCGTATCTCTTTCAAGAGCACTAGGACAGAAATGGCGGGAAGCAACATGTTCAAGGTTCACGGAGACCTCACTATTATCGGTGTCACAAGGCCCGTTCTCCTCCACTCCCAGTACTTCGGCCCGACACACTTCACGGATGAAACCGGCTCTTATACCACTATAGGGTTTTCCGCTACAGCCTACCTGCCGCGGGAAGATTTCGGAATGACGTGGAACTATAAATATCCGGAAGGATTCACAGTGGGGAAGCACATTAGCATCACCCTGAACGCGGAAGCGGACATGGTGCAGTAATTGATGTAACGGGCGAAACCACCAATGAAGAGCAAAACCCACAAACAGCCCCCCGTCATCATGCGCAGAACCAGCGCAGGCATGTCGATCGTCCTGAACCGCAAAGAGGCGCTGAACAGCCTTACGCTCGAGATGGTCCGTCTCATGACGGGCTATTTCAACGAAGCGCTCGGCGATCCGGACTGCAAGCTGATCCTGTTTTATGGGCTCGGAGAAAAAGGGTTCTGCGCGGGCGGGGACATCAGACACCTGGTAGATGACATACGGAGCGGCAACTTTGCTTCATTGGATCAATTCTTCCTCGAGGAGTTCAGCTTCGACCTGATGGTCCATCAGTGCCCCAAGCCGGTCATCGTCATAGCCGACGGCGTGACGATGGGAGGCGGCCTCGGCATTGCGGCGGGAGCAGACTGGGTGATCGCGACAGAAAGATCCCGCATGGCAATGCCCGAGGCGAGGATCGGCTTCTTCCCCGACGTGGGCGCCACAGGCTGGATGTACGGCAAGTGTCCGCCCGGATATCCGGAGTACCTGGCCCTGACGAGTCATGAACTCACGGGAAGCGAATGCGTGAGGGTCGGCTTCGCGACACATCTTACGCAAGCAAACAGGGTCAATGACCTGATACGCAGGATCGAGAGATTCAAAACCAAAGATGTATCAAGCGCGAAGGAACTGCTGCCGCGCCTCTCGAGGAAGATAAAGACCTTCTTTGACAGGAACATAGTACCGAGACCGGATATAGACACGTGGGTGGCGGAGTATTTTGCAGGACAGCCATCCCTGCAGGAGATCATCGATTCCTTAAACTCGTGTCCCATTCTCCTCTCCCCTTGCGAAGGCTTAACCTCGGAACTCTCGGAAAGGTCTCCCACAGCGCTCGCCGTGACGCTGAAACTTCTGCGCCACAACGAGCACCTCTCCATGGAGAAGGTCTATAAGGCGGATTTCAAGGCAATGCAGTTCATGGTGAGGCATCCGGACTTTCCGGAAGGCGTCCGCGCCCGGATCATCGAGAGAGACGACAGGCCTAAGTGGCAGCCGGCGAGTGTTTATGAGGTAGATATCTCCGGGTTACGGCTATGAACACGTGCCTTCAATAACGCCACATTTCGAAAAAGGTCTTGACAGGTTTTTCATTGTGGTTTACCCTGAAAAAAATTCAACAGGATTCTCGGAAAGCGACGTACAACATGAAGAAGGCAATCATTAATTCAAACGGCAATGTGGTACTTCTCATCCTCGCCCTTCTTCGCCTTCTGCTTAACGGCAGAAGCCCGTCGTTTTTAGGTAATCCTTAAGATCATCTAAATAACGTACCTAAAGGCCACGGGCTCCCGAAAAGCCCGCGGCCTTTTTTATTTTCCGGATTGGATGAAATGGAGGGAGAGATGGACAAGAAGAGCAAGAGGGTCTTGATATTCGACACGACCCTGAGGGACGGGGAACAGTCACCCGGGGCGAGCATGAACCTCGATGAAAAACTGCGCGTAGCGCGGCAGCTCGAAAAACTCGGGGTGGATATCATTGAGGCAGGATTCCCGATCGCTTCGGACGGCGACTTTCTAGCCGTAAGGCAGATCGCCCGCGAAATCAGAGAGCCGCAAATCGCGGCCCTGGCGAGAGCCAACACGGCAGATATCGACCGGGCATGGGAGGCTATCAAGGAAGCCGCGCATCCGCGTATACATACATTCATTTCATCGTCGGACATCCATCTCAAGTATCAACTCAAGAAGACACGCGCCCAGGTGCTGAAAGAGGCCCGCGCCGCCGTAGCCCACGCACGCTCATACACGTCCAACATCGAGTTCTCACCCATGGACGCTACGAGAACGGATTGGGATTATCTCTGTGATATGGTCGAGGCCGTAATCGCAGAAGGAGCGACGACCGTGAATATTCCGGATACCGTGGGCTACATAATGCCCGACGAATTTGGGAACCTCATCGATCATCTATTCGCCAAAGTCGGTAATATCCGCAAGGCGGTCATCTCCGTTCACTGCCATAACGACCTTGGCCTTGCCGTCGCCAATTCCCTGGCTGCGGTCAAGCATGGCGCACGCCAGGTGGAATGCACAATCAACGGCATTGGCGAAAGGGCTGGCAATGCCGCCATGGAGGAGATCGTCATGGCCCTGGAAACGAGAAAGGACTTCTT
>DATJBN010000268.1:0-3894 GCA_035515335.1 Syntrophales bacterium | reverse complement strand
GGCGGGAATCTTTACCCACGATACGAGGGAAGTAAATTATGCCTTTGCAAACCTTGAGGTGGGCGGTGTCATCGTCAATGACGTTCCCACATTCCGTGTCGACCATATGCCCTACGGGGGGATAAAGGACTCCGGGCTGGGAAGAGAAGGCCTAAAATATTCCATCCTAGATATGATGGAGCCGAAGATACTGGTCACGGATCTGCGTTAATGTTCCCTGCATTGAATCCGAACCAGTCGATATGCAGGCCTCATTATGGATGCCCTGAGCAAAGCTGGCCTGCAGTACAATGATATTTGATATAAATAAACTCCTAAATTTCGGGATTTTCCTCACCTACTTATTCGACCGGAAAAATGCCGAACCGAGACAATATGAAATGTAGTGGCTTTGAACTGCTGTTGTCTGGTCGCGGCTCAGAGCAGAACTGGAAGATATACTACCGGTGTTGCAGGTCCTCTCGAACTCCTACCGACAACGCCGAAGCAGGTTACCCTGTCTATTTTGCAGAGGGCGAGAGAAGCTGCTCACAGGGAACTAACAAATGAATGAACGGTGGTCGATGTACTGAGGGGGTAGCTGGAACACCCCCAAGGGATACATAACTGACGATAAAAGGGGGCTGACCAAGGCAAGATTGGCCCCCTTTTTATTTACTTGTTAAATACACAAAAAGGGGTTCCTGAGGCGAAAAGTGCAGATAAAATTTGGGATCAAACAAGAGCACCGGGTTGGATCTTAAATGCTAACTAGGTTGGTGCCCCCGGCGCGACTCGAACGCGCGGCACACGGATTAGGAATCCGTTGCTCTATCCGCCTGAGCTACGGGGGCACGGCTTCGCTTTGGGATGATGGCTTTAACACGATTCCGGCAGCAGTGTCAATTGTTGTGTTCACCGAGATGGGTTTCAATGATGCATTCGGTGCAGAAATTTGTGAGTTTAATGTGCTCGGGCGAAACATTTTCCATCGCCTCTTCGGGGATGAGGCCCACGAGTTCGGACTCCAGAATGTCGACGCTGCGCGCTCTCGCCTTTTCTTCTACCGCATCAAAGACCATCTGCGGCGATGTTACCTTATAATTGGTCAGGTTCATCGATACCTGAACAATGTTCCTGCTTGCAAGAGGAAGGCCCAGGGCCTTCACGTATTTCATCCCGCCGCTCGATTGCCTAATCGCGCAGGCAATATCCTTCGCCACCTGGAGATCGTCTGTTGCAAGATTTATATTGTATGCGATCAGCGGCTCACGCGCCCCGCATGCGACTGCACCGCTCTTCGGATCGAAGCGGGCCGGACCTGCGTCAGGCATCCAAGAGGGATCGTCGAACCGCGTTTTCAGCGCCTCGTATTCGCCTCTTCTCAAGGCGGAGAGTTCTCTCCTCGCAGGGCCGAGGGCGGCCTCGCCGTAAAAGTAAACAGGGATCTGTCTCTTTTCCGCAAGGCTGCGTCCGAAGCGGTGCGCCAGGTCCACTGCTTCCTTCATCGTCGCACCTTTTAGCGGAACGAAGGGAACCACGTCGACTGCTCCGATCCGTGGATGAACACCCTTGTGCCTGCTCATGTCAATGAGGTCGAGGGCCTTCTCGCAGGCAGCCATTGCCCCCCGCAATATGTCTTCCGGTTCGCCGATGAAAGTGAGGACTGTTCGGTTGTGGTCGGCATCGATGCACACATTGAGGAGCTTCACGCCGCCCACAGACGACAGCGCGGCGGCGATGCTATCGATCTTCTCGTTATCGCGGCCTTCGCTAATATTGGGGACACATTCGATGATCTTCATAGAAATCTAAACCTGATATATCTTCATATCCGGCAGTTTGACGCAGGTCAGTTTGCCGCCGTAGACAGCGCCCGTATCGATGCCGATCTTGTTCTTCTCGATCCGGGGCTGGTCCAAGGAAACGGGCGTATGCCCGTAGACTACGGTCTTGCCGAAATCATCTCCCGAGTTGATAAACTCGAAGCGTATCCAGATGAGATCTTCGCGCTCCTGACGGTCGAGAGGAATGCCGGGCCTCAGACCGGCGTGTACGAATATATATTCGTCTGTCTCGTAGTACGTGCGGAGGCCGCTGAAGAACTCCCTGTTATTCTCCGGCAGAATCAATTCTCCGGTGCCTTCCCGCGCAAAACCGTAGGACTCCAGGGTGCGCATGCCCCCATTCGCCATGTAGAGCTCTTCGTCCCTGCGATCCAGGCAGTAGTTGAGAAACATCTCTTCGTGATTGCCCGAAAGGCAAACCACGTTTTTGATATTCGTCTTGAGATCGATTATAAAATCGATCACTCCTTTGGGGTCAGGGCCGCGGTCAACATAGTCACCCATGAAGACGAGTATGTCCCTGTCGGCATCGATATCAAGCTCACTTATAAGCCTCTCAAGATGAGATTTGCAGCCGTGTATGTCGCCTATGGCGAATATTTTGCGCTTATCCAAAAACAGTAGACCTCGTCTCCACTATCTTCTTAGAAGATTACCGCTGCCGGTTATTTTGTGTCCTGCGCAAAAAGTGCGTTTACGAAATCATCGCTTCGAAAGATCTTCAGGTCATCGAGTTTCTCACCGATTCCGATATAGCGTATCGGAATGCCGAGTTCACGCGCGATCCCTATGATCACGCCACCCTTAG
The DNA here is from genome assembly GCA_035515335.1 of Syntrophales bacterium. Lineage (GTDB taxonomy): Bacteria > Desulfobacterota > Syntrophia > Syntrophales > UBA2185 > Fen-1135. The sequence goes on along the minus strand of DATJBN010000268.1, from coordinate 1,260 downwards.
CCGTCCCGTCGAGTTTGGTCAGTATGATTCCTGATACGCCGATCTCGACGTTGAACATCTTAGCCTGGACTACCGCATTCTGGCCGGTCGTGGCATCAAGTACGAGAAGGACTTCCTGCTGTGAGCCTGGGAGTTCCCTGTCTATGATGCGCTTCATCTTCTTGAGCTCTTCCATCAGGTTGACCTTGGTGTGCAACCTTCCCGCCGTGTCTATGATGAGGGCGTCCACTTTCCGGGCCTTCGCTGCGACGATGGCGTCAAAGACTACGGCGGACGGGTCTGCGCCGATCTTCTGTTTGATGAGCGGTACATCGACCCTCTGGCTCCATATCTCAAGCTGTTCGATGGCAGCTGCCCTGAACGTATCCGCTGCGACGAGCATGACCGATGTTCCGTCCTTTTTCAGGGCGCATGCAAGCTTTCCGATGGTTGTAGTCTTGCCCGTGCCGTTTACGCCTACAACCATGATGGTGGAAAGCCCGTTCCCGGGGATACGCAGGGGCGCTTCATTCTTCTTCAGCGTGTCCGCGATTGTATCGCGCAGAACCTTGCGCAGGATTTCCGCATCTCCCAGATCATTTCTCTTGACCTGGTCTTTCATTTTTTCAATGAGCTCGTAGGTGAAGGCAGGTCCGACATCGGCCATGATGAGCGTTTCCTCGAGTTCATCAAACAGCTTCTGGCTGATAATCCTCTCACCCAGGAGAATTTCATCAATATTTTTTATGAAGGCGTTTCTCGTCCGGGCAAGACCCACCTTCAGCCTCTCTAAGAATCCTTTGCTTTCATCTCCCATGGCACTTCTCGAATGAAAATCGTAAACGGACTTGATTCACTTATAAGCATTTTTGTAAGGTGATGTAAAGAGTTGAATGCGCATCAGATAACCGCTGACGGGTCTCGGCTTCAAGAGACCGAAGCCAAAGGCATAGAAGGCATAGTATGTTCTTGAGGTGAGTGCTGCAAAAAAATAGAGGAGCCAAGAGCGGCTCCTCTATGCGGTTTCATGGCCCCCAGCTTTTTGGACTTTACACTTAAAGCTTACTTACACGCCTTTGTGACGTTCGGGTGGGCGGCGGTGGCTGCAGGTGTTAACTGACAATAGAGTTTGTCACTCTGGGGTACGTAAAATCAATATGTTAGCAAACACGAAATGCCAATAGAGTTTGTCACTCTATCGCTAAATCATCTTTAGTGACAATTTCTATTGGCATTTCTTCAATTGCCTTAAATATTAACTCTATTTAGCTCGACAAATAC
>DATJBN010000267.1:0-8462 GCA_035515335.1 Syntrophales bacterium | reverse complement strand
ACACACCTCCGGGGAGGCGTGGACCAATTCTCCCGGGAGAAGCCGGACGACGAATCGTGGCAGCAGTTTGCTCGCCACTTGACATACAGCGTTGCCGATTTTACGAGTTCCGATTGCCACAATGCCCTTGCCGCGCGTCTTTCCGAACTGGAGCGTGCGTGGAATGGGGAAGCTGTGAGGATCTATTACCTCGCAACGCCGCCGCAGATGATCGAGGTCATCCCCAAGCGGCTGGGAAGAGCAGGACTGGCGCGGGATTACAGAAAGGCGCGCATAGTTGTTGAAAAGCCCTTCGGGCGTGATCTTGCGTCCGCCCGCGCCTTGAATCAGGTGCTTACCTCCGCCTTCGATGAATCGCAGGTCTTCCGCATTGATCACTATCTCGGCAAGGAGACGGTGCAGAATATCCTTGCATTCCGGTTTGCCAATGCCCTCTTCGAGCCGATCTGGGATCGCAGGTACATTGACAACATTCAGATTACGGTTGCCGAGCAGGTGGGGGTCGAGCACCGCGGTGCTTATTACGACCATGCGGGCGCGCTCAGGGACATGATCCAGAACCACCTTATACAGATACTCTGTTTGATCGCGATGGAGCCGCCGGTATCCTTCGATGCGGATGAGATCAGGAACAAGAAGACGGACGTGCTCCACGCGATCCGTCCCATCCATCCACAGCATGTCCCGGAAAGCGCGGCCCGCGGGCAATACGGTGCAGGATGGATTGAAGGCAAGCGGGTGCCTGCCTACCGGGAAGAACCGGGCGTAAGCGGCGACTCGGCAACAGAGACCTTCGCGGCTTTGAGGTTCTTTGTCGATAACTGGCGATGGCAGGATGTCCCGTTCTACCTGCGCACGGGAAAGAGGCTGCCGGTCAGGATCTCCGAAGTGTCGATACAGTTCAGACCTGTGCCCCACCAAGCTTTTCCGGCAACGGCTGTCAGGGATTTTCAGCCCAACCGACTGATGCTCCGGATACAGCCGGAGGAAGGAATTCTTCTTCGTTTCCAGGCGAAGCGTCCCGGTCTGCAGATTCATTTGAGTCCGGTTGACATGCATTTCTTTTACAGGGAGGCATTCAAGGAGAAACCCCCCGAGGCATATGAAACGTTACTTGTGGACGTGATGATGGGGGACGGTACGCTGTTTAAGCGGGCGGATCAGATTGAAGCGGCATGGGCGATAATGACGCCTATCCTGGAAACGTGGGAACAGTCGGCGCCGCCCGATTTTCCCAACTATCCAGCGGGCACCTGGATAGTGGAGCCGGCGGCTGTTCTCATCGCTAGGGACGGCAGGAACTGGCTCACCCCTTCGATTTCCATGACGGAGGATGAAGGAGCCATTCACGGCAAACCGGTTTGAGATATCGACATGTACTGGATAATTATCCGGTACTGAAACGATGAATACAAGGAGGTGAACCATGAAAAAGATATTTATAACGATGACGGCCGTGCTCTTTGTCGTCCTCTCGCTTGCGGGCATAGAATCCGCAGTCGCCGCAAAGGCATCGCTCGGCGAGCAGTCATTTGTGAAGAATTGCGCGGTCTGTCACGCCAACGGGGAAAACATCATCAATCCGTTGAAGACCCTGCACAGGAAGATTCTTGAAATGAACGGCATCAAAAAACCCGCCGACATCGTAGAGAAGATGAGGCACCCTGGACCAGGGATGACGACGTTTGACAAGGAAACGATTCCTGACAAAGAGGCGAAAGCGATAGCCGAGTATATACTGAAGACATTCAAGTAACGCGTGCCTTTTCGAGGTGTGGAAAGATGAACAAAGCAAATTCGACTGCTGAGAAGAGCGTGGGCGGGTCACGGCGGCGTTTCCTGCAGTGGGGCACAGGTATCCTGACCTTCATCTGCGGACTCATCGTGGGGGTGCCGCTCATCGGCTCTTTCATCGGGCCCGCTTTCAGAACGATGAAGGCGGGGTGGATCAAAGTGGCCGACATGGGAACATTGCCCGTAGGGCAGCCGGTCGACCTCAAGGCGCCGCAGATGCTTACTGACGCCTATGTGCGGGAATCAGTGATCCGCCATTTTTGGGCGATCAAACACGGTCCAACCGACGTGACTGTGTTCTCGCCGATTTGCACGCACCTCGGCTGCCATTTCAACTGGAACCCCGCGAGCGAACATTTTGAGTGTCCCTGCCACGGCAGTGTGTACGCCATCGACGGTACCGTCCTCGGCGGCCCTGCCCCGCGGCACCTGGACACGCTGCCTGCGAAGATCGAGGGCGGTCAACTTTATGTGGAGTGGATACAGTACAAGAGCGGCACTCCGGCAAAGATTCCGGTATAGGAGGTCTTATGTTTCAGCGCATCTTACGCTGGATCGATGAACGCTGGCCCCTTTCTCAGTTTGTGAGCCTGGCGCTGGAAGAGGACATGGCAGGAGGCCCAAGCTACGCCTACGTATTCGGGAGCTCCGCGCTGATCATCTTCCTCCTCCAGGTCGTAACCGGCATATGGCAGCTCTTCTATTATGTCCCCACCCTGAGCGCGGGATACAACAGCCTCAACTATCTCCGTACGGAGATCCCCTTCGGCTGGCTGATACACGGGGTTCATTACTGGGGCGCGAACGCGATGGTGGTGCTGGTCATGCTTCACATGTCCCAGGTCTTCATCTGGGGGGCTTATAAGAAGCCGCACGAATTGCAGTGGGTCACAGGCGTCTTTCTCTTCCTTCTCACGATGGCGATGAGCTTGACGGGCGGCGCCCTCCCCTGGGACAAGCGCAGCTACTGGCTCGTGGAAGTTGCGTCGAGCACCGCAGGCACAGTACCCGTTGTCGGGGAGACTATCAAACGCATTATGCTGGGAGGCGGCGTGATCGGTCAATTGACGCTCTCCCGCTTTTTTATCGTGCATGTGGTACTTGTTGCGGGTGCGTTGTTCACAGTTGCTGCCATCCACCTGGTTGCCCTGAGGAAGGTCGGAAATGCTGGACCGTGGGATGAAAAGAAACGAGAGAGAAAAGGGCCCTTCTGGCCGGATCAGGTTTTCAAGGACGGCCTTGTAGCGAGCCTCGTCATCCTCCTTCTCGTCGGTCTTTCCATCTATGCGCCTCCGCCTTTTTCCGGCATGGCTGATCCCCTGGATGCAACGTACATCCCCAAGCCGGAATGGAACTTCCTCTTTTTCTACGAGGCACTGAAATTCTTTCCCGGCGCTCTCGAGGTAATCGCCACCGTCGGAATCCCGGTGATCGGTACAATTGTCCTCCTCCTTATACCTTTTGTGGACCGTGACCGAGAGCGCCGTCCCGTGAAGAGACCCATTTCGGTGGCAGGTTGGTTTATCGTTGTAGTTGCGTTTATTGCGCTGACCCTCGCCGGCGCCTACGGTAAGTCCGAGAGTGTCGTGGCTGCGGGAACATCGACAACTCCGCCTCCTGCTGCCGCAGCTGCCGGGTCAACGGCGGCCGAGCCGGCGGGCGCAGGGCTCTTCAAATCAAAGGGATGTGTTAACTGCCATCGCATCGGCGGCACCGGAGGGAGTATCGGGCCAGACCTTTCCGGCGAAGGGTTGAAAGGGCATTCCCGTGAGTGGCTCACGGATCAACTCATGAACCCGAAATCTCACGACCCCTCTACGGTGATGCCGTCCTTTGCAACGCTTAAGAAAAGCGAACTTGACGGACTGGTTGATTACCTTGAGAGCCTTAAGGCGAAACTGTCATCAGGCGCTGCTACCTCCTCTGCGGCCCCTCCAACCATGCAGTCTCAGGCGGCAGTTTCATCACCGGGACCACACGGAGAGACGGGCGAGGCCGCGAACATCATAGGGAGCGCGGAGCACGGCGGGCTTCTCTTCGGAACGAACTGCGCCTCCTGCCACGGTCCAGAGGGAACCGACAAGGTTTCTAATCCCGGCTCAACGGATGGCACGGTTCCGCCGCTGAACCCGATTGACCGCGATCTTTACAATGCCGATCCCAAGACCTTTGCCAAGAATATCGATCTCTACATACAGCACGGCTCGCGTCCGGAAGGGCCAAAGCCGCAGCTCAGCATGCTTCCCTTCGGGGATACCAACGCCCTAACCCAGGAGCAGATTGCAGATATTGAGGCCTATATAGAGAGCATGAACGACGTCGACAGAGGCGCAATCAATCACCCGGGCCTGTCACCGGACACCTTCTTCATATTCACTCTCTTCACATTTCTCCTTGTGCTGCTCAATCTCTCAGGCTGGTGGCTGTGGGGCGTGGGCAAAGAAAGGAAAAAAGAGGTGGACAGATGAAAACATTTTTACGGTTCATGTGTATCTCATTTCTTTTTATCGCGCTCGCGCAGAGCGCCGACGGGCATGAGACGCTGGAGAATGTCGGCTCCGGGGGAGAGAAGATCGGCGTCGTTGAAAAGACAGGACAGACGATACCGGCTGATCTCGTATTCTTCGATGAAAACGGGGACAAGGTAAAGATAGGCTCTTTCCGTGGGAAGCCGATGCTACTCACGCTTGTCTACTACACATGCGAGCATATATGTCCACTGATGCTGGGAGGGCTTTCGCAGGCCCTTCCCAGGCTTGCCTTCCAGGCGGGCAAAGACTACGAGGTCGTGACCGTAAGCTTTGACGATACGGATACCCCAAAGACGGCGCGGGACATCAAGAAGAATTACATAAAGGCTGCGGGCACCGGATTTTCCGAACAGGGATGGACGTTTCTAACAGGAAAGCGAGAGGACATCCACAGGCTCACGGACGCGGTGGGTTTCACATACAGGAGGGACGATCACGGATTTTCACATCCGGTTGTACTCATTTTCGTTGCCCCGGACGGCAAGATCACGAAGTACTTCTACGTGACGAAATTCGAATACGGCCAATCCTATCCCATCAACTTTTCCTCGTTCGACCTTAACATGGCCCTCACTGAGGCCGCGGAGGGGAAGGTAGTGACCGGGCTCAAGAAGGCCCTGCTCTATTGTTTCTCCCACGAGCCTCCAGGCCAGAGTAAATTTTACAATTTCATTGCCGTGATCGGTCTCGTCACCCTGGCGGCCATGGTGTCTTTCTTCATCTACCTCCAGGTCACAACGAGGAGATTGCGCAGGGGCAAAGAGTATGACATCGAAAAATGAACCAGCCGCGACCAGAGGCTTCTACGAACGGACGGGTAAATACAGGTGGGTGGTGGCGGAGTGGATGATGTCCACGGATCACAAACGGATCGGCGTCATGTACCTGATGGCAATCCTCTCTTTCTTCTCCGTCGGCGTGGTGCTGGGTTTTCTGATCAGGCTGAGCCTTCTTTCACCGGGATGGCTCGTCGGCCAGCAGACCTACAACGAGCTCTTCACCCTCCATGGCATAATCCAGATATTTTTGTTTATCATACCGGGAATCCCGGTCGCCTTCGGGAACATCTTCCTTCCCATCCTGATCGGAGCCAAAGACGTTGCATTCCCGCGGATTAACAGGCTCTCCTGGTGGCTCTATGTGGGGGGAGCTCTTCTTGTGATCACCTCTATCGTGATACATGGCCATCCGCCGGATACAGGCTGGACATTCTATGCCCCTTACAGCATCCGGACGCCGGCAAACATCTCGATTGCAGTCATGGGTGTCTTCGTCCTCGGCTTCTCGTCGATCCTCACCGGTCTCAACTTTGTCACAACGATTCACCGGATGCGCGCGCCGGGGATGCGCTGGTTCCGTATGCCCGCCTTCCCGTGGACGCTTTATGCTACCGGCTGGGTGCAGATGCTGGCGACACCGGTCCTCGCGATCACGCTGCTCTTTATTTTCCTGGGTCGTTTCTTCGGTGTTGGGTTCTTCGACCCGACGAAAGGCGGAGACCCGATCCTCTACGAGCACCTCTTCTGGATGTATTCGCATCCCGCCGTATACATCATGGTTCTCCCTGCGATGGGGATCATAAGCGAGATCGTCCCGGTATTTTCGAGAAGGGCCCTTTTCGGGTATCTGCCCGTCTGCCTCTCCGCCCTGGGGATCGCAATTGTCGGTTACGCCGTCTGGGGACATCACATGTTCACGAGCGGCATGAGCGATACCGCGCGCGTCATATTTTCGTTTGTCTCTTTTCTCGTTGCTGTGCCGAGCGGGATCAAGATATTCAACTGGGTCTCGACGCTCTACAAGGGCTCCATCGCAACCGACGCGCCGCTTCTGTTCGCCCTGTCGTTCATCTTTCTTTTTTCCATCGGCGGCCTCACCGGTCTCATCATCGGGGCATTAGCACCAAACCTCCACCTTCACGGCACGTACTTCATCGTCGGACATTTTCACTACGTGATGTTCGGCGGCGCCGGATTCTCGATCATTGCGGCCCTCCATTACTGGTTTCCGAAGATCACAGGCAGGATGTACAGCGAGAGGTTTGCAAAAATGGGCTGGCTAAATCTCTTTGTCGGTTTCAACATCCTCTACTTCAGCATGTTCATCCTCGGGTTCCAGGGCATGCCGAGGAGATACTTCGACTATCCGGCAGAGTACCACATGAGCCACGTGATCTCGACGATGGGATCGTGGTTTCTGGCAATCGGCCTTGTCATCATATTTGCGAATCTGATCCGGTCGATATTCAAGGGCGAGAAGGCGCCCGCAAACCCGTGGGGTGGAAAGACGCTGGAATGGTCGCTCCCCTCGCCCCTGACCCATGAAAATTTCGAGAAGGTTCCTACAATCACGCGCGGCCCTTACCCTTACGAGGAAGAAGCGAGGTGACGGATTGAGTACCGAAACGGGATATATCGATCACAAGGGGAAGAAGATGGCGATGTGGTTCTTCCTCTTTACGGAGATTCTCTTCTTCGGAGGCATGTTCCTCCTTTACTCCATCTATCGCTATAAGTACACGGTGGATTTTCATTCGGCAGCCGCGGAAGAAAATATCATACTCGGAACGATAAACACGTGCGTCCTTCTCACGAGCAGCTTCACAATCGCCCTTTCGATCTCATTCATAAAGCAGGGAAAGAAGGACATCTCTTCAGTGCTCCAGCTCGCGACGATCCTCATGGGGATTGCTTTTCTAATCATCAAGTATTTTGAGTGGACCGCCAAGATCGATATAGGGATCTATCCCAACTCGACCGTACTCCTCACGCTCGCCAAAGGGGAGATACTCTTCTTCGGGCTCTACTATGTCATGACGGGCCTTCACGGCCTCCACGTCCTCGTAGGTGTTGTCGTTATTTCCTTCATGCTCCACTTCACGAGGACGGAGACTATCAACAGGGAGAACTACGCACGCCTGGAGAACACCGGCCTCTACTGGCACTTCGTGGACATCGTCTGGATTTATCTTTATCCGTTATTTTACCTGATCACTTGAGGGAAAGAGATGAAAGAAGGATATGCAGAAGATCATGTTGTGGCAACCGGAATCTACGCCGCCGTGTGGCTTGCACTTCTTGCACTTCTGGCCGCGACAATCGCCGTCGCCAAACTACGGCTTCTCGCCCAGTACAGCGTCCTCGGGTCACTTGCCATTGCATCGGCGAAGGCCGCCCTGGTTCTCGCGTTCTTCATGCACCTCAAGTATGAGGGAAGGTTTCTGAAGTCGATGCTCTCTCTCGCTATTGCGGCTCTAACGCTGCTAATCGGGCTGACATTTGTAGACGTGTGGTTGAGGTGACGCGATCATGGTTCTGGGACCTTCAAATACAGCGGGAAAGGTGGAAGGGGCGTTCATCTTCATCGTCGTCTGCTGCGTCGTTCTCCTTGCCATCGTGACGGTGTGCATGGTTGCATTCCTCGTGAAGTACAAGAGGGAACGGCACCCATACCCTGAGCACGTCAAAGAAAATGTCCTTCTCGAAGTGGCGTGGACCGTCATCCCCACCATCCTCGTCATCTTCATGTTCTACTTCGGCTGGGTGGATTTCAAATACATTCGCAACCCTCCCCAGGATGCGTTGACCGTGAATGTCACCGCACGGCAGTGGTCCTGGCTCTTCGAGTATGACAAGGGCAAACAGAGCGACGTGCTTAACGTGCCGATGGGAAGGCCCATAAAACTTCTCATGACGTCCGCGGACGTACTCCACTGTCTCTTCATTCCCGCCTACCGTATCAAGGAAGACTGCGTCCCCGGACTGCAGACTCATCTCTGGTTTACGGCGAACGAGCTCGGCGAATACGATATCTTCTGCACAGAGTACTGCGGCGTCGGCCACTCCCACATGCGCTCTAAAGTTGTTGTTATGACGCCGGCCGATTTTGAGAAATGGGCAAGCACCCCCGCAGGGACGACGGTTTCCGACATGGGGCCGAAGATATTGCAGGCCAAGGGTTGTCTCGGATGCCATACGACGGGCGGGACCGCACGCGTGGGGCCCACCCTTAAGGGTCTTTTCGGGCGGAAGGAGGTTGTTGTTGTGGCAGGGCAGGAAAAGAGTATCACCGTGGACGAGGCATTCATCCGCGAACACATCATGAACCCCCGGAGCGCGACCGTCAAAGGCTATCCCC
>DATJBN010000266.1:0-6403 GCA_035515335.1 Syntrophales bacterium | reverse complement strand
AGAACCGTAAATTCCCTGATCACATCATGCTCAATCCTGCGGAAATACGGCCAGCCCCTTTCCTCGACAATGGCCTGGATCGATCTCCCTGCCCTTTTCTCAACTAGATCGTCGGTGTCGTAGAAAGGCATCCGCAGTCTTTCTGCAAGACGCTTGCCGACCGCCGACTTGCCTGACCCTCGATATCCAATCAACACAATATGCATTTAATCCTCACGCAATCTTGCCAGTTCGTCCCAGAAGCCCGGAAAAGATTTTGCCACGCACCGCCTGTCGGTTATCCTGATGCCGGGCACGGCAAGCCCCGCTATCGCGAAGCTCATGGCGATCCGGTGGTCGTTATACGTCTCAATATCGGCCCCATGCAATTTGCCCCCGCCGACGACCAGGCCGTCCGCTGTCTCCCCGGCATCCGCCCCGATCTTCTTCAATTCATTGACCAGTGCCGAAATGCGGTCGCTTTCCTTAATCCGCAGATGGGAAACATTTGTGATGGTGGTTCGCCCTCGCCTGAACGCACCTAAGACAGCGAGTGTGGGTACCATGTCTGGCATGTTCCCCATGTCAAATACCATGTTGCCTTCATGTAACGAACCCCCCGTGACATCCACCCAGCGATCACCACGGACTACGGAACAACCTAGGTTCTCCATGACCGGGATGATACCGATGTCTCCCTGGAGGCTCGCCGGATCAATACCCACAACTCTGACCCGTCCGCCGCATACGGCAGCAGCGAGGAAAAAATAGGAGGCGCTCGATGCATCACCCTCGATGATGTATCTCAATCCTCTGTAATGTCTCCCACTTCTTATCTTGAAGAAGTTTTCCTCTTTCGCTATCACGTCTCCGCCGAAGCGTTTGATCACGTCCACAGTCATGCCGATATACGGTTCGGATACCGTCCTTCCCGCGAGGGCAATTCCAATGTCGCTCTTTGCATAGGGAGAGCTGATGAGGAGCGAGGAGATGTATTGACTGCTCTCCACGTCGGGAAAGGTAACACTGCCGCCATTAATCCCCCTGGCATCAATCTCAACCGGTGGGCAGCCGCGCCTGCTTTTAGAATATACTCCAAGCATACTCAGGGCATCGAGAAGCGGCCCGACAGGCCTTTCACGAAGACGGCTGCTGCCATCAAGGGTAAACCTGCCGTTGCCTAAGGCTACGAGCGTCGTCAAAAATCGCAGAGCCGTTCCGTTGTTTCCTAAAGAGAGCACCCGTCCCGGATTGTGGATCCTGCCTTGCGTACCGGTGACCGAAATTTCGTTTCCCGAGACGTCGATACCAGCACCCAGAAAGCGCAGGGCTTCCATCAAATGCCTCGTGTCCTCGGAAATCAGGGCATTGGTTAGGTGGGTCTTCCCTTCCGCCAGAGAGGCAACAACAAGCGCCCTTTGTGTGTAACTCTTGGAACCGGGAACCTCGAAGGTCGCATCCAGATTACGAACCGGTTTAATTTCCATGCAGGAGCGTCTCCTTAACAACCTTTTTCATTAATTCTCTCGGCGCCTCCCGCCTCGTCCAGAGCCTGATCTGTTCCGCACCCTGATGGACGAACATCCCAATGCCCGGTATGGCGACGCAGCCGGCATTCCCGGCAGCACTGATCAGTCTGGTCGAAAGAGGATTATAGACACAGTCCATAACCCAGCGGAAGTTGGCGAGGACCGTTCCATCGACAGGAATTTTGTCCATATCCGGCATCATGCCGACAGGCGTTGTATTGATCAGTCCGTCGGCCTTTACCGTCGCAATCTCCTCGAAACGATGGAAGTGGCATCCCCACCGCGCCGCAAGCCTCTCCCCTCTTGCGATGTTTCTGTTTACGACAATCGGGATTCCGCCTTCCCTCAGGATACCGAAAACTGCCGCCCGTGCTGCTCCGCCCGCTCCCAGGATCATGACAGCCCTCCCTTTGATATCCGTAAATTCCCGCACGGAACGAACAAGACCGATCCAGTCGGTATTGAAACCCGTGAGCCTCCCGTCATCATTGACAACGGTGTTTACAGCCCCTATTTCCAGGGCATCGTGATCCACATAGTCGAGATATTCCATCACGTCGACCTTGAAAGGTACGGTGATGCTGGCGCCGCGGATACCTATTTCCCTCATGGCATTGACGGACGGGCCGATATCCTCTATGCGGAACGGCAGGTACTTCCCGGCAATGTTCATATTGCGAAGAGCGGCTTCGTGCATCAGAGGTGAAAGACTCTGCTGGACGGGATTTCCGAAGAGACAGAACAACTCCGGACCAGCGCCGGACGTCTTCCCTTTCCTCCCAGGGATCATAAACTCTTCCATCTCATCAACCGTAAGCTGGCCCGGCGCAGAGGCTAACCCATGAGTGAGCGACGCGAACGAGAGTTGAGTCCCAAGGAGCGCCGCCATTATCCTGCTCTTTCTCCCCTCATCCCCCATACAGAAGGCAATAATGTCCTTTCCCCTCCTTCTCGCATAGGGGATGAGCCGGCAAACGGTGATGCAGTCTTCGGCACTCTTCGCAAACGTGACGATCTTGGCAACACTCGCACCGCTTTCCATGCACTCATGAAAAATACTTCTCAATGTCTCAAAAGACGGTGTCCCTTCGTAATCGTGATGCGAGATGATTACCCTGGTCCGACCGCCATGTGCGCCCGCTAGGGCGATCATATCTTTGCGAAGTATATCCGGTGTATCGAGCTCAACATCGACGTAATCAACGCCGAGGCGGATAGCCTCTTTGAGAACCGTGATTCTCTTTTCTTCGCCGGAAAAATTTTCACGGGCCTGTAATTCCTCTTTCCTGTTCGTGACCAGAATTTGCACGGGGAGGGAAAGCGATCTGCACTTCTCTACAAGGACTTTCAAGTCGCCCGCTATCAGGTCCACTCTCAACTCCAACACGTGGGCACGCCCCCCGCTCTCTTCAATTTGAAGAAGGGCTTCGTCCTCCGTCCTTCCCGTGATCGGGATACAGATCATTGCGCCTCTTCGCCTTTCGGGTACGACCCCAGTATCTTCAGAAAATTTATCTTCCCCTTGAGTGCCTTCATGGAGTTCTTTATCTTGCCATCCTCTCTATGGCCCTCAAAATCAACGAAGAAAAGATACTCCCAAAGCCGCTCCTTGATGGGATAGGATTCAATCTTCAGGAGGTTGATCCGCCGCCTGACAAACGGCTCCAGGGCATGGTACAATGCTCCTGGCGCGTGAGGCGTCCCGAAGAGGACCGATGTCTTATCCTTTCCAGTCGCGCCTGCCTCTCCCTGGCCGACAACAAAAAATCGTGTGGTGTTCCCGGGATTATCCTCAATCCCGTCCGCAAGCATATGGAGCCCGTAAGTTGCAGCGGCAAGTCTGCTTGCTATGGCGGCGCCATTCCTCTCTTTCTGTGCACTCATGGCCGCCGCCGCGGTGCTTTCCGTCTCGCAAAGCATAATGTTCGGGAGCTTGGAGCGAAGCCATCCCTGGCACTGCGCGAGCGCCTGAGGAACCGAATAGACACGTTTAATCTTGTCGATCCTCGTGCCCCGAGCGAGCAGGCAGTGTCTGATCCTGAGAAAGATCTCCGCCTGTACCTTAAGCGGGGTCTCTATCAATCGATCGAGGGTCAAATTGACGGACCCCTCGAGTGAATTTTCCACAGGCACGATCCCCCATTCGACCTTGCCCTTTTCGACCGCCTCGAATACATTAAAGATTGTGGCCTCGGGGACGAAGGCGGTACTGGCACCGAAAAAAGATCGCGCTGCAATATGGCTGAAGGTACCATCCGGTCCCAGGAAGGCCGCACTGACGGGTTTCTGTAAGGCCCGCGAAGCAGAAATGATTTCCCTAAATATTGCTTTCAGGTGTTTCTCAGGAAGTGATCCGCCATTCAACCCTCTCAGATATTCGAAGAGTTTCGCCTCCTGGGCGGCATCGAGTACGTCAAGACCTCTTTCCGCCTTAGCCCTGCCTATCATAGCCGATATCAGGGCCCGCTCGTTGAGGAGCCGCACAATCCTCGCGTCTACCTCTCTGAGACTCCGCCTGTGGCTTTCGATTGATGATATCTTCATCTCTTCAGCCCTTCCAATGTTTCATGAAGTACAGCTTCGGGCACACCTCCGTTTATGAAAGGCATCCCGATCCGCTTGAGGAGGACGAAGCGTATAACGTCGCCTTCTTTCTTCTTGTCCGCTTTTAACCTTGCCATGATACCATCTGTCGCCACCGTTTCTGGAATATGCGGGGTTAGACCCGCGGCTTCGAGGAGACGCTCGATCCTTTCGCTGTCCTCGCGAGGAAGGTCGTAAAGCTTTTCCGATATCCGTACCGCCGCTACCATGCCGAGTGATACAGCAGCTCCGTGAGAGATTACGTAACCGGATTCCGCCTCAACGGCATGCCCTATCGTATGTCCAAAGTTGAGGACGCGTCGAAGCCCCTGCTCCTTTTCGTCTATCTCCACAATGCCCTTCTTTATCCGGCACGAATTTTCAATGACCTTTTCAAAGGCCTCCCTGCTCCTCTCCCTGATGCCGTTCATGTTCTCCTCCAGGAAATTGAAGAACGTGAGACTGTCGATTGCACCGTATTTGACAATCTCCGCGAGTCCGCTCTTCATCGCCTCCCCGGGAAGCGTGTCGAGAAACTTTATGTCTATGTACACACCCTTCGGTTGATAGAACGTCCCTACGAGATTCTTGCCCTGTGGAAGATCGATAGCCGTCTTCCCCCCAATGCTGCTGTCCACCTGTGCCAGAAGCGTCGTCGGAATCTGACAGTAAGGAACCGATCGCATGAACGTGGATGCAACAAAGCCTGTCATGTCGCCCGCGACCCCGCCTCCCAATGCCACGAGGGCCGACCTTCTGTCAGCCCCTAAACGGAGCAGCCTATCCATGATATCCATGGCCGTGCCTATGTTCTTTGCTTCTTCTCCGCCGGAAAATTCGATGATATCCGCAGACAGACCCATCGCCCGCAGTCTGTCAAGGAGGGGGCCTCCGTAAATAGACGAGACATTGGCATCAGTGATGATCGCGTACCTTTGAGCCGGCATGTTCTTCGCAATCAGAAGCCCTATCCGGTCAAGAACATCGTATCCGATGCATATCTCATAGGATGATGCGACTTTTTTATCCAGGTTCACTCTTATCTTCTTCATAGAACAACCTTTTCCTTTCTTTTCATGACACCCTCCAGCCTCTTTATCTCCTCCATCAGCTGGTAGAACTTTTCCGGTTTGAGAGATTGGCCACCGTCGGAAACGGCCTTCTCCGGCTCAGGATGCACCTCTACAAGGAGCCCGTCAGCTCCGACGGCCATAGCGGCCCTGCTCAAAGGGATGACGTATTTCCAGGTGCCGGCCGCATGGCTTGGATCCACGATAACGGGCAGATGGGTCAATTCCTTTAGTACCGGGACGGCGCTGATATCCAGTGTATTGCGGGTGGCCGTCTCGAAGGTACGGATGCCCCTTTCACAGAGGATGACCTGATTGTTTCCGGAAGAGAGGATGTACTCCGCAGACATCAGTAGCTCCTCGATCGTTGTCATCATCCCTCTTTTCAAGAGGACGGGTTTCCTCGACTGACCGACCGTCTTAAGAAGGGGAAAGTTCTGGATGTTGCGTGCTCCGACCTGCAGTATATCCGCATAGGTTTCTACAAGGTCGACGTCCGCCGGGTTCATGACCTCAGTGACGACCGGCAGTCCCGTTTTTTCCCGGGCCTTCGCCAGCAGTTTGAGACCTTCTTCCTCCATCCCCTGGAAACTGTAAGGCGACGTCCTTGGCTTGAAGGCGCCTCCTCTCAAGAACTGCGCGTCCCCCTTCTTCACGATATAGGCGCTTTCCAGCACCTGCTCCTCGCTTTCTACAGAGCATGGGCCTGCCATCACAACGAAGCGGGGGCCTCCGATCTCCACGTCGCCCACCCGTATGACCGTATCCTCTTCTCTTGACTCACGACTGGCTAATTTATACGGCTTGAGGATAGACACTACTTTTTCTACCCCCGGGATGGATTCGGCAAACTTGAGGTATGGCTTGCCCCGCTCGTCACCAACCGCACCTATGATTGTGCGTTCCACTCCCCGCGAAGGATGAACGCTGTATCCCACGGATTGTATCCAGGCGACCACGTTTTCAATCTGTCCTTCAGTTGCACCTTTCTTCATCACGATAATCACGGTCTCCCCCTTCAAAAAAATTGATCGGCGGTGTTTTGCAAGAGTCGCATATAGTGCCACGGCTCTAATCAAACCGAACAAAGAAAAAAGGCCGTGGAAAGTCTTCTCTCCACGGCCCTGCAAAAATAAAAAAGCCATGGGGAGATTCTTTGTCTACCCATGGCTCTTATTTTTATTTATCCGGCGCTAATCCCTCCTGAGCAACAGGCAGACCAATACAACATAGTAGCTCCAG
>DATJBN010000265.1:0-22386 GCA_035515335.1 Syntrophales bacterium | reverse complement strand
CTTGATGATGTTACAACGATTACCGATTGGAGCATTCCAGATTTTCTAAATTTAGTCAATCGAGTACAGTCAGAATTCCGTGGACACCGTACTTAATTACTTATCAACGCTGATGGTGGGATAATCTTCGATCATTTGGCTCTATCAACCCCAGCAGCCTATCAGAAGCACGCCTGCAATCATGATGACGGCCCCTGTCAGCCGCTCGGCGATTTTTTCTTCCTTGAATAGGATTGCCCCATAGAGAACTCCGAATAATAAACTCGTCCGCTTCAGCGATATCATGTAGGCGACGTTCGTCATCGATATGGCGAGCATGTGGCTAAAGATCGTGGTGGCGACGGTTGTGCCGAGGAGGAGGCCGATGAGAGGTATGCTGATGAGACTTCTTGCAGGTGCCGTATTTGCCGCTGTGGGAAGTAAGAAGATCATCAAGATCAGGAGAGAAACATTATAAAGGATACCGAAGAAATAAGGATTAGAATGGATGATGGCGACCTTGCCGAGCGGTGAAGTCAAGGCATAGATAAAAGACACGAGGAGCATGAGGCGCGATCCCGGTTCTTTGAATATGGCCTTCACTGGCTCCAGGAGGCTGTCTCTGGTCTTTGAGAGATTAAGCAGATACGCCCCCGCTATGATCAGCATGATCCCCGAAAGCCCGCCTGGACTGACCTTCTCGTCAAGGATTATCCATCCAGTGAGAATGATGAACGCGGGTGTGAAGGCGAGGAATGGCAAAGCGAGAGAAAGGGGCGAGGCCTTGAGGGCCTTCATGTAACAGTAAAAGGCCAGAGCCTCCAGAGGCAGAGCGACTGCAAACGCAAACCAGAACGTTGTGTCAGGAACGACCCAAGGTATGAAGAACAAGGCCGACAGCAACCACGGTGCGGCGTATCCCAGCCTAGCCAACCCCATCATTACAGGCGGGAGGTTGCTGAAAAATTTTTTTGTTAGTGCGTCAGATGTGGCAAGGCTGAGGGCGGCAAGAAGGGAGAGGAAGAACCATGTCACGGTGCGGCATCACTTTCTATCATCGGAAAATGAAAAAGGGGATCTTCTTTATGGAAGAATTATCTTAGCACTTGCACCGGCAGCGGCTGCACCCACTTGTTCGTATGCCCGTCGTAAAACCACTTATCGGGGAAGCCGCGACGCTTCGTGTATGCGGGCCGCCGTGCCCACGATGCGAGTTGCCTGTAGGCCTCGTGAACTTTTCTAAATGTAGACGCATCGCCTCCGAGATCCGGATGATGCACCTTCGCCTGCTTGCGGTATGCGTCTTTCAGGCTCTTCTGCAATTCAGTCGCGTTCAATTCCGATTTGTCGAGCTTGAGGTGGGACAGGTATGCGGCCTTTATGGCAGGGACCTTTACCATCGTAGGTCTGACGGAAAAGAGGGGCCCGTTGTTCCTCACGGCTTTGCCAAGGACATGGAACGACGCCAGGTATCTCTTTTTTGTCCGCTTTCTTTCATCCCACCAGAGATTTCCGAGCATGTCGGCCATGTTGCTGAAGTCCTCGGCAGGCTTCTTGCCCGGAGAGCGCGGATAGAAGAAGCTGAAAATCTGGTCCGAGCCGTAGGGGAGCATATCCATGATTATCATGACGTCGGAAAAGTAGAAAGTCGCGTACTTCGCATTCAGGGCCTTGATGAGGCCCGTCCTCACTTCGAGCTTGTAATGGAGACGCTTCCGGCAGTCGGGGGAGCAGTACTTGCGCCTGCGGGAATTCAGGTCTGTGCCGCAGGAAAGACATTTGCCCGTTCTCTTTCCGCTCGGGTCGATTATATTTCTTACGATGAGGTCATTCATTAGTTGATACTCACAGACTGAGTATCATATGTCAGGAGGCGCTCAATGTCAATACGGATGCCGTTTTGCCTTGCCTCCGGAGGAATTATCTAATATAAAAAATAGTTACAATGATAAAGATTTCTCCCTGCGGTCGAAATGACAGCAGTGTTAAGTTCTTTATCGCTTGTTTCTAGAGGTCGTTGTATGAAATTTCTCCGCGCTTTCATTTTACTTGCCGCGCTTATCTGCGTCTCGCCGGAGCTGGCGCTGTCCGCCGTTACAGTCTATGACGAAGTGGCTGTGAAAGGCCGCGAGATCATGCTGAGAGCAGAGACCAGGGGAACGTTTCTCAAAGAGGGCGGGGACCTCGTGGAGTTCTTCGTAAATAAGAAGTCCATCGGGAAGAATCTGTCAGGCAACAACGGCATTGCCGTAAAACCGTTCGTTCCCGAAAGAGCGGGTCTTCATAAGTTGTCTGTAAAATCAGGAGACGACACGAACAACGGCATACTCCTCGCGCTCGAGAAGAAAGCGAGGATAGTCTTCATCGATGTTGCGGGTTCAATCATGGGCGGTCTCTTGGACATAGAGGTGAGACCGGAGAGCAAAAAGGCGGTAGCACGGATCGGCAAGCGATTTCCCGTCGTCTTTCTCCAGCGAGGCTTGGTAACAGTGGAAGCCATGAGGGCATGGCTCAAGAAGAATAATTTCCCCTCCGCTCCCGTCTTACCGTGGAGTCAAGGTGATGTGTTCCGGGATATCAAGGAGAAGGGTCTCTCGATCAAGGCCGTTATCGGTGGAGAGGAAGTGATCGAATCCGCGAAGGAGTATAAACCTCTTGCCTTCAGCTTCGATTCGGTTGAGGACGCGGAGGTCGTCGAGAACTGGGGAGAGATTGAAAAGAAGCTGAAGTGATATTTCTGCTTTCTGCCGTCCTCAGAGACTCCCAATCCTGAAAGTGTCTTTCATCCCCTTATCCCATCCATCCCACAGATACGCATCAGTCTTCCCGTCGGCGATGACGCGAAAGGCGTATCGCACCTGCTCTTCGTAGAACTCGCAGAAGGCACCCATCCTGTCCATGCCGCCGTTCATCTCGTGCGCCTCTGCTGGGCACGGCGATCCGCAGAAGTGGCGGATTGCACAGCCCCGGCACGGTTCGATGTCTTCCACCTTTCGTCCCGTGACGAGACGAAACGGTTCGGAGTCCAGCACTGCGGGAATATCGTCGTGAAACAAATTTCCAGAGCGGAAGTGGTCGAGACCGATGAATTCACTGCACGGGAACATATCGCCGTTCGGCGCTAACGCAAAGAAGCAGCGACCGCCGCCACAGGGTGAGATGTCGCACATGAGCCTGCGTGCCGCGGGGGCGACGATGGCGAGGAGGATGTTGCTGAAATTGCCAACCGTCAGTTTGCGGCCCGTCCTTTCGTAGAGTTCATAGGTGCGGTCGAGTGCTGCGAGAAAATGTTTCGCAGCCTCGTGATCTCGCGGCTTCAGGCTCCGTGATGGCGGAAGCGTGCAGCGAAGGATGTTCATGAGGCATGTGGGTACTTCACATTCATGGAAGAAATCAACCAGCTTCGTAAGATGCCGCATGTTTGCGGACGTCATGGTACAGATTACGCTCCAGCCTTCATAGCCACCGAGCCGCTTCATCGCAGCGAGGACATCTTTGAAGATCCCGCCGCCTTCCCAGTTCTTTCGCGTGCGGTCGGCAATCTCTGCTGTTGGGGCGTCAAGTGAGATTCCTATGCTCACCTTGCGGCTCGTGAGGAAATCCACTGCTGCGTCGTCGAGCAGCGTTGCATTGGTCTGAACGCCGAAGAGGAAATCCTTTCCGTATGCCTCGATACCGGCAAAGACCGCTTCCCGATTCAAGAGGGGCTCAGCTCCGTGAAAAATGATCTGGGGCATGGAGCCTTTTGGTATTGTCTTCCCGAAATGTCGTTTCAATATGTCGAGTGCTTTGAGAAGATTCTTCTCGGGCATGTGTTTGCCCTTCCTTCTCATCTTCTCGGGTATGTAACAGTAGGTGCAGTTCATATTGCACCGTTCAGTGGGATTAAAATAGACCGCCGAGGGCGTAAGGCCGAACCGCAGCATATCCATTTCCCGTGCGAACAGTTTGGACTTTCCTGTGTATGCCGCAACGAGATCGCCCTCACAAAAGACATCGGCGATCTTCTCGCGCGGCACCAGGGACCAGAAGGCGGTATCCGGTTCGATGACTGCCGCATACTCCTTGTGGCCGATATCTATCGCCTGAAATGTAGGACCATTGCCGGTGTTGACGAAGCGGCCCCGCGAGGGAGCCGCCCCGTCGGTGATTGACTTCTTTTTCGTGATCGCCATTATTTCGCTTTTTTGTCCATCAGAATGTAGTGGGAAAGCCCCGTGCCTTTGGCCTTGCAGCTCTTGCGCAGCGCGATCACATCCTTCTTCTTTGCCTTCTTTTTCTCCATGCCCAATCTCCTTTCTTTGAATTTTATAAAATAAAAAAAGGGTTCCGACGGACGACTGGCGTCTGTCGGAACCCTTTACCATCAGATTCCGTTTGCCTTGGCTTTTGCAGGTCTTCTGGCTTTCGGGTCAGCGGCCCTTCACCGTCTTCCCACCGGGGTGAGCCCCGGCAGTGACTTCAGCTATCGTGAAGGGCCTCGCCGATTACAGCGGCGGGACCGCCACGGATTCGCACCGTGTTCCGGTATGCTAAAAACCGCTACCCTTATATACGAGCGGCGGTTTGATGTCAAGGGTCTTTTGATTGCGTCACATCCCCAGGTAGGCGGTCTTCACATCTTCATTATCGAGGAGGCTTCCGGCCGTGCCTGTGAGCGTGATGCGGCCGTTTTCCATGACGTAGCCGCGATGCGCGACCTTGAGGGCCATGTGTGCGTTCTGTTCCACAAGGAAGATCGTCGTCCTGCTTTCCGCATTTATCTTCCTGATGATGTCGAAGATCAGTTTGACAAAAATTGGTCCGAGTCCGAGAGACGGCTCGTCGAGTAAGAGAAGTCGCGGCCTCGCCATCAGCGCGCGGGAGATGGCGAGCATCTGTTGTTCACCGCCGCTGAGCGTCCCGCCCTGCTGATGTCGGCGCTCCGCGAGGATGGGGAAGAGTTCGAAGATGCGGTCCGTGTCTTTCTTTATCTCCGCCTTGTCCTTGCGCAGGAACGCACCCATGTCGAGATTCTCCATCACGGTAAGGCGCGGGAATATTCGCCTGCCTTCAGGAACAAGGGAGATCCCTGCGGCAACGATGTTGTCGGGACTGAGATTGTGGATGGGCCTGTTGTCGAAGAGGATCTCGCCCGCCCGTGGAGGCACAATCCCGGAGATCGACATGAGGGTCGTCGTCTTCCCTGCGCCGTTTGCGCCTATCAGGGTGATGATCTCGCCCTGTGAGACTTTGATTGTCACGTCCTTCAGCACCTGAACGTTCCCGTAAAATGTCCGGACGTTCTTAAGCTCAAGCACTGACGTCTTCCCCCAGATAGGCCTTTATCACTTCGGGATTCCGTCTGATCTCCTGCGGCGTCCCCTTAGCGATCAGCTCGCCGTAATCGATCACATAGACAGAGTCCGAAAGCCCCATGACCAGCCTCATATCGTGTTCAATAAGAAAAACAGAAATCTTCCACTCGTCGCGGATCCTGATGATCAGAGATTCCAGGTCTTTTGTCTCCTGTGGATTCATTCCGGCCGCGGGTTCGTCGAGCAGCAAGAGGAATGGATCCGTCGCCATGGCCCTCGCGATCTCCAGGCGGCGCTGGAGGCCGTAAGGCAGGTTCCTTGCCAACAGATTCACGTGTTCCGCAAGCCCCATCCTTTGCAGTATTTCATAACTCGTCGCGACAATAGATTTCTCTTCTGTCATCGTGGCCCCATCCCTGAGGATTGCGCCGAGAATCCCGGCGCTGGCGCGGCAATGGCGGCCGACCATTACATTTTCAAGAACCGTCATGTCGGGAAACAGGCGTATATTCTGGAATGTCCTGGCAACACCGCCTTCCGTTACCTTATTGATGTTGAGGCCGGTGATCTCTCTCCGCCTCCCGCCTGGAGGCGTGATGAATATATTACCCGCTGTCGGGGAATAGATGCCGGTGATGCAGTTGAAGAGCGTCGTCTTCCCCGCGCCGTTCGGGCCGATGAGGGCGGTGATCTCTCCGGGGAGGACACCGATGTCCAGACGGTCGAGCGCCGTAAGGCCGCCGAAATTCATACTCAGATTCTTTGTTTCAAGAATGGCGCTCATAATTTCTTTAATTTGTCACCTTCCGTCTGAAATTCATATTTTTTCCTCACGCCCGCCACGATCCCCTGGGGACGGAAGACCATCATGATCACCATGATGATTCCGAAGAGAATCATCCGATAGTCGCTGAAGGCGCGGAGGTATTCGGGGAGCAGTATCAGGACAAGGGCGCCGATCACGATGCCGATTATGGAGCCCGTGCCTCCGAGGACCACGATGGAGAGAATCATCGCCGATTCGAGGAAGGTGAAGCTCGCGGGATTGACGAATGTCGTCTTGGCCGCGAAGAAGACACCCACAAGGCCCGCCCATGTAGAGCCTAGAGCAAATGCTGTCATCTTCACTTTCGTCTTGTCGATCCCCATCGCCTGGCACGCGATCTCGTCCTCCCTGAGAGCGAGAAGGGCCCTTCCAATCCGGGAGTCCTGCAGCCGGTTCACGACAAACATTGTGACAATGCAGAGGCCGATCATCAGGAAATAAAGATACACCTGTGCATCCTGCATGCTGAGTTCCATGCCGAAGAGTCCGGGGCGCGGGATTCCCGAGATTCCGCTCGGCCCAAAGGAAAACTCATTCCAGTTTTCGAGGACGATTCTCGTGATTTCACCGAAACCTAAAGTCACGATGGCAAGGTAGTCGCCCTGGAGCCGCAGCACCGGAAGGGCGAGGAGGATGCCAAGAATGGTTGCGGCGAGTGCCCCGAGAGGCAGGGCCAGCCAGAAGCCAACCCCGAAGTGATAATACAGAAGTGCATAGGTATACGCGCCTGCGGCATAGAACGCCACGTAGCCGAGGTTGAGCAATCCCGCCTGGCCGACAACAATGTTGAGGCCGAGGCCCAAAACCACATACATAAGGGCAGTCGTCATTATGTTTGTCTGGTATGTGGATGAGACGAAGGGAAATACGGCGGCGGCAAGCGCCACGACTGCTATTGCCGGTAGAGATAACTTCTTTTCACTCGCAACACGCTGTAGGAATGATTTTCGCTCTCTTTTACGATCAGCCCGCTCCGCCTTTCGCGAGGTGCTTTTTCCCGTCAGATAGCGCCACACAAATGACAGGACAAAACTGCTGATGCCAACGTAGACCATGTTCATCCACCGCCAATCAATGGTCTTCTCGATCGTGTCGACACGGATCACCATGATGGGGAAGGTAAGGAACATGAACCACAGCGAGATTACGACGGACTGTTTCACTCCTTCTATGTATCTTGTGTTATTCAAATCGCTCACACCTTTTGCGCCGTCTTCTGGCCCAGGAGCCCGGAGGGCTTTACTATCAGGATGACGATGAGAAGAACGAAGGCAAAGACGTCTTCATAGTCGCTCGATATATAGCCGGTTCCGAAACTCTCGGTGCAGCCCAGCACCAGCGCCCCCAGAACCGCGCCCGGGATGCTCCCGATTCCCCCGAGTACCGCCGCCGTAAAGGCCTTGATCCCTGCGAGGAAGCCGATGTAGAAATTTATCCGGCCGATGTGCGAGGCGATGAGTACGCCGCCGACCGCCGCCAGAGCCGAACCGATGATGAAGGTATTGGAGATTACGCGGTTCACGTTAACTCCGACGAGCATAGCCATGTTTCTGTCCTGGGCCGTGGCACGCATGGCCTTTCCCATTTTCGTGAATTTGATGAGCAAGGTTAGGATGACCATGATGACTGCAGTGGTTGCAACGATAATGAACTCTGTCGGGCCCATGAGACCCGCAAATGACTCCATGAATGGCAGATCAGGCAGCAGATTGGGGAATGGCAGGTACTCCGACGTCTGCGCGATGAGGACATAGTTCTGGAGGAAGATGGACATGCCGATTGCGCTGATAAGAGGCGAAAGGCGCGGCGCCTGCCGAAGAGGCTTGTAGGCGACCTTCTCTACGGTGAACCCGTAAGCGGCAGAATAGATAAGGGCAACAACTGAGGCGAGTATGAGTACGGAGATGCCGCTCATCCCCGACATTGTGAGCACACTCGCGATAATCAGCGCCGTGAAGGCGCCGATCATGTAGATCTCGCCGTGGGCAAAGTTTATCAGTTCGATGATGCCGTAGACCATCGTGTAGCCTAAGGCAATGAGGGCATAGATGCTGCCGCGCGTAAGGCCGCCGACAAAGAGTTCCAGAAAATAATTCATTTTGCTTTATGTCATTCCGGGTACGGCGAGGAATCTTATCATTGCGCTCAGGATAAACTCCGTGAGTAATCCTTGTCCCGAACAAAGTGGAGGGAGTAAGATTCCTCACATTCGTTCGGAATGACAGTGCCTAGTGCAGACCGAAATATCTAGCCTCTATTTCACTTCCACGTAAACGCCGTTTCTCACCTGGTACACGGAGAAGCCTACGCCAATGGCATCGCCCTTGCCGTCAAACTTTATCTTTCCCAGCGGCGTGTCGACATAATAGGTGCGGAGTGCCTTCCTTATCTTTTCATAATCCGTGGAACCGGCGTTCTTGATAGCGTAAAGCAGCGCCTGCGCAGCGGCGTAACCGTTGAGGTAAAACGCACCCGGCTCGGAGCCGTATGCCTTCTTGTGCGCTTCTACTGCGGCGATGGCCAGCGGGTTCTTCGAGGTATCTTTGTGGCTCGTTGCATACACGCCTTCTGCATATCGTCCTGCGACCTTGATGAATGTATTATCCTTCACGCCGTCATCGGAGATGAGTAGCGTCTTCAGACCTTTCTTTCTCATTTGCGTGACTATGGATGCGGCCTCCGGATGATAGCCGCCGTATATGACCGCTTCGGCGCCCGACTGTTTGATCTTCTGCACGACGGCCGAGTAATCAACCGCTCCTTGTGTGATTCCCTCAAAAAGGACAACGGACGCCTTCTTCGCTTCCTCTATGTTTTTCTTCGCCTCTTCCGCGAATCCCTTGCCGTAGTCTCCCTTGTCATGGATGACTGCTATCTTCTTGAGATTGAGATTCTTCAAAGCGAAATCAACCGCCAGTTTTGCCTGGTTCTTGTCGTATCCGATCGTACGGAAGAAGTTGGGATACTTGCCGCTCAAGGTGAGGTCTGTATTTGTGGCCGAAGGAGACATCGCGATCACATGGACCTCTTTGTAGATTCCGAGGGCGGCCTTGGTGGCGCCGCTGCAGATATGACCGACGACTACAATAGCTCCTTTGGTGACGAGCTTCGTTGCCGCATTGGTTGCGACCTCCGGTTTGCAGACATCGTCTTCAGCGAGGACTTCCACCTTCTTGCCCAGGATGCCGCCTTTCGCATTGATGTCTTTCGCAACGAGCTCCGCCGCCCTCTCGCTGGGAATGCCGTATGAAGCTATATCGCCGCTCAGCGGCACAGCCACGCCCAGCTTGATCGTATCTGCCGCCGTCACGGATGCGGCACTAATAAAATTCAGGCATACGATTGCCGCGATTGATACAAGCAGTATGCTCTTATGCGATTTCATGTTTTCCCCCGTTTGCTATTAATGTGATTGCGATATTTAAATGATACCTTCTCTTATTGCAAGTGCTAATCGGCCACGCGTAAGCCGCGGATTTATCAAGGGTCGGGACTGCTTATGAGTTAAGCGAAATCAGTGGATACTTTTTATTCGATGGATAAGGGAAGACGGATATTTTTTACCCGATTGTGCGGATGTCGTCTTCCGGAATCAAGGAATATGCATTATTATTCTTGATACTTGTCGTTTTCAGCCGCTGCGGTATGTTTCTTGCTCTGTTCAGCAAAGGCGCATCAGATAGAAAATATATCCTACGAGCACAGATTAAAAGAATGAAAAGCGTCTTGATGAACTGTAGCGTTCCGCTATCTCAAGGGACTGAAGTCGCGCGCTGCGACGGATGCATAACGACGGCAACCTACAATTTTTCTTGATAATTTTACCTTCAAGATGTTATCTGTTTATGGATATCATTAAATATTTCGGTCTTCTTACGACTACGGAGAGGTTCGGGGGTTATTGATTGATGGATGAAACGGAAGTGACGGAAACCGAGGCGAAAACTGACACGGGAGAGAAAAAGGAATCGCGCTTCAAGAAAATTTTCCAGGTCTTCTCCGGACGGCATTTAATAAGGCTTCTGGGCATCCTGGTCGTAGTTCTCGGCTGCGTTTATGCCTACTTTCTTTACTCAGGGAAGGTCCCGTCTGTAGGAAACAAGAAAGGAGCCGGTCAGCCCGTAAGGGCCATGCCGGTTGTCACGGCGACCGCCGCGAAGGGAGACATTAATATCTATCTGACCGGGCTTGGCTCCGTAACACCACTCAATACGGTCACCGTGAAGAGCCGGGTCGATGGTCAGTTAATGAGGGTACTCTTTAAGGAAGGTGAGGTCGTTGAGAAGGGAGCCCTCCTTGCAGAGATCGACAAACGGCCGTTTGAGGCGCAGCTTATTCAGGCCCAGGGACAAATGGCCCGTGACCAAGCGCTCCTCGCAAATGCGAAGCTCGACCTTCAGCGCTATCACGATCTTGCCGCGGAAGACTCCATAGCAAAACAGCAGTACGACACGCAGAAGTCTTTAGTGCATCAGCTCGAAGGTACCGTCAAGTTCGACCAGGGCCAGATCGATACGGCGAAGATACAGATCATCTACTCGCGCATCACCACGCCCATCAGCGGCAGGATCGGCTTACGGCTCGTCGACCCGGGCAACATCGTTCATGCAACAGATGCGAACGGCCTTGCCGTGATAACACAACTCCAGCCCATCACCGTCATCTTTACGATTCCGGAAGACAGTCTTCCCCCGGTTCTCGCCAAACTCAAGGCGAAGGAAACCATGCCAGTCATCGCACTCAACCGCGAGCAGACAAAAAAGATCGCAGAGGGATACCTGCTTACCGTTGACAACCAGATAGACCCGACGACGGGCACCGTCCGGTTGAAGGCGCTGTTTCCGAATAAGGACAACGAGCTCTTCGCAAACCAGTTCGTGAACGCACGACTACTCATCGGCGTCAGAAAGGATACGACAATAGTGCCCACGGCCGCCTTGCAGCGGAGCACCAGCGGCACCTTCGTCTACGTGGTGACTCCGGAACTCACGGCCGCTGTGCGTCAGGTCAAGGCCGGACCTACGGAAGGCGATAATGTGTCCATTGAAGAAGGTCTAAAGCCGGGTGAACTGGTCGTGGTCGAGGGGGCCGACAGACTGCGGGATGGCAACAAGGTCGAGATCCAGGGTCAGGGCGGTGCTGCCCCTGCCAAAGGCAAGTGATGAACCCATCCCGCATCTTTATCCTCAGGCCCGTGGCGACGACTCTCCTGATGATCGCCATACTTCTTGCGGGCTTTGTCGCTTACGAACAGTTGCCTGTCTCAGCGTTACCCCAGGTAGACTATCCGACGATACAAGTACTGACATTTTATCCGGGAGCAAGCCCCGACGTTGCAGCCTCGTCCATTACAGCGCCTCTGGAGCGCCAGTTCGGCCAGATGCCGGGCCTGAGACAGATGACGTCAACGAGTTCAGGCGGGAGCTCCGTCATAATTCTCCAGTTCACTCTTGACCTCAGTCTCGACGTCGCGGAACAGCAGGTACAGGCAGCAATAAACGCGGCAGCAACTTTTCTTCCGCGAGACCTTCCCAATCCGCCTGTCTACAGCAAGGTGAACCCCGCCGATGCGCCGATCCTCACGCTCGCCCTCACGTCCGATACGATGCCGCTCCCGCAGGTTGAGGATCTGGCGGATACCCGCCTCGCCCAGAAGATATCCCAGCTCTCAGGCGTGGGGCTCGTCAGTATCAGCGGCGGTCAGAGGCCTGCAGTCAGGATACAGGCGAACCCGACGGCGCTGGCGGCTTACGGCCTGACCCTCGAGGACCTTCGTGCAGCCATTGCCGCGGCCAATGTGAATCAGGCGAAGGGCAGCTTCGATGGACCGCGCCAATCTTCCATCATAGGCGCCAACGATCAGTTGCTTTCGGGTAAGGAGTACAAGCCGCTCGTAGTTGCATATCGCAACAATGCCCCGGTTGTGCTTTCCGACATTGCCGATGCAATCGACGACGCGGAGAACGTCAATCTGGCCGCATGGATGAACGACAGGCCGGCCGTGATCGTGAACATTCAGCGCCAGCCTGGATCGAATGTGATCGAGGTCGTCGATCGCGTGAAGAAGCTGCTCCCGCAGTTGCAGGCCTCGCTCCCGGCAGCCATTCATCTATCCATACTGACGGACAGGACAACAACGATCAGGGCTTCCGTGGAAGACGTGCAGTTCGAACTGATGCTGGCGATAGCGCTCGTAGTCATGGTCATTTTTCTCTTCCTGCGGACACTCCCCGCAACGTCCATTCCGAGCGTTGCCGTCCCGCTTTCTCTCGTCGGCACCTTCGGGATCATGTACCTCTTGGGCTTCAGTCTGAACAACCTGACGCTCATGGCCCTCACGATCGCAACGGGCTTTGTTGTTGACGATGCGATCGTCATGATCGAGAACATCGCCCGCTACATAGAGCACGGAGACTCACCACTCGAAGCTGCCCTCAAGGGATCGCAGCAGATAGCCTTTACCATCGTGTCGCTGACCATCTCACTCGTCGCCGTCCTAATACCGCTTCTCTTTATGAGCGATGTTGTGGGAAGGCTCTTCAGAGAGTTCGCAATGACCCTTGGCGTCACGATCCTCATCTCCGCCGTCGTCTCTCTTACATTAACGCCGATGATGTGCGCGAAACTGTTGAAACATAAGCCGGAGGATCAGCAGAAGAGACTTTACAGGGTATCACAACATATCTTCGACCGTGTGATTGCGGCTTACGGCAGGTCGCTTAAGTGGGTGCTTAAACGCCAGACCGCGACCCTTATCGTTGCTGTTGCCACGCTCGTCTTCACAGTCATTTTATATATAGTAATACCAAAAGGCTTCTTTCCCGTGCAGGATACGGGCCTCATTCTCGGCATCTCGGAAGGTCCGCAGTGGACCTCGTTTAAGGCGATGGCGGAAAGCCAACAGGCGCTGGCGCGTGCGATCCTCCGTGACCCTGCTGTGGAAAGCCTGTCCACTTTCATCGGTGTAGACGGAACGAATACAACTCTGAACAGCGGGCGAGTTCTCATCAACCTTAAGCCCTTGGCAAAGCGCGATGCCTCTGCGAGCGAGGTCATACGGCGCCTTCAGCCCGAGCTCACGAAACTCAAAGGTATCAGCCTATACATGCAGCCGGTCCAGGACCTCACCGTGGAGAGCCGCGTGAGCCGGACGCAATATCAGTACAGTCTGGAAGACCCGAACCCGGAGGAACTCGGCGTCTGGTCCCCGAAGCTGGTTGAGGCACTGCAGCAGCTTCCCGAACTCCGCGACGTGAGCAGCGATCAGCAGAACCAGGGGCTCCAAGCCTCGCTGCAGATCGACAGGAGTACTGCATCTCGCCTTGGCATTACGCCGCAGCTAATCGACGATACACTCTATGACTCGTACGGCCAGAGACTCGTCTCAACGATGTTCACTCAGTTGAATCAGTATCGCGTCATTCTCGAGGTCAAACCAGAATTCAAGACGCATCCGGAGAAGCTGGGTGCACTGTATGTGAAGAGTGCGGGCGGCGGACAGGTTCCTCTCGCCGCATTCACGCAATATAAGGAGACGACGGGTTCTCTTATCATCAGCCACCAGGGACAGTTTCCCGCCGCGAATCTTTCCTTCAACCTCGCGCCGGATGCGTCTCTCGGCGACGCTGTCGATGTGATCGACAAAACGACAAAAAAGCTCGGGATGCCGGCAAGCATCCGCGGAAGCTTCCAGGGAACAGCACAGGCCTTCCGGTCTTCGCTTGCCAACGAACCGCTCCTGATACTTGCGGCACTGATAACCGTTTACATCGTCCTCGGTGTGCTTTATGAAAGCTATATCCATCCGGTCACGATCCTTTCCACGCTGCCTTCGGCAGGGGTCGGAGCTCTTCTTGCACTGATGATGTGCCGCACGGAGTTCAGCGTCATTGCGCTCATCGGCATCATTCTCTTAATCGGTATAGTTAAGAAGAACGGTATCATGATGGTCGACTTTGCCCTCGACGCCGAACGCAAAGAAGGCAAGAGCCCCGTAGACGCCATCTATCAGGCCTGTCTCCTGCGGTTCCGTCCCATCATGATGACGACCATGGCGGCGCTCCTCGCGGCCCTGCCGCTCGCGATAGGCGCGGGCGTGGGCTCGGAGCTTCGCCGTCCCATGGGCATCTCGATCATCGGCGGCCTGGTGGTGAGCCAGGTGCTCACCCTCTACACGACGCCGGTCATTTACCTTTGGTTTGATAGAATTGCACTGCGTTACGGCGGGCCGCGTACGAGTCCGGAGAATAACGAGGACAAAGAGAAATGATCAGCCCGAACTTCTCAGGGGTTTTTATCAGAAGGCCGGTCGCGACGACCCTGCTCACGATAGGGATGGTCCTAGCCGGCCTAATCGCCGTTCGTCTTCTTCCATTGTCGCCGCTACCCCAGGTGGACTTTCCGACAATCTATGTATCCGCGACTCTTCCGGGTGCAAGTCCGGAGACGATGGCGACCTCTGTCGCCGCGCCGCTCGAACGACAATTCGCGCATATCGCGGGCGTGAACGAGATGACTTCAACGAGCTACCTGGGCTCCACGTCCATCGTCCTGCAATTTGATCTAAACCGTAACATCGATGGCGCCGCGCGAGACGTACAGGCGGCGATCAACGCCGCCCGCAGCTACCTGCCGGCTGCGCTTCCTTCAAACCCGATGTACCGCAAAGTAAATCCGGCGGAAGCGCCCATTCTCATTCTGGCACTCACCTCCGACACGGTGGGAAAAGAAAAGATGTACGATGCTGCATCGACCATCCTTGCGCAAAAGCTCTCACAAGTAGAAGGCGTGGGTCAGGTCATTGTGGGAGGCGGGTCGCTCCCCGCGGTGCGCGTGGAGCTTAATCCTCTTGCCTTGAGCAAATACGGAATCGGGCTTGACGATGTGCAGAGCGTGCTTGCCACGACGAATGTGAACCGTCCCACTGGACAGCTCGCCAACGGCGAAAAGACATGGGAGATAAAAACGAACGATCAGATGCACAATGCAGAGCTATACCGCCCCGTGATCGTCGCCTACCAGTCAGGCGCGGCGGTGAGACTCTCTGATATTGCCGACGTCCAGGACTCTGTAGAAGACATTCGCAATGCGGGTCTTGTAAACGGCAAGCCCGCCGTGATGGTGATCGTGTTCCGCCAGCCGGGTGCAAACATCATCGAGGCAGTGGATCGTGTTGTTGAATTGGTGCCGCAGTTGGAGGCGTCCATCCCCGGAGCGATCAACCTCTCCGTAGTCATGGACCGGACGACGACAATCCGTGCCTCTCTCAAGGATGTCGAACGGACACTGGTCGTCTCGGGCATACTCGTTATCCTGGTTGTGTTCGCATTCCTCAGGCATGTGCGTAGCGCACTTATCCCGAGTATTGCCGTTCCCGTATCGCTCATCACAACCTTCGGCGTCATGTACCTCTGCGGCTATAGTCTCGATAATCTCTCACTCATGGCGCTCACCGTAGCGACAGGTTTTGTCGTCGACGATGCCATAGTTGTGCTCGAAAACATCACGCGCCATCTGGAGAACGGCATGCCTTCGCATAAGGCAGCCCTATTGGGTGCACGGGAGATCGGCTTCACTGTACTTTCCATCAGCGTCTCGCTTGTTGCAGTCTTTATCCCCATCCTCCTCATGGGCGGGATGCTGGGCAGGCTGTTCAGGGAGTTCGCCGTGACGCTGTCGGCTGCGATCATGGTTTCGCTCGTCGTGTCGCTGACGACGACACCCATGATGTGCGCCTTCTTTCTGAAAGCGGAACGGCCCCGCACACATGGAAAACTTTTCACTCTGAGCGGGAGTCTCTTTGAGAAGATGCACAACGGCTACGAAAGGAGCCTCAAGTGGGCGCTCAAGAGGCAGCCGCTGATGCTCACGCTGATGATCGGAACGGTAATTGTCAGTGTCGTTCTCTTTATCGTTGTACCGAAAGGCTTCTTTCCCCAGCAGGATACAGGCCGCATCGTCGGTACGATACTCGCGGCACAGGACATATCCTTCCAGTCCATGAAGGAAAAGATGGCGGCCATCGTCGACATCATCGGTGTCGATCCTGCTGTGGAGAATGTAGTTGCGTTCACAGGAGGCTCTGGCGGCAGGGCGACCACGAACACGGGAAGAATGTTCATTGCACTAAAGCCGCTCGAAGAACGGAAGATCAGCGCCGATCAGGTGATAGGAAGACTCCGCAAAAAGATAACCAGCGTTCCTGGAGCACCAGCCTATCTTCAATCCGTGCAGGACGTGCGGGCGGGCGGGAGGCAAAGCGGTGGGCAGTACCAGTACACACTCCAGAGTGAAAACATGCTTGACCTCATGAAATGGTGCCCTCTGATAGAGCAGCGTCTGCGAGAGATACCGGGCATCGTCGACGTGAACAGCGATCAGCAGGACAAGGGGCTTCAGGCATCACTCGTCATCGACCGCACCACCGCATCGCGTCTCGGAGTTACGCCTCAGGCCATAGACAATACACTCTACAATGCGTTCGGACAGCAGCAGGTCTCTATCATGTACACGCAGTTGAACCAGTATCACGTGGTAATGGAGGTGGAACCACGCTTCTGGCAGCGTCCTGATACGCTTCGCCATATCTATGTGTCCTCATCATCGGGGACACTCGTTCCACTTTCCGCGTTCTGCCGCTACGATATGACGAATACGGCTCTTGCGATCAGCCACCAGGGACAATTTCCTGCTGTTACGCTGTCGTTCAACCTCGCGCCGGGCCTTGCCCTCGGCGAAGCGGTCAAGCGGATTGAAGAGGCCACGCTCAAGATGGGACTGCCCTCGAACATTCGCGGAAGTTTTCAGGGGACGGCGCAGATATTTCAGGCGTCGCTTGCCAATCAGCCGATCCTGATAATCGCGGCCCTTGCTGCGGTTTATATCGTCCTCGGCATACTGTATGAGAGTTACATCCATCCCCTAACCATACTATCAACGCTGCCATCGGCAGGCGTCGGCGCATTTGTCGCGCTTTTGGTCTCAGGCACTGAGCTCACCATAATTGCGCTCATCGGCCTTATACTGCTCATAGGCATCGTGAAGAAGAATGGGATCATGATGGTGGACTTTGCACTCGAAGCGGAAAGGAAGGAAGGGAAGAAGCCGGAAGAAGCGATCTATCAGGCCTGCCTGCTCAGGTTTCGGCCGATCATGATGACGACCATGGCTGCTCTCCTGGGGGCATTGCCTCTTGCTCTTGGATTCGGTGTCGGGTCAGAGCTCCGGCGGCCGCTCGGTATCGCCATCGTCGGCGGGCTGATCTTCAGCCAGATGCTCACGCTGTATACAACGCCCGTTGTGTACCTATATCTTGATCGTCTACGCCTCCGTGCGGAAAAGAGAAAGGCCGCGCGGAAGAGGCTGGTAGCATCGCCTGCGGGTGCGTCCGATGCTCAATGAAACGGTGTGTTCAAGAAATTCATTGTTAGCGGAAGGGCATCTTGCTAATATGTGCTGCAAGAAGGAAGATTAATGATTCTACGTAAACTAAATATCGCGAAATCGATAAGGCCTCGTACGTGCGCGTTTGCTGTTGTAGTAATGCTTCTGATATTCGCTGCCTGTGCCGTTGGCCCCGATTACGTAAAGCCGAAGACCGAAGAGCCCCCGGCCTTCAAGGAAGCTGCGGGATGGAAGGTGGCAGAACCGCGGGAGGCGGTCGTACGCGGCACGTGGTGGAAGATATTCAACGACCCCAAACTTGATGCACTAGAAGAGCAGATCAATGTCTCGAATCAGAATGTCGCGGCTGCGGAAGCTCAGTTCCGGCAGGCCCGCGCCGCCGTGCAGGCCGCACGCGCGGGTTATTTCCCTAATGTCTCTCTCGGAGCGCAGGCTACGCGTTCCTTAAGATCTGCCAATGCGCCTGGCTCCCTCGGCGCGCCAACAGACCAGGTTACCGACTTGCTGCTCTCGGGAACGGCATCGTGGGAGGCGGATGTCTGGGGCAGAATCCGCCGGACCGTCGAATCGAGCCAGGCAACCGCGCAGGCAAGCGCGGCGGATCTGGAATCAATTCGCTTGAGCACCCAGGCTGCACTCGCACAGAGCTACTTCCAACTTTGCGGACTCGATGCTCAGAAGAAACTACTTGATGAAACGGTTGCCGCCTATCTGAAAACGTTGGAACTGACGAAGAACCGTTATGCAAGAGGCGTTTCATCAAGGGCCGATGTACTTCAGGCGGAAACGCAGCTCAAGACAACGCAGGCACAGGCGGTAGACGTGGGTGTGCAGCGTGCCCAACTGGAGCATGCCATCGCCATACTTGTCGGCAAACCCGCTTCCGTTTTCACAATCCCGGCGACGCCGCTCGCTGCAAAGCCGGTCGTCATACCTGTCGGTATTCCATCGGAGCTCCTCGAACGAAGGCCGGACATCGCCGGTGCGGAGCGCCGCATGGCTGCGGCGAATGCCCAGATCGGGGTTGCCAAGGCTGCCTATTTTCCGAGCATCATCCTCAATGCGTCGGGTGGATTTGAATCCACTACCCTTACAGACTGGCTGAGCTGGCCGAGCCGCCTCTGGTCGGTAGGACTCGCCTTGACGGAGACGGTATTCGATGCGGGCCTACGGAGCGCACTTACGGATCAGGCGCGGGCTGCGTACGATGCGACGGTTGCGAACTATCGTCAAACAGTCCTCGGGGCGTTTCAGGACGTGGAAGACAATCTTGCAGCGCTCAGAATACTGGAGGAGGAGGCGCGCGTACAGAGCGAAGCGGTGGATGCGGCACGGCTGTCACTGGAGGTCAGCCGTAACCAGTACAAGGCGGGGACGATCAGCTACCTCGATGTGGTGGTTGTTCAGGCTATATGGCTTGCGAACGAGAGGGTCGCTATCGATGTACAGAGCCGCAGGATGGTTGCCAGCGTCCTCCTCGTCAAAGCAATCGGAGGCGGCTGGAAGTCATCGGAGCTTCCGTCCAACAAGGACCTCAACACGAGCAAGAATGACAAGTAATTGAGATAAAGAATGTCTACTCTCCGATTATCTTGACCAGCGCCCGTTTCTTTCTCATGCCGTCAAACTCGCCATAAAAAATCTGTTCCCACGGTCCGAAATCGAGCCTGCCCTTTGTAACAGCGACGACGACTTCTCTTCCCATGATCTGCCTTTTGAGATGGGCGTCGCCGTTGTCCTCGCCCGTGCGGTTGTGACGATACTGTGAGACGGGCTCATGCGGTGCCAGTTTCTCAAGCCATTCCTCGTAATCATGATGCAGGCCGGATTCGTCATCGTTGATGAAGACCGAGGCAGTTATGTGCATCGCGTTGACAAGCACAATACCTTCAGCGATTCCACTTTCCATGAGGCACTGTTCCACCTGGCTGGTGATGTTTACAAAGCCTCGCCGCGTCGGAATATTGAACCAGAGTTCCTTTCGATAGGCTTTCATTCTTTCGCTCCTTTATGTAGCTGCTCTTGCAACGATGTCTTATTTTGAGAGGTTTTAATGATTAACGCCGCAACAAACGATTCGAGGATGCTCAAAGGAATTGCGTAGACTAAGATGCCATACGGCAGGACACCCAGATTGCCTATCACTGCCCACATCATTACGAATGCTGCAAGCCATGAGATGAAAGTCGTTTGGATAAGGCTGAATCTTTTTGAGATAACAAAAATGAAAATGGCAAAAAGAATCGACCAGATTCCCCATGCGGCGCCATTGATCGGTTCCGAAGGAAAATTGAGTCCGAGGGCCCGGTAATGTTCTGTCCATAACGATTTCAGCAAGAATTCATTCCGTGCAAATTCAGATGCGCCAATCCAGATCGCCGCCACGAGAATGGAGAAGATGTTTTTAACATGTTTCATGTATTCATCCTTTCTTTATCTTGTGTGAACTGTGATGCTCATGTTCCGCATAATAGCTTCAAAAATGATAGCTGCAATCAAATAATCTCGTCCTTGTATAAGACCGGACGTAATAATCTGTCTTGGAGTGACCCAAGAATAAAAAGGAAAGGCCTTCCGGGCAATATTTGCCTGCATCAACAAATACGTGCGGTCGCCACATTCCACAAGATACCGTAAGGACTCTCGTTTTGTTCTATGGCATACGTCTTGCTCTATTTTTCCAAAAGAGAAAATTGATTTATTGCATCTTAAGGAGGATAAAAAGATGTCCGGCATTTCCGGGTTGGATACCAGCAACAAGGACCTGTTATCTTCGTCTCAAAAAACCAGCCAGACCTTGAATTTTGCAAATTCACAGTTGGCAACTACGTCATCGTCAAAGACGGTACCATCCCTCGATATCAAGGACGTGGTTTCGATCAGCCTTGCGGCCAGCACCGAATCATTGATTCAGTTCCTGTCCGAATCTGAATCCTCTTCCGCCAAGGGTTTTTTTAACACGCTGGAAGGATCCGATACAGCAAATGAAATTGAACAAACCGATCTACTTTCAACAAATCCTCAGGTGGCGGAAGCACTCATGGGACTGGATCTGACCTCAGGAAACACGGGAGACGCCTCCACTCTGACCGACTCTACTTCTGCCGCGACAACGACGGGAACGACTGCCGCTTCCAGTTCGAGTACGCAACTCGCGTCGTCAGCTCATGACGTCGCTGCTCTCATCGCCGCACTGGAACAATCGAATCCTGATCTGGCGCAGTCTCTTATCCAGGCATTGTCGCCAAACACGGGTTCGTCTGGTTCCGATTCTCTCAGTTCAACATTGGATTCGATTGCCTAAATCACAGGACTCTTTTCGGCAACATCACTGTTTAACCGTTTATTATTGCTATATAGATTCACGCATGATCAGCTATATATAAGATCTCATCCCGTATTCCTTAGGCGAGGTCACATCAAAATTGAAATAGGCGGGATAACGCTATCACGAAGGATTCAACAAAAGAAACCGTTCTATATTATTCAAAAAAGTCATCCGGCCAATCGCTTATGGTTAGGCCGCCGACCCACGAATTTGTCGAATTATTGGTCCTGCGATCCACATATAAAAAGCAGGGACAAAATAGATAAGAACAAAGCAGATTATTATAACTGACCACTTTAACGGTCCCTTCAAGCCCCACTCCGCTGACCAATATAAAAATAGTGGCGCAAAGGTAATTGAAATACCTGATAGTGCTTGCACGATCACGAAGAGGGGGGAATTAATCCTTTTAATCCATTTAGAATCGATTGTGACAGTGACAATTTCCATATACTTACCTCTCTTATAGGTTCCGTTATTAAAGATTGCTGTAGAAGCTGCTGCATGATGCAAAGTTCTCAGGCCATGGCTCAAGCAACATTGCAAGATGACACTTTCCATGTCTTACGTGATATTTTGCGTGAGCCGATCCGAGTAAGCAATAAGAAAGAATGGGCCTGGTCTGCAATAGTGACCGGGCCCATTCTTTAAAGACTGCTTCAGAAAATGCCGGTGCTAATCACGAAGAAATAGCTTCAATCTTTATAGTGACCTTTGCCATGTTCTCGCGTGTCGTCGCGTTCTCGGTCATATCGATCTCCGCGATCCCGACCTTCCTTATGACCAGCCCCTCTCCTTTCATATTCTTCTCGATGTGCCCGATAATGAGGCACATAAACATTATTATACCACTTGTCTTTAACGAAATAGACGGGTCGATCACAGGCGTTATATTTGGCGCAGTGCTTCTTCCAATTCTTCGCCTGGCCGGGAGGCACTCTAAGATAAAGAGGCTCCTCAACGACCCTCGTGGGTAAGGGCTGTATCACGATTGGTTTTGGGTAAATAACTTCCGGTCGAGGCGCGTTTCCAATATCAATGCGCCCATAGAAGCCAGGCTCCCCGACGCTGACGGATACACCGACATCAGCAGCGTATACCGGAACGGTAACAAGGGATATCAGGATGATAAGTAGAATCTTTTTCATATTTTTCTCCTTTCTATAGCCAATATACTGGCACTTGCCAGTACAATTATTGATGCGATGTTGGTTAATTTGTGCCTACTTTTTACATCTAGAGAGTTCTATCGTCAATACCAAGTTTGGTTAATTGATAAAAGGCTAAAAAGTAGTCTATTGGACCTATTACTGTTCACTCACAAAATAGCCCGGGAAAGTTGAATATAAAAATGGTTGAAATGGTGCCTCGCATCGCAAAACTAAAAAACAACTTTCATGAAGTTAGCTGCAGGCTGCGTTACCCGGGGATTAACTGCCAATTAGCGACAGTTTCAGTTGGCATTCAACGAGTTGCTTAAGTAGAGAAAGTTGCGCATATGATACTATTTAAGGCCTCCTCCTAAAACATGGTAGATTTAGGTTTTCCCGAAG
>DATJBN010000264.1:0-6333 GCA_035515335.1 Syntrophales bacterium | reverse complement strand
ACCTCCTGGGGAAAATTTGTGGAAAGTCTCGCATGCACGCTTTTTGAGATATCTCCTTATATATTATGTTTTATGCGAGATAATCCTGAATATTTTATAAAGTATACTTTCTTGATGTATGATGTAAAGAAAAATTGATGACAGAATGTGGCCAATATCTACAATATCTGGCTGCCTACACATTTGATCTTTCATCGTTCACTCTTGATCATCATGGGATGACCTTTGCTGCCGACTTCATGAGATATTTCACGCTTTGTAGATGAATAAGAGATCGCCTGTTTTTTACAGTCCGCAATAACATGGTAATGACCCATGCCTCTTTTCAAATAATAATACGCACAATGACTTGATAAATCATGAAATTGCTCTTGTACCTTCTGCCGGCTCAGGAACTGATTTATTCGATTCTGTTTGGGATGGATTTTCTGTGAGAATCGTGTTAGCAAAAAAAGAGAATCCTTTCTATAGTTAAGCATCTTTACGCTTATGAGGCACCTGAAGAACATAAGCAGCAGATTTCGACACAGTCACGGTTTGTTTAGTCCCTGGAAGAGGCATATTCAATAACCGCTATTTGAGGAAAGGAGATGTTGCCATGCATAAGCCAACCGCGAAAGCGATACTTATCGGGTTGATCCCCTTCATCGCTATGTGCTTTAGCGTTCCCTTATGGGATCGGATCTATCCGTTTGTTTTCTACCTTCCTTTCAATATCTTCTGGATCGTCATCTGGATCGTGTTGACGCCCATCTGTATGTACTTCGCTTACAGGGCTGAGAGAGATGCGATCGATAGGGCCGAAGGGACCGGGAAAGGAGGTGCCTGATATGGATAGCTCGACTGTAGCCTTAAGTGTAATCTTCGTCATCGTCCTCGCAAGTTCCGCCGTCGGCATGTATGCAGGCTCACGGTACAAGATGGACCTGGAGCAGTGGACGGTTGCCGGGCGCGGCTTCGGTCTTATCCTCGTCTGGCTCCTGATGGCGGGCGAGGTCTATACAACCTTTGCCTTTCTTGGAGCGAGCGGCTGGGCGTACTCCCGCGGCGCCCCGACGCTTTACATCATGGCGTATCTCACCCTCGCCTATGTATTCTCTTTTTATTTTCTTCCTCAAATCTGGGAAATCGGCAAGAAGTTCAGCATGCAGACCCAGTCCGATTTCTTCCGCCAGCGTTACGGAAGCAAGAACCTTGCTGCCTTCGCATCACTGATCGGCGTTGTATTCATCATCCCCTACCTGCAGCTCCAGCTAACCGGCCTCGGCATCATCGTTGAGGTCTCGGGCTTCGGCGGGATCAGCAGGGCGACCGCAATACTTGTCGCCTTTGCACTCGTCGCGGCCTTCGTGTTTGTGAGCGGCGTGCGTGCAGTCGCATGGATTAGTGTGATTAAAGACTTTCTGATGCTCTTCGCTGCCTTCTTCATCGGCATCGGACTCCCTTACATGTATTTCGGCGGCATCGGTGAGATGTTCACCGCCCTCGTCAACGCAAAGCCAGCCCATCTGATACTGCCGGGTTCCACAAAGGCGATGGGGCAATCCTGGTTTATTTCCACGGTGATCCTCACATCCGTGGGGTTCTATATGTGGCCGCACCTGTTCAGCGCGGCCTTCACGGCAAAGAACAACAACACCTTAAGAAGGAATGCGGTACTCATGCCGCTTTACACGATCACGATGCCGCTCATCTTTCTGGTGGGGTTTACGGCCATACTGGTGGTTCCCGGCCTCAGCAACGGCGACCTCGCGCTCCTCACGATCGTGCGCCAGAGCTATCCGGCCTGGTTCATGGGCATCATAGGTGCGGCAGGGGCGTTGACAGCCATGGTGCCTGCGGCAATCCTTATCCTTGCCGCTGCGACATTGTTCGCGAAGAATTTTTACAGGGACATGTTCGCCCCCAACATGACCGATTCCCAGGTTGAGAGGCTCGCACGGGTTATGGTCATCGTGATCACCCTGATTGCCCTTTACTTCGCGATATACAGTTCAACCACCCTCGTCAACCTGCTTCTCCTTGGCTATGCCGGTGTAACGCAGTTTCTCCCGGGGGTAATGTTCGGTCTTTACTGGAATCGCGTGACGAAGAAAGGCGTCTTCACCGGCCTTATTGTAGGTATCGCCGTGGTCGCCTATCTGGTGCTTACCAAGCAGGATCCTTTCTTCGGCCTCAACGCGGGGTTTGTGGCCCTTTGCGTCAACTTCGTTCTAACCATCATTGTGAGTCTTGCGACACAGCAGGAACCGAATCGTTTTGAGGAGGAGCCTGCAGTTCAAGGAAAGTGAGATTGTCCTATGGAACCATGCAGAAAACATAAACCGGAAGAGACGATTGCCTTTCATTATCCGGAGGCAGTTGAGTGGCGCCGCGCCCTGCACCGCTGTCCCCAGCCTTCGTGGCTGGAATTCTATGCCACGGCATTCGTGGCGGAGAAACTTTCGGAATGGGGCTACGATGTCCGTATGGGACGGGATGTAGTCGCAGAGGACAAACTTCTGCTTCTTCCGAACCAAGAAACGCTCGATGCGGAATACCGGCGGGCCCTGAAGGCAGGGGCGAAGAAGAAGTACCTTGATCAGGCGCGGGGCGGTTTCACCGGCGTGGTCGCTGTACTGAAAGGCGAAGCGCGCGGGCCCGTCGTGGGATTCCGTTTCGACATCGACTCCAACGAGGTCACGGAAACGTCGGACCCGAAGCATGCCCCGGTGAAGGGAGGCTTTGTCTCGCAAAACCCCGGCTATGCCCACATGTGCGGCCATGACGTCCATACGGCGACAGGCCTTCTTCTCGCGAGGCATTTTGCCGAAAACAAAAAGACGTTGAAGGGCAGCGTGAAGCTGATATTCCAGCCCAATGAAGAGAATCTGTCGGGGGCCGCGGCCATGATCGAA
The DNA here is from genome assembly GCA_035515335.1 of Syntrophales bacterium. GTDB lineage: Bacteria > Desulfobacterota > Syntrophia > Syntrophales > UBA2185 > Fen-1135. The sequence goes on along the minus strand of DATJBN010000264.1, from coordinate 3,436 downwards.
AAAGGTGCCGTTGATGATCTCGATTATCTCTTGGGCGGTCATATCGGCCTCGCCCTGAAAGAGCTCGGGCAGATATCTTTCAAAGTGCATAGCTTCATGGCCATGTCTCGCTTCGAGGTCACCTTCACGGGCCGCCCGTCTCATGCCGCAGTGCGTCCCGACCTGGGCAGGAATGCCCTGCTCGGCTCCTGCGCCGCAATTTCCAATCTTTATGCTATTGCGCGTCACGGCCAGGGCGCGACAAGGGTCAATGTCGGCTACCATCAGGCTGGAAGTACGTGGAATGTGATTCCCGAGAAGGCATACTTCCGCATGGAAACACGCGGAGTGACCAATGAACTCAACGATTACATGGTGGAGAAATCCCGCGAGGTGATTGAGGGTGCTGCGAAGATGTACGGGCTTTCCGTGGAAATGAAGCCCGCGGCCTTCGGACTCACGGCTGAGAGTTCTCCGGAGCTGATTGCCACGGCTGAGAGCGTCGCTGGCCAGCTTCCGTCAGTAAAGGAAGTTGTCCCGAGTGCCGCCTTCAATGCATCGGAAGACGTCACACTCATGATGGAGAAGGTGCAGAAGAACGGCGGAGAGGCCCTCTTCGCCCTCTTCGGTACACCTATTCAGGGCGGACACCACACGTCTAGCTTCGATGTGGACGAAAAGGTGATCAGGAATGCGGTGGAATTCTACGTGGCCCTCTATAGGGAGTTGACCGCGGCGAAGAAACCTGATAGATAGCTGCGTATAGCGGATACGGATGCCAAGGCAGGCCTGTTGGCCGATATAAGAGGCTTCAAGGGAAGACTGAGATATCTCAAATGCGCTCTTGCTTTCCGCCGGCAAACTACTTCATATTGGCGTAGGAGTGGAGACCGCCCAGGAGAAAATTGACGCCGAAGTAGGTGAAGAGGACGCAGCCGAACCCGATGACTGAAAGCCATGCCACACGGCCGCCGCGCCAGCCCTTCATGGCGCGGGCATGGAGGAGGGCTGCATAGATAAGCCAGGTAATGAGGGACCACGTTTCCTTCGGATCCCAGCTCCAATAAGCGCCCCACGCCAGATCCGCCCATACGGAGCCCGTGATGATTCCAAGTGAAAGCCAGAGAAAGCCGAAGAGCACCATCTGATAGTTGAGCTCATCCAGCCGTCTGAGGTCCGGAAGGAGTGAATTACTGCCGTCAACCGTTCCCTGTTTTGATTCCTTCGCAATATAGAGAATGCTTATGCCGAACGAGACTGCAAAGGCTGCATAGCCGATGAAGCAAGTCACTACATGGGCGATCAGCCAGTTGCTCTTCAATGCCGGGAGAAGCGGCTGAATCTTCGAATTCATACCAGTGGAGAATGATGCGTATGCCATTGCCAGGAAGGCGAAGAGTGCGGGGAACACGCCGAGGGCCCGCTCTTTGGTCCGGTATTCCATGACGAGGTAGATGAACATGATTGCCCAAGCGGCGAATACCAGTGATTCATAAAGATTGGAAAGCGGGGCGTGTCCGTAACCCATCCGGTATGATTCCCACCAGCGGAGAATCATGGCCACAAGTTGCAAAGCAAGTGTAACCGCCCCGGTCACGCTGCCCCAGAACATGATCGCACGGCGGCGAAAGATAGCCCCCGAAAGGTAGAGCAGCGCGCATAGGAGATAGGCAAACGTCGTTATCGCAAGGAGGATTGAGCTCGTGATCATTTTGTACCGCTCCCTCCCTCTTCCGTAAGCTCCGCCCGCAAGCGATCGCAGAGCCTCTTGAAATCCTGCTCGAAGGATATCTCGCTCCTGTTTGTCCTTCCGGCAATGATGACGGTCGTCGTTTCGCTGCCCGTATCTTCTTCTGCCCACACCCATAGTCTGCGATGGCTTACGTAATAGATGAGGCCTATGCCGACGATTATTGCCGCAAAGCCCAGCCAGACAAGCCATACGCCGGGATCCCTCCTTACCTGGAGCCCCGTGTACTGGGCAACTTGAGACCCGATGACCTTCACACGATAGGTTGCAACGACGTTGCCGTGAAACTCTTTGTCCATGAGTATCCACGAACCGATGGGCTCATGGCCTTCGCGCAAGATGAGCACACCTATTGCCGGGCCGAGCCCCTGGAAATCCGGGCTGAAACGGAGGATCTGCACCTTGTCCTTTGTGCCCGGAATATCCGTCCATTCTCTGAATGGTATTTTAAGGCGCCGGACGGCGCCGCTTTCTCTGTCGGTGAGCTCCACATCCGCATCCTTTAGTATCGTACCATAAGACGCCTGATAGAAGGTGACGCCTTCATAAGTGAGAGGATCATTCACCCGGAGCTCGCGCTTGAGGACTTCTTGTCCACCCTGGGTCAGGGTTAAGTCCGAACGAAATTCACGGGGCATGCCGTTATCGTAGTAGGACACCTCGAACCTGTCGCACCGGACCTGAAAAGGAAGAGAAAGCCCTTTGTCGCTGTCTTCGAGCATCACTTCGTTTGTCGCTTCTCCTTCGAGGATATTCATGACACCCTTGAAGCCGAATATGGAGCCGACAAGCGCCCCCAGAAGGACCAGGAGAACGCTCGCGTGAACGACATAAACCATGAAGGGGCTCCAGCGCCCTTTCTCAGCAACTAGAGCCAGATGGTCGACGGTATCGAGTCTCTGCAAATCGCCGAATCCCTGCGAAATGATGCTGTTGAGCCGCGCCTCAGTCACACCCCGGGGAAACGCTGACGTAAACCGGCAGTTAAGGCTGCATCTCAAGAGTTTCTCTGGATCAACATCTTCTTCGTGGTGCCGGAATATCTTAAGAGTTTTGGGCAGGCGCTCGACTGTACATATTATGAGATTGGCACATAGTATCAGGAGAAGGAGTCGGAACCATCCGGTATGATAGAGATCATGGAGCCCGAATGTAGTGATAAACCAGAAGGCACGCGGTCCGTAATGTCTTTGGAGATGGACAAGATCCTGTCCCTGCGGCAACAGCGTTCCCACCACGGATGCAGCGGCAAGAACGAGGAATATGACGACCGTAAGCTTAGGGGATGCTAGGTTTTGATAAAGGCCCTGCCAAAAGCCTTTCTTCCGCATTATCGATCAGCCTCAGTGGTTTTATTATTAGTACTCTTTTGATCGGTCTCATGTCAAGAACAGAGGCTGCAGGAAAAATCCTTCATCCAATAAAACCAGTAATAGAGATATCTTAAACGAATTGAGCGGTTTTTCATGTATGATTATCCCTACAATCGTTGAAAAGAGGATGGGCATCGTCCGAGCCTTGTAGAATCAATTGTATCCTTAATATCAATACATTACATCTCTCTCTTCTTCCGTGGTACGCCTCTTGCTCAAGCATCCCAAAAAATCCTGCCGGGTAAAACAGACAGCATGCCGATTCTCGATCCGATCAGATCTCACATACCATTTATCCAAATACATGGGGAGGGGTCACATGCCATTCTTGATA
>DATJBN010000263.1:0-8770 GCA_035515335.1 Syntrophales bacterium | reverse complement strand
CAGCGCTTTCTCAATGAAGAAACAAAAGAGCTCTTCAACGCATCATTCCACGTCTGTGAGGACCCTATAACAGCAGCGGACCTCGTGATCAATCTCCTCGACAGGAAGCGCGAGCGGCTGGGCATCAACCGCAAGGCAGAGCGCAAGCTTTACGACATGGAGGACCGGAGGAAACTCGATGTCTAAGCTGATCTGCGCGAGTGCTATCGATGGGGCCAGAAACTGGGTCGCGAAGGCGGAAGAACGACTGAATCACGCAATCAAGAAAAGAGGCGAGACCTGGCCCGCCACTTTTCCGGGGACCGCTTATTTCCTTCCCGTAATATATTCCTTTACAGGCGAGAAGGTAGCGACTCTTGGCGACCTGCGTCCGATACTCCGCGAGGCCAAAGACATGCTGCCTGCGCGTCCCGCGGATGAGGTCTGGCTTCCTTATCTGGGAAGCGCCCTCGATGCAGGCGTTGCCTCACTCTTTGCCTGTGAGATAATCGAGGCATGCAAATATGCCGTCGGCCCCGACCCTGTGGACGGCATCTGGCTTGGCGCAGCAAATGATGTCATCCTCAGGGAGAGAGGCATTGAATTCGTCGACGGCACCGCCCCCGGCTTCGCAGCCATAACAGGCGTGGCGCCAACAAATGAAATCGCCGTTGCCATCGCAAGGCAGCTCCAGGAGAAGAACCTCTATGTCTTCATGGCGGGAGAGACAAAAGGCAAGCAGTTTGCCGAACAGCTCGCAGAAGAAGGCGTGCAATTAGGCTGGCCGACGAGGCTCATTCCTTTCGGCCGCGATGTTTCCGCCCTCATCTATGCGCTCGGATTTGCGAACCGTGTTGCTCTTTCTTTTGGCGGCGTGCAGCCGGGCGACTACGAGCGGAACCTCCGCTACAACAAGAGCCGCATCTTCGCTTTCGTCCTCGCCATGGGTGAAGTGACCCCCGACAAGTATGCTGTTGCCGCCGGCGCGATCAACTATGGTTTCCCCACAATTGCCGACACAGACATCCCCGAGATACTCCCCACGGGCGTGTGCACCTATGAGCACGTCGTCTCGTCAGTGCCATACGAAACGATGGTCGAAAAAGCCCTCGAGGTGCGGGGCTGCAAGATAAAGGTAACGAAGGTCCCGATACCCGTACCCTACGGTCCGGCATTCGAAGGGGAGCTCATCCGCAGGACCGACGCCCACGTTGAGTTCGGTGGGAATCTGACGACTGCCTTCGAATTCGTGACCGGCGTCGATATGGATGAGATCAGTGATGGCGCAATCGAGATCATCGGGCCCGATGTGGATACGGTCGCGGAGGGAGGAGCCCTGCCGCTTGCCATCTGGGTGGAAGTGGCGGGACGGAAGATGCAGGCCGATTTCGAGCCGATACTGGAAAGGCAGATACACCATCTTCTTAACAGCGCCGAAGGGATCTGGCACATGGGCCAGCGGGATATTGTCTGGACGCGCATCTCGAAGAGCGGATTTGCCCGCGCTCTCCGGCTCCGACACTACGGCGAGATCATCCATGCGAAGTTCATCTCCGATTATCCGTCGATCGTGGACAAGGTGAAGGTAACGCTGGTTACCGACGCAGCGGAGGTGGAGCGCCGTATCGCCATTGCGCGCCGCGTTTACGACGAACGGAATCGCAGGCTCGAGGCCATGACGGACGAGGCGGTGGATACATTCTACTCCTGCCTCCTCTGCCAATCATTCGCGCCGAATCACGTCTGCATCATCACGCCGGAGCGTCTCGGTCTTTGCGGGGCATATAACTGGCTCGACGGCAAGGCGGCGTATGAAATCAACGAGACGGGCGGAAACCAGCCCGTGAAGAAGGGCGATGTCATCGATCCGGTTAAAGGCGTATTCCGCGGGATCAACGCCTACGTCTACACAAACAGCCACAAGGCCGTCTCCGAGTTCTGCTGCTATTCGCTGATGGACAGGCCGATGACGAGCTGCGGCTGTTTCGAGGCGATCGTCGGCTATCTTCCCGAATGCAACGGCGTCATGATCGTAAGCCGCGATTACCAAGGCGACACACCGGTGGGGATGACCTTCTCCAGCCTGGCAGGCAATGTGGGTGGCGGCCAGCAGACGCCTGGCTTCATGGGCGTGGGCAAGGTCTTTCTAACCTCGCGCAAGTTCCTCTCCGCGGAGGGCGGTCACAAGCGCATCGTCTGGATGCCAAAGGCCTTGAAGGAACTTCTCGCATCCGATCTCAAACAACGATTTGCCGAACAGGGGGTGCCTGATCTCATGGGGAAGATCGCTGACGAGAAAGTCGGCGTCGATACGCGCTCGATCCGCGCCTTCATGGAAGATGTGCATCACCCGGCCCTTCAGATGGAAGACATGTCAACCTATTCCATGCCGACGCCATCGCAGGCAGAGACGGTAAACCCCACGGGGCATGGCGCAATCATCGCTCCTTCCGCAGTCGTGCCGAAGGAAGAGATAGAGGCGGCATCACTGGAACCTGTCATCACGCCAGCCGCAACGATCCTGGCTAACGTTACCGCCTTCCCCATCTGTCACGAGACCTACGATGTTCCCATCTGGGAGGTCAAGCTGGGCGCTACGAAGGCCGAGGGGGGCACGCGCGGTCATACGCTGAAGGTGGGCGGCGCAAACTGTATGCCCTTCCATCTCTGGGAAGGTGTGATGCCGAACCGTCCTCTTGTCGCCATGGAAGTATTCGACGCGGTCTCGGAGAAATATCCCACAGTCCTCCGAAATATTTATGGCGATTTAATCATGCGACCTGCGGATATGGCGCGCGTCTGCGTGGAAAGATACGGCGCCGATCTCATCAGCGTCCGGCTCGACGGCACGCATCCTGAAAAGGGAAACCGCGCCCCTGATGAGGCAGTAAGCCTCGTAAGGGAAATACTCGCCGCCGTAAATGTGCCGCTTATCATCACCGGCCACAGCCATTATGAAAAGAACAACGAGGTGCTGAAGGCCGTGGCTCAGGCATGCGCGGGAGAGAACCTTCTCCTCAACTGGGTGGAGAATGAGAATTACCGGACCATCGCCGGGGCGGCGATAGCATACGGCCACAGTGTTGTCGCGCAGAGCCCGATAGATGTGAACATCGGCAAGCAACTGAACATCCTCCTCACCAACATGGATGTTAAGCAGGAGCAGATCGTCATGGACCCCATGACCGGTGCCACAGGCTACGGGATCGAATACACCTATTCCGTTATGGAGAGGATCCGCCTTACGGGCCTCGGCGGGGACCGGATGCTTGCAGCGCCGATGATCGTATCGCCGGGACAGGAAAGCGCGAGGGTGAAGGAGTACCGGGCAGCAGAGGCCGATTTCCCGGCTTGGGGAAATCTCCCGAAGCGCGCCGCCGTGTGGGAACTGTCAACGGCCCTAAGCCTCCTTTATGCGGGCGCAGACATCCTCATCATGTATCATCCCGATGCGGCAATGGCGCTGAAGAGAAGCATCATGGAACTAATGCAAAGTGCAAAATGAAAAAGGCACAATCAGTAGAAGCAAATGTAAAATTCAAAATGCAAAATTAAAGAATGGCACCATACTTCATTTTACCTCTTGCCTTTTACATTTTGAATTCACCGAAGGTGTATGATGGCTCTCACGGGTTTGCAGATTCAAAAACTTCTTCCTAAGACAAACTGCAAGGAATGCGGTTCGAATACCTGCATGGCCTTCGCCATGAGGCTCGCGGCAAAGAAGGCCGAGATCGCACAGTGCCCCTATGCGTCGAAAGAAGCTATCAGCGTCCTCGGGGCAGCGAGCGAACCGCCGGTGCGCGGAATCTCTCTCGGGCCGGACAGAAACCTGCAGCTCGGCCTCGAGACCGTTCTCTACAGACACGAGAAGACTTTTTTTCACCAGACTGCGCTTGCCGTGAATATCAATGACACGGATACTCCGGACGCAATTGAAAAGACACTCGCTGCAATCCGCGATTACCGTCTCGAACGCGTGGGGGAGATAATCCCCATCGACATGGCGGCCGTGACACAGAAGGGCTCCGATGTGGAGGGATTTTCCGCCCTCACACTAACGGCATGGGAAACAACCGGACGACCCCTTGTCATCCAGAGCGGGAACGTCGAGATGCTGAAGGCTGCCGCTCACGCAGTTGCGGGATCGCGGAGTGTCCTCTCCGCGGCCACTCCGGAAACAGCGGAAGAGCTCCGCGCCGCCGCACAAGAGAATGATCACGTATTGGCCGTTAGGGCACCTGATCTCAATCGCCTTTTCGCCTGCGCAGCAAGACTCCGCGAAGCGGGATCCAATGACGTCCTTCTTCAGTTTCCAGCTTCGTCTCTCGCAGAACAGTTTCAAATAAATTCGGCCGTCCGCCGCGCGGCCCTCAAAGACGCCGTCAAACCTATGGGCTACCCGTTCCTGCGGTTTCTCGATGACGGACGCGGCCTTCTCGAAACGGCTGCCGCCGCAATCACTGAAATTGACAAGTATGGCGGCATCTGTGTCCTTCCTGTATTCGACCCAGCTCTCATGGCGACACTGATGACTCTTCGTCTGAACATCTATACCGATCCACAGAAGCCGATCCAGGTGGAACCGAAGGTCTATCCTGTCGGTGAGCCCGGACCAGATTCGCCCGTCTTTGTAACCACCAACTTTCCCCTCACTTTCTTTACCGTCTCGGGTGAGATAGAGAACAGCGGAACGAGCGGCTGGCTGGTCGTACCCGAATGCGAGGGGATGAGTGTGCTCACGGCCTGGGCGGCGGGAAAATTTTCCGGCGCGTCGATTGCCAAGTTTGTAAAAGAAGTTGGCCTCGAGAAACAGGTCGCCACGCGCGAGCTCATTATTCCCGGTTACGTGGCGCAGATCAGCGGCGAGCTACAGGAGAATCTGCCGGGCTGGAAAGTCCTTGTGGGTCCCCAGGATGCGGCGGATATTGAGAGCTTCATGAAGACAATGCAAAGGGCAAAATGAAATCATGCCTCTGGTAACTTTTCAACCAGCCGGTGTCACCGTCCAGGCAGAACCAAAGACATCGCTCCTCGATGCAGCCCGTCTTGCGGGTGCAGAGATCGACGCACCATGCGGCGGCAAGGGGACCTGCGGCAACTGCACCGTCCGCATCGTCACCGGCCGTGTTGACGCACAGGGGATCGGAGTTCTCTCCCCGCCGGAGATCAATCAGGCATACGTCCCTGCGTGCAGGACATATGTGCAGGAGACTGATGTGATCGTAGAGATTCCCGATCAGGCCTCACGTCTCGGCGGCCAGATCAGCAACGATGACGGCACTCGCCTAATTGATGCCGCCTTGCTCCCAACCCGTAATGATCTCAGTCCACTGACGTACAAGATTAACATCCTCGTCCCTCCTCCGCAAAAAGGCGACGGCCTTTCCGATCTCGACCGTCTCACGCGCACGCTCAAGAAGAGTCTTGGCGACGCGGAGGTCGCAACCCCGCTCGCTGTCATCCGCAATTTGACTGATGCCCTTCGGGAAGAAGACGGCAACATAACTGTCACGCTTGTCACCGAAGGGTATGCGGAATCGGGAACGAGACGCCGAGTAAGTGTAGCGGAAGCGGGAGATCGGACCGCCACCCATCATGGGATCGCCGTCGACGTGGGCACGACCACGGTGGCAGTGCAACTCCTCGATCTGAATACCATGAAGGTCCTCAGCACATACACCGATTATAACAGTCAGCTGGCCTGCGGTCTCGATGTCATCAGCCGCATAGATTACGCCCGGAGGCCCGATCGCCGGGAAGAGCTTCGCCGCCGTGTCCTCCGAACGATGAACCTTCTCATCCAGCAATCCGCCCGCAACTCCAGAGTTGAAAAATCGAGAATTGCATGTGCATCAGTCTCCGGCAACACCACCATGATCCATCTTCTGCTCGGCCTCAACCCCGAATATGTTCGTCTCGACCCGTATACGCCGACCGTTTTTTCCACGCCCCCATTCACCGCTTCGGAGGTCGGCCTTGACATCAACCCGGAGGCCCCCGTCATGATCTCCCCCGCAGTGGGAAGTTATGTGGGCGGAGACATTACAGCGGGTGTCCTTTGCACCGATCTCGTAAGAGATACGGATGATGTATGCCTCTTCATGGATATTGGAACCAATGGCGAGGTCGTTCTCGGCAACCGCGAGTTTCTTCTTGCCTGTGCTTGCTCTGCCGGACCCGCCTTCGAAGGCGGCGGCATCAAGTGCGGCATGAGGGCCTCTTTGGGTGCAATCGAAAAGGTGGAAATCGACAAAGAAACGGGTCGGTCGCTGTACACGACGATTGGTGAGAGCCGGCCCAGCGGCATATGCGGCTCCGGTATGATCGCACTTCTTGCGGAGCTCCTGAAAACTGGCTGGATCGATGCTCGAGGAAAATTGAGCCGTTCCCGGCCGTCCGACTTCATCCGTATCGACGGGCGTCAGGCCTTCTACATCCTGGTTCCGGCGGAGGAAAGCGCCACCGGCATGATGATATTCATCGACGAACAGGATATAGAAAACATCATCCGTGCAAAGGCTGCACTTTATGCCGCGTGCGCGCTTTCGCTTTCGCAGGTAGGGATGGATTTCGGCGCTCTCAGAAAGGTCTATATCGCGGGTGGGTTCGGTCGATTCCTCGACCTCAATGCGGCAATCGCGATCGGACTCCTGCCGGATCTGCCCCGTGAGCTCTTTCATTTTATCGGCAACGCATCCCTCACAGGAAGCCTCATGGTGCTTCTGTCGGAGAAGCACCGCCAGAGGCAGCACACACTGGCGCGGCGAATGACCTATATGGAGCTTTCAACTGACCCGGCCTACATGAATCAATATACCGCGGCCCTCTTTCTTCCCCACACCAACCAGGTCAGCTTCAGCCGCAAATAGGAATTGTCTTTCTCAGTCCGCCTTTTTCTTTTCTATTTTCAAGTAAGCGTGAATTTCAATTCACCCAATTTTTCAATCACAGTAGTGATCTTGTCCCCTGCCTTGAGCCACACCTGTTTGTCCGGCGGCTTCCCGAAGATCACACCCTCAGGCGTGCCGGTGAAGAATATATCCCCAGGCTTGAGGGTCCAATGTTGTGAGGCGTAGCTGATAATGGTCTTCACATTGAAGATCATATCGTTCGTGTTGTTTGACTGACGCCGTTCGCCGTTAACATAGCACTCCAGTTTCAGGTTATTCGGGTCCGGAATCTGGTCTGCAGTCACCAGATACGGACCGATTGGTGCAAAACCATCACTCGACTTCCCGAGCAGAAATTGGCTGGTCTTGCGTTGTAAGTCGCGGGCACTGAAATCGTTCCCAGTGCAGTAGCCGAATACGTAGGAAAGCGCGTCCGCTTCGCTCACGCGATAGGCGGTCTTTCCCATGACAACCACCAGTTCCACTTCATGGTCAAATTTTGTCGCCACGTGTGTCGGCAGCTTTATCGTGCCATTATGACCATTCAGGGCGTTGTTGCACTTAGTGAATAAGACGGGAGAGGTTGGGATCGGCGTATTGGTCTCCATCGCATGCTTACGATAATTAAAACCCAAACACAATATCTTCTCCGGGTTCGTCACGCATGGGCCGAACTCAATCTTACTTTCATCAAGAAACACACCCGACGCTTTCTCATCGTTCAATGCAGTTTTAACCAAGGCCGTCAATCCTCGGTCACCATACTGTATCACGTCATCAATTGTCGTCGGTACCCTCTTCCTGAATACCCTGGATGCCGCCTTGACATCGAGAATTCCCTTTTTCGTCTTGACACCAAGGCTGTATATACCATTCTTGCTGATGGTGAGAAATGTCATGCCTTTCGGTATTTCACCCTGAGAGGCCTTCACCCCTGCGCCGAGACCTGCCCCGGCTTGAACCTCATCTACTGCCAGCGCCCCCACCGTGCCTGCCACAATAGCGGCACCCGCTGTTTTCAAAAAATCTCTTCGACTACTTTTCATTGCACTACTCCTTACTTCTTATTTTTTCTGAGCCTCAGTGTTTATGGCCTTCCGACGTCAATTTCATGTGTACAAAAGCAATGTGCCCCCGCAGCCCGTAGAATTGATCTGCGAATGAGGCGGGAATCTTCATCCTGTTAACCTCTGTCTCAATGCCGTCCAACCTTACGAGCAGGTTTTTGAACTCTTCCGGCGTGAGCTCCCTCAGGAGGTCCTTCTCAATTGCCATCAGCGCCCGATACCATTTGAGAATCCGTGTCCTGAAGCGCCACCGGTATACCGCAGGAATGAGACGCAATCCAGGCAGCAGCACGATTATCATGGGAACCAGGACCACAATTATGCGGTTCACGAGACTGGCCAGCCAGAACGGCAGGTACCGGTAGAAGAAGGCCTTGCCTGATTTGTAAAAACGGTTCGCATCATCGCTTATGCGTATGTCCTGTTCAATAGGCGCCGGAAATTCACCTTTCTTTCTCAAAAGGCCGGGTCCAGAATGCACTTCACGAGCGGCGTCCAGCAAGACATCGGAGAGTGCCGGATGCAAATTATCGCGTGCTATCAACTCTACCGTCGGCGCAAGAAGGGCGACATCATGGGCCGGCGTGCCCCTTCCGAAATCGATCGATCCCTTCGGCAGGATTACCTTGTTCAGGTACGTTATCCGCCGCGAATAAGCGTCGGCCTGAACGAAGTCGAAGAGGCTGATGCCTTTTGTGTGCAGAAGCTGGCGAATGAGATCCGTTGATACCGAATCTCCCATCAGAAATACGACGTCCACTTTGCCTGCAAGAATCGCCTTGGCCGCTTCATCGGAGTCCATCTCAATGATCTTCGTCGGCCCTCCGGGAG
>DATJBN010000262.1:0-6951 GCA_035515335.1 Syntrophales bacterium | reverse complement strand
TGAAGTAGGCAAATAGTAATGCTCAGCAGATGTCGTGTCAACAGATTGTTTCAGAGTGCTGCGAGTGCCAAGCGTGGAACAATATTGTGTAATTGCCCTTGATTTCTTTCCGACAGTTCTTCATTTGAAAAATTTGACAATATATGCAAGATTACGAGCCTAAATTCCCGCAACCCGCAACAACAATATAGAGGTCCGTGATGCATATCATCGACTATCTCGCAAGGAAACCCGTTTCTTACACCTGGGCGGTTGCTCTTCTTTTGAATGTGCTGATAGGCGTTCTCGACTATCTGACAGGCTACGAGATCGGATTGGGCATTTTCTATTTGCTGCCCATAGGCATCGTATCCTGGATTATCGGCAGGCGGGACGGCATCATCATGTCTGTTCTCAGCATGGTAACGATAATGTACGCCAACATTTCCGCGGGACTGGTCTTTGAAAATCACTGGATCTACTCCTGGAATATTTTTGTCCACCTGGGTTTCTTCCTAGTCGTTGTCTATCTCATATCCGCGGAGAAGGCTATCGCTGACAACAACAAAGAACTAATAGATAAACTTCAGAAGGCCCTCGACGAGATAAAGACGCTGAGCGGACTCCTTCCCATTTGCTCCTCATGCAAGAAGATCCGGGATGATGACGGCTACTGGAGACAGATGGAACATTACATCAGCGAATATACGGCTGCGAGATTCAGCCACAGCATATGTCCGGAATGCAAGGAAAAGCTCTATCCCGGTTTTGGCAAAAGGAAAAATGAAAGTTAAGAGCACTGGCCGTGCGTCTGCTATGAAAAAGCTCACGGACATAAGACCCGGGATGAGGGTTAGCATCATCACGGATATCGATATCGAAAAAGAGGTGGCGGACGTGAGGAATGCCGTCGTCTACGATATGGAGGGCGCGAGCATCGTGCTCTCCCAGTCTGACCCGCCCTTTACGAGCCGCCAGACCGGCCAGAAGATAACCGTTACCTACCTAGTGAGACAGGAAAGGAGTTTGAGCCGGACCGGATTTCCGGGAAAGTTGACGGGTATCGTCAATAACTATGCCCTTTCCTCACAGAATAAGGTACAGGCAATCAACATTGTCCGCGAAGGCCCGTTGAAAAAATATGACCTGAGAATGCACTTCCGTGTAAAGCCGCGAACCCAGGACGGCATCAATCTCTTTCTGAAAGGTGAAAAGACGGCGCTCATGGATATCTCAATCGGGGGCGCGCGCCTCTGCCGCTCCGGAGGCGACGCCGTAAACGTAGATGAGCCATTGTCCGTCAACCTGATTATCGATGGTCAGATTTTCCACTGTGAGGCGAGGCCGGTCAAGGTGTGGCGCTCCTCAGAAACTGCAAGGCCTGATCTGGAATATGTATCGCTTCTGTTTCTGAATATGGACAGAAGGTGCAGCCATCTCCTGAGCGGCAAGATCCTCGCTATAGAAAGAGGTCTCCTCTCGAGTGAGTGGTAGATGCCGCTCTGCTTTGACGACCCCCGCCGCTTTGTCAGACGCTGAAGCGAATGCTGAGAATGTCGCCGTCCCGAACAACGTAATCTTTTCCTTCCAGCCGGAAGGAGCCGTTCTCCCGCACCCTCTTTTCCGATCCACATTTCATCAGGTCGTCGTAGGTAAAGCATTCCGCCCGGATAAATCCGCGCGACAGATCGGTATGAATGGCGCCAGCTGCCTTCACGGCGGTATCTCCCCTGTGAATACTCCATGCCCGCACCTCGTCTTCACCGACGGTGAAGAAGCTCAAGTATCCGAGCGTCTGGTATGCGAATTGTGTCAGTCTCTCCCGTGCCGACTTCCTGATGCCCATATCCTCCATAAAGACTTCTGCTTCTTCATCGTCGAGGCGGGATAATTCCATTTCGAAGCGGCCCGCAAATTCAATGACGTTGCAGCGCGATTCGATCTCTGCGATGAGATCTTTATTGCGTCCGAAAAGCGCTTCATCCGAATTCAGTATAATGAGGAACGGTTTTTTCGTGAGAAATTGAAACCCGCGTATCATCCTCTGATCTTCTTCATCAAGCTCTATGTCGCGGATGGGGATGCTCCTGTTGAGGTGTTCCGCAATCTTCTCCACGGCTTTTTCTTCCAGGGCGATGGAATTCGTTTTTTGCCCACGTTTTTGAAGCCACGCAATTTTCTCAAGCCGGTTTTCCACGAGCATGAGATCGGCGAAGAGAAGCTCCGTATTAATTTCGTCAATATCGTGTAGCGGCGTTGGATCTCCCGCCAGGTCATCGTGAAAGTTGCGCACAACCAGGGCCAGGGCATCGGTGCCTTTGAGCCATCCCATGGAGCTGCCTGAAAAGAAACCGTTCTTTGCAGCGCCTTCCTTCAGGCCGGGAAAATCGATCATCTCAATCGTCGCACCGGTGGTCTTCTTGGGTTTGTACATGTCGGTGAGGCTGTACAGCCGCTCGTCATCAACAGAAACGACGGCCACATTGGGTTCCGCCTTAGCGTCGGAGTATGCGTTGACGTGCGCCTCCATTTTCGTAAGGGCATTAAAAATTGTCGTCTTGCCGGAATTAGGCAAGCCGATGAGTCCTATTTTCATACTACGTATCCTTCTCCTTCTATCTGTACTTCAAAAGGCCGAGACAATACGGCTTTAGAAACTGTTTGTCAAGGGATTATTGATGAGGAAAGAGATAGAGAGGCGGATGAAAAAATTGGCGGTCTCGCTGGGGGATCGAACCCGGGTTTCCACTGCGAGGCAGATAATTAGATGGCCTTCACTCTATGCCAAAACGATCAGTGCGTCGACGACGACGGGATTACTCCCGGAGAGAATTACAGGATTGAGGTCGATCTCGCGGACATGATCGATGTCAAGCCCGATCTCGCCGACTCTAATCAGCATGTCTGCAAGTTTATCCTTATCAGCGGCATCCATTCCACGCACAGCATCCAGGATGCTTCTTCCTTTAATCTCGTTCATCATGTCGAGGGCGTCCTTTCTTTCAAGCGGCGCTCTCCGAAAAGAGACATCCCGGAGGATCTCGGTAAAGATGCCCCCCAGGCCAAACATTACGCAGGGACCGAACTGATCGTCTCTGGTCAGTCCCATGACCAGCTCCCGGCGTCCCTTGATCATCTTATAAATCAGTACGTCGCCATTCTCGTCGCTCATCTTCGCCATGATTTCATCGAAGGCCGCGAGCGCTTCTTTTTCACTTCGAAGATCTACGTGTATCAATCCTTTTTCAGTCTTGTGCGCAATTGCAGCCGAGCAGCCCTTCATGACAAGCGGATAGCCGATGGCCCTTGCCGCTTGCGTGAAGTCGCTTCGCTTCGTGACAAGGATCTCCTCCGTTACCGGGATATCATAGGCCGCGAGCACCTGTTTGGACTCATGTTCGGAGAGGGCCTTTCGCCCGTCCTCTAAAGCTTTCTGAATTATCGAGATAGCGGATTCCCTATTCATCCCGTTCGTCTCTCCTCCCGTAGTAAGAATTTGCATGTGCGACCGCCCGGAAGACGTCTCTGATTTCGTCAAATACGGGAACGCCTCTCTCAATCAATAATTGCCTCGCCTGCGTGAGCACCTCGACGACATCCATGTCTGCCCTCTTGGTATTGGGAAGAACGACAGCGACGGGCTTCCCCGTCTCCTTTGCCACGTCTCCCAGGACATCTGCGAGCTCTGCAAATGGCGTCAACGCCGCGACAGGCTTGCTTTTTAATACTGCGAACACCTTGTAGTGGTAGAGAAGCGAAATCACGATCTGAAGATCAATTCGTGCATCCGTCGCCGCATGGCGGAGAACCTCTTTCAATGCCTTGTTACTGACAAAAGGATTCATCACATCGACAGGGTTTCCGCCGCTCGATCCGGGCTTCGGCAGGCAATCCTCAATGCGCGCCTTGAGCTCCGATGAAAACATCGGGACTTCGATGCCGAATGATTCTGCCGCATCGCACGCGGCGATTCCCAGCGCCCCTCCCCCTCCGATCACGGAAACGCCTCGAAGAACGCGCTCCGGAAAGAGCGAGAAAGCGAGACTCGCCTGAGCCATTTCCTGCATGTCCTCTACCTGAACAGCATTGACCTGCTTCAAGATCGCAGGCCAAACAGTTCGGCTTCCTCCCATTGACGCAGTGTGGCTGACAACGGCCCGCTGACCCGCCTTGGAGAGTCCTCCCTTGTAAACGACAATAGGTTTCTTCTTTGCGACGGCCTTCGCGGTGCGAAAGAAATTGTCACCGTCCCTTACGCCCTCTACGTACATCGAGATCACGCGCGTCTCGGGATCGTCGCCGAGATATTTCAGAAAATCCGTTTCTCTCAGGTCTGCGCCGTTTCCGAAACTGACAACCTTGCTGAAACGGAGTCCCATCCATTTGCCCGTGTTTGCGTAATCGCTTGCCATGCCGCCGCTCTGTGAAAGAAAGGCAACAGGACCGCTTTCCCGCGAGAGATCCGGTCCGGGCATGAATGTAAGACCGCTCTTCGGACAATAGATGCCAAAGCAGTTAGGGCCGATGACACGTATGCCCCTCAAGGCGATTTTCCGTATCTTCTCTTCAAGGGCGACACCTTCCGGGGTTCCCACTTCGCTGAACCCGGATGAAATTATTTCCGCACCGGCCGCCCCTTTTTTTCTGCATGCCTCAAGCGATTCGGGCACCATCCGTGCCGCCACGGCGATTATTGCGAAATCGATCTCCCCGGGGATATCTTCAACCTTGCTTAAGATGTTCAAGCCTGCGAAGGTCCCACCGCGGGGGTTGACAGGAAAAATTTCCCCGTCATAACCCATTGACTGTAAGGCAAGCAGGAAGCCGTTTCCCAGGCCTACGCCTTCCAGGGACACGCCGAGGATGGCAATCCTTTTGGGATGAAACATTCTTTCATAGTCGGGACGGTTTGCGTCCTTTGCACCGACGACGGTATTTGATGATTGTTCAGGCATTTCTCTCTCCGCTTGAAAAGATGTTATCGCTCTTCCGCAACCGCCTTGACCTTGGCCACGAGGTTGATAAGGTACGCCCTCCGGTCCTGCTGAATGGCGCCCGTATTCTCATAATCCTCTTTGAAAATTCTCTCAACAACCGCGTCCCGGTTCCCGCCCGCCTGCTTCAGGTAATCCTCAATGCGGGCGCGGAAGGTCTGCGTCCTCTCGAACGATTTTAAGAGGTAGCCGCGTGCATCCTCGCCGGTGAAGACGTAATGATGGGCGATCATCACGATCTCAACATCAAATTCCAAAAGCTTCTTCAAAGAGGCGATATAGTCCTTATAGCTCGCCAGGAACTCGGGATGTATGAGCCCGTTGCGGTCGGGAACACCGGCGGCCTCCCCGATGATTAACCCTTTGACGCGGGGGATGTAATAGGAAAGCCCGTCCCGCGTGTGACCCGGTGTCGCAATAACACAGACGCGCCAGCCGGAGCCGAGGTCTACTTCCTGACCGTCCTCAAGAATCCTGTCGATTTTAAGACCGTCAAAAAAAATATCTTCCGACCCGATGACCTCTTTGAATTTCTCCTCGAAGTCGCGGTTCAGGCTTTGTATGAGACGTATTGCATTTTCTTTCCTCAATATATCGTGAGCCGGAGCGCTGGCAGCGACTTTGAGATTGCGGATGTGCCGCTTAAGATAAGGGGCCGCACCGGCGTGGTCGAAGTGTGAATGGGTAAGGAAGAGATAACCCAGCCGGTCGACGTCGCCCAGATATCCTCTCAGCTCGGCGAGATATTGCGGACCCATGATGGTAATCCCGGCATCGAAAAGGGCGGGCGTTTCACTCATCAAAAGCCAGGCGGGCAGGTCCTTATGCCCGATCAAATAAATGCCTTCCGCAATTTTTCCCTTCTCTTCCAGAATCATGCAACACTCCTGACTTTGACTGATCGAATCGACGGCGCACTGTATCACAAAAAAGGGGAAATGGAAAAATCAGACTTGAGGAGGGCAAAATTTTTTCACTTAAGGCGGGAGAAGCATGCGAGAAGTGTTTTTCTTGACATTATGTCAAAAATGTCATAACAAAAATTATAGGGCAATTCTCTCGAAGATAATCACGCCTGACCTCGAATCATTCAATATCTGAGTGCAGGGAAGTCTACAGGAGGCACTTTTGGAGTTATATTTCGCACCTTTGTCATTTGAAAGGACGGTCCAGCTGTTTGAAGAATGGGGTTTTCGGGTTGAAAAAGGCCCCGGACATGAAGAAGTAACGTTAATACTCGAAGGACCGGCCCATCGTTCCTACTACGTCTATGAAGCCAAGAGGCTGCCGCAAATAGCTGCGGCTGCCTTGCGTGTGCGCCAGCGTCTTGCTGCGGAAAATTGCGCGGCAATTCTTCTTGAGGCTGTATCAAACGTACGCCAATACCCTCTGCTGCAGCAACAGTGGAATTGACAACTATAGCTGTTGATCGCAGCACAATCTTTGAAAAGCATTACGACATGCCTTTCTATCTGCGTTCAAACTATTTATGATGAAGGAGACAGTGTATGAAAAAAATAACCTTCTTAATCATGTTATTTATTATCTTGAGTCTTGTATTTTCGGGAATCATCCTCGCACAGGGTAAAGGCCCCGCTGCGACGGGCGCTTCCGTATGGGATTATTTAAAGAAGGCAGGGTTTGTAAAGAGCTGGAAGATGTGGCCGGGGACAACCGCGATGTACCAGGGCCCTGAGCCCCACGGTGCGTTTCTGACAACGTATGTCAACGATACGGCCTTAAAATCTATTAATGCCAAGAAGGGCAAGTTCGCCGACGGCTCCATGATTGCGCAGGAGAATTATTCGAAGGACAAGAAGCTTAAATTCATCGCGGTGATGTACAAGGTCAAGGGATACAATGCGCAGGGTGGAGACTGGTTCTGGGCGCAGTACAGGCCTGACGGAAGGATTGAATCCGAAGGAAAGGTCGACGAGTGCATCAAATGCCACGTGGCCCAGAAGGGAAATGATTACGT
>DATJBN010000261.1:0-4916 GCA_035515335.1 Syntrophales bacterium | reverse complement strand
GGCATAACGATCGATGTCGTGCCTGTCAGGCAATACCTGAATGGTGAGATGATAGCCCATATAATCGGTTACACCGGCGAGGTGAGCAAGGAGGAATTGAAAAAAGACCTGGCCGGCGATTTCAGTGTAGGCGACATTATAGGAAAGGACGGCTTGGAAAAACACCTGGATCAATACCTGAAAGGCAGGAGCGGAGCCGAGCAGGTCGAGGTGAATGTGTTGGGCAAGGAAGTCAAGGTTGTCGGCAAGATTGAACCTGTATCCGGATATAATGTTGTACTTGCTGTTGATGCACTTCTCCAGAAGACCGCGTGGGAGGCTCTTCAGGATAGACCCGGCTCTGTAGTTGTGATGGACCCCCGGGACGGGGCGGTCCTTGCTCTGGCAAGTTCCCCCTCCTTCGATCCGAACCTCTTCAACGGAGGGATATCCGAAGAGGATTGGGATGATCTATCCAACGATTCCTCGCACCCGATGGGCAACAGGGCCATCGCCGGCCAATATCCTCCCGGTTCGACATATAAACTGATTGTGGCGGCGGCAGCCCTGGAAGAAGGATTGATAACGCCGGATACCACATTCACCTGCAACGGCTCGTTTCAGTTCGGAAACCGGACGTACAAGTGCTGGCAGAAGCACGGCCATGGACGGGTCAATCTTCATCGCGCCATTGTCGAATCCTGCGACGTATATTTCTACAATGTGGGTAAATTGGTGGGAGTTGACAAGCTGGCCGAGTATGCCAAGAAATTCGGCTTAGGCCAGCCGACGGGAATCGATCTGCCGCGGGAGAAGAGCGGACTCATACCTACCAGACAGTGGAAGGAGCAGCGTTTCAAAGAGGCATGGCAGTTAGGTGAAACAATATCGATCTCCATCGGGCAGGGCTTCAACCTCGTAACCCCCATTCAGTTGCTGAATGCCTATGCGTCACTGGCCAACGGGGGAACCGTCTACCAGCCAAGGCTGGTCAAGCGTATAGAAACGGCCGACGGCCGGGTGCTCAAGTCATTCGAGCCCCAGCAGAAAAGCAATATCGGTTTAAGCGAGAATACTGTTGAGATACTCAAATACGGTCTCTGGGGTGTGGTTAACGAAGCCGGAGGAACCGGTCACGCCCTGAAAAGGAAGGAAGAGGATGTATGCGGCAAGACGGGAACCGCCCAGGTTGTGAGCCTGCCTGATGATGAGAAAGGCCGCAAGAGGAAGTACATTGCTGCCAAGCACGGTGATCACGCCCTTTTTGTCTGCTTCGCTCCTTATGAGAACCCGGAGATAGCCGTCGTCGTTGTGATGGAGCATGCGGGTCACGGAGGCTCCGCCGCAGCGCCCATTGCAAGAAAGATCATAGACACGTATTTCGAGCGGAAGAACAGCAAGGCCAAGAAGGCCCCTCCTCCCATAACTATAAGTCAGAAATCACCACAGGGAGATGTGAGATGAAGATCGATCGCCGCCTGTTCTTCAATTTTGACTGGACTCTGCTTACTCTTGTGCTGGCAATCAGTCTTGCCGGCCTTTTGAACATTTACAGCGCAGGTTACAGCCTCGATAATTTCAGGCAGGAGACGCTCTACATAAAGCAGGCCCAGTGGATCATCATGGGTTTGGTGCTCATGGGAGTGATAATTTGTTTTGACTACAGATTTATCTGCAGGTTTGCATACATTATTTACGGCGTTTCCGTTTTTCTGTTACTCGTAGTATCGCTATACGGATACGCCACGCACGGTTCTCAGCGATGGATCATCCTGGGAGGATTCTTCTTCCAGCCCTCGGAGTTGGTAAAGTTATCCATCATCCTTGCGCTCGCAAAATATTTCGATGACCATATCATGGAAAGAAGCTACAAACTGAGAGAACTATACGTACCATTCCTCATAGTGGTGATCCCGTTCCTTTTGATCTTGAAGCAGCCCGACCTTGGCACCGCTTTGATTCTCATCTTCCTTATCATGTCCCTCACCTTCTTCATTGGCATAGAATGGAAATCGCTGCTTCTTGCGGTATCCGCGGGAATCATAGTTACCCCCCTGTCTTGGCTCTTCTTGCGGGACTATCAGAAAGAAAGGATTATGACGTTCTTCAATCCTGAAAACGATCCACTGGGTTCCGGTTACCATATTCTTCAGTCTATAATCGCCGTTGGGTCGGGAGGCATCTTCGGGAAAGGCTATTTGAAAGGCACCCAGACGCAGCTGAAATTCCTGCCGGTACAGCAGACCGATTTCGTATTTTCCGTCTTCGCGGAGGAGTGGGGCTTCATAGGCGGCGTGGTCCTTATAGCGCTGTTTCTCGTATTGATATTGTGGTGCCTGAAGATTGCCCTGCATTCACGGGATCTCCTGGGTATGCTCATCTCCTTCGGTATAACGATGCTCGTCTTCTGGGAGGTGTTTATCAACATCGGCATGGTGCTGGGCATGCTTCCCGTAGTCGGCATCCCTCTTCCTTTCTTGAGCTATGGAGGTTCGTCAATGGTTGTTCTCATGGCGGCCATGGGATTATTATTAAATGTAAGCATGCGGAGATTTATCCTCTACCCATAATGTAAGCAATCATACCGCATATAGGGCGGTCGGTTTTCAATCATCGGTACGTGAAATGTCAAAGACCGGGGGCAAGGCAATGTTTACAAAGAAAAAGAAAGACGACGAAATAAAGGCCTTTCTTGGAAAAGGCGCAGAGTTTACAGGAAAATTGATATTCAACGGTGCCGTGCGCATAGATGGAGACTTCAACGGTGAGATATTTGGTGAGGGGACCCTGGTCATAGGCGACGGTGCTCACATAGAAGCTGATATAAATGTCGCCTGCGTCATAATCAGCGGAGATGTCCACGGTCAGATTGAATGTGGGGAAAGGATCGAGATCTATCCACCCGGCCGGGTTCTGGGCAACGTGAAGGCGCCGCGTCTTATTATTAAAGAAGGGGCCGTTTTCGAGGGAACATCGAGAATGGACAGCGGCAAATCGGAAAAATTTAAAGTCAACAGCAAATCCAAAGCATTGAATACGGAAGAAGTGTAACACGAGCGGGCAAAACGCGATTTCACCCAAAAAGTGCTTGACAATAAGCGCCGGTTGTGATTAGAAGACCGCGGTTTTCACACGCATCTTGTGGGTTCTTGAGGTTGCTCTTGTTCGCTGCTCGAAGCGCTTTATTTCAGGAAATATTCCTCAAAAAAAGAACCGTCATAAGCTTCTTAGGATCAAAAGAACGCTAAACTGAAAAGCCGGGCGAGAGGAGTGTGTCGCAAACGGTTTTTTGAACGTCAAAGCAATTTCATCGCGAGGAAACAACAGTGATAAATATCGACTACACAATGCTGATCCAGATGGTCAATTTCCTCCTCCTGATCGTGATTCTTAACCAGCTCCTCTACAAGCCGATCCTCGGCGTTATCGACAGAAGAAAGAAGCAGATGCAGGATATGGAAGACGAGATAAAGGGCCTCAACCAGTCCGTCGAGGAGAGAATGGCGGCCTATGAGGAAAAGCTCCGTCAGGCAAAGATGGATGCCCTGGAGAAAAAGACCGAGATCATAAGGGAGGGTGGCGAACAGGCAAAAGGCCTCATAGAAGCCGCAAAAAGCGAGATCCCCGGCATGATGGATAAATTTCACGGTGATATGAACAGGGAGGTCACGGCGGCTAGAAGCGTCCTAACCGGTCAATCCAAGAATATTTCCGTCGAGATTGCCGAGAAACTGTTGGGAAGGAGTCTCCGGTCATGAAAAGACGGCTGTTTAGCGGATCCTGCTTATGTTATCTCTTGTTGTCGATTGTTACCGTTTTACTCGCCTCGGCCGTATCCTTTGCTTCTGAGGGTGGAGGCCATGGCGACAAAACCAAGGAGTGGATCGATTTTGCCTGGAGGATCTTCGACTTCGGGATCCTTATCTGGTTCCTTTACTGGGTCTCCGCAAAGAAGATAAAGGAGTTCTTCGTGGAGAGGCGCCACAATATCAAAGCCACGATCGAAGAGAAGATGACGGAGAAAGAAGAGACTGAAAAGAAATTCGAGGACTACTCCGCGAGGCTCGATAAGGCTACCGAGGAGATCAACAACATCTTCGAGATGATAAAGGCCCAGGGGCTTGTCGAGAAGGAAAAGATCATCGAGGATGCGAAGAAAGCGGCCGCCAAGATGATCGAAGACACCCAGACGAGGATGGAACAGGAACTCAAAGCGGCGAGGAATCAGCTACGTTCCGAGGCCGCTGAACTCTCAATAGCCATGGCGGAAGAATTGCTGAAGAAGAACATCAACCAGGAACTTCACGCGTCCATGGTGAAAGACTATCTGGATAAGGTGGTGAAAAAACATTGAGCAGCAGCAATATCGCAAAGCGCTACGCACGGGCTTTCTTTGACATAGCCAGGGAGGACAGACAGTACGAGAAGTACTATGGCGAACTGACGCTCTTTTCCTCCATCGTCAAAGAGAGCAAGGACCTTCAGGAACTGTTATTGAACCCCATATTCGATCAGGCGGAGAAGAGGGCTGTTGTCGATTCGCTGCTCGCCAAGATAAGCATCTCGGCCGTCACTGCGAATTTTCTCAAGCTCCTTGTAGATAAGCGAAGGATAGGCATTCTTCCCGATATAGAGAGCTGCTATCGGAAACTGATGGATGATGCCTTGAAGAAGATCAGGGTCGACGTCAAGACGGCCTTTCCTTTGTCCCCCGAGCTTTCCCAGCAACTGCAGAAACGCATGGAGGAAATAACGGGGAGACAGGTCGAGATGATTGTTTCAGAGGACTCGTCACTTTTGGGCGGCATAGTCGTAGGCGTAGGGGATACGATGTATGACGGAAGCGTCAAGACTCAACTATACAATATAAGGAATCTCTTAGGGGAGGAAATATAGAGCATGGAGAAAATCAGGGCAGAAGAAATTAGCGAAATCAT
>DATJBN010000260.1:0-3855 GCA_035515335.1 Syntrophales bacterium | reverse complement strand
TTTGGGACATCGAGGATATTCCTGTTGCAAAAATCATATCCCCATGCTTTATTTACTGAAACCGCGCTTGATCAAGTAGATATAAAAGAGAAAGAACGGGAAAGCATGATTGACAGCATCTGGGCAATGCTGCAGAGCCTGCGGATTCAGGATATCCTCGACATTGCCATCATATCCGTCGCGATTTCCATCCTCCTGATATGGATCAAAGACAGGGCGTCACGTTTCGTCTTCATCGGCATCAGTCTCCTCGGCTTCATTTACGTCATTGCAAAATTCTTTCAGCTTTACCTTACTACCGTCGTCCTGCAGGGATTCTTCGCTATCCTTCTTTTCGTCCTTGTCGTCATATTTCAGGAAGACCTGCGAAGATTCTTCGAACGTCTTGCCATTCTGGGAATAATAAGGAAAAAGCTTCAAAGGACGACTGCACACGGGCAGACCTCGGAGATAATAGCCCAGACCGTGGCGGAATTCGCCAGAAAGCATATCGGCGCCCTGATTGTCATTCAAGGAAACGACCCTCTTGACAGACATCTTTCCGGAGGTGTGGAACTAAACGGTGCCCTCAGCGGGCCTCTCTTGGAAAGTATCTTCGATCCTCATTCTGTCGGTCATGACGGCGCCGTAGTTATTGACGGGGATCTCGTCACCCGGTTCGGATGTCATCTGCCGCTATCTCCCAATGCGAGCCGTTACATGAATCTCGGCCTCAGGCACACGGCGGCCCTCGGCCTCTCCGAAAGGTCGGATGCCATTTGTATAGTAGCCTCGGAAGAGAGAGGAACCATCTCCATTGCCGAAGGTGAAAGGATCAGGGAGGTAAACGCATCAGCCTTGAAAGGTGCCCTCGTTTCGTATTACACAAGCAAGGCGCCCCTAAAGAAGCCGGGCCCCCTCTCCCGCTGGTTGAAGGAAAATACGAAAGAAAAGGTCATTGCAATCATCCTTGCCTGTGTCCTGTGGATGATCTTCGGATATCAGAAGGAATCGATACAGAAGGATTTCACGGTTCCGGTCGAATACCTGAACGTGCCACCCGAATGGGTGATAGAAGGGCCCAGAGTCACGGAGGCCAGGGTAACGGTTGTCGGACCTCCGCAGGCCTTTCAGATACTTAACGCAGATGCGCTCAAGATATCCTTGAACCTGTCTCAGCTTCAGGAAGGCAGGCAGGAGGTGGCTCTCACGAAGGACATGATAAATGCACCTTCAAACTTGACCATGGTCGGCATCAAGCCGAGTCGCATAAGCGTAACGGCAACAAAGTTCGTCCATGTCTCCGTCCCTATAGAGATTGTGACTGAAAATGTACCACCTTCCGGGGTGGCCATCCAGAGGATTGCGGCGATACCGCCCTCAATAAGAGTCTTGGTCCCCAGAGGACTCCTTAATACGAAAATAAGGATACGAACGGCACCGATTGATTTGAGGTCCGTGACTTCAACGACCACGATTGCGCCCAGACTGATTGTACCTCCCGAGGTTCAATTCGAAGACAAGAAACAGCCATCCATAAGAGTGGTGATTAAAACCAGGAGTTGACGACCATATCCTCATGGCTCAAGAAGAGATCGGGAAAGGCCGGTCTTCCGTCGGGGTTCCTCATTCACATTGGATAGCGGCTGACTGAAAAAATCACGGTTACCGTCATTGAGTACGATGAGGCAAGCATCCGGAAAAAAGACGTCAGCACTGGCGTAAAAATACTTCCCTACGTCAAGTCTGCTGATACCTTGTTCAGCTGTTGCCGCCCTCTCGCCGTCAAAACGAGCTGAAGCCTGCCCGCGTTCAATTCCTGTGCGACTGCCCCCCTTGCCATAAGCAGCGAGAGTGTATCGTCAAAGTCCTTCTGAGGTATCTCAGTTGCTCTTAGAAGATCAGCGAGGATTAATTTTGCATCTTGAGCATCCGCCAGGGTCTTGAGTATTCTTGACTGGTGCTCGAGAGCCTTTGATCGATCGGGAAGGGTGCGTCCGCTGACGGTCCTGGCTGTGCAGTCCGTCTTCTCCTGGTGACCCGCCTCTTGGGGAACTCCCGCCTGCCGTTCCGTGTCCTTCGACCGACTCCCATAAGCATACTCCAAAAATCGGGGAGAAAATATGCCGATGAGCACACACATGGCGCTTAAGGTTAGCAGTTTCAGCGGCCGAGTCTGCCCGGATTCGAGTAAATCACTGGACATGAGACTCAGTAACAGCGGGACCATCAGTGCCGAGACCGCACCTATCAAAGTGTGCTTGACAGCCAACCTCAGGGATTGCTGATCATCGCGGGCGCAAAAGGCGCTCACCATACCGCCCAGCGCCCCTGGTATGATCATTACTCCGATGGCCAAGATCATGTAACTTGCTGATGTCGGTTCCGGCATTTATCCTTCCGCTTGATTGATTACATGAACTTAAGTTTCAGAAATAAACCCATACTTCAATCGATCCGCGCTTGGCACGAGGATATCTTTTGCTCAGATCCTTAATCTTCAAATTAACTTCCTGCGCAGCTCTGTCTTTGACAAATTCCGTAAACTGCTTCTGAAGTAGCAACGCCTGTTCTCTGTCCCCCTCATGGAAATATCGGATGTCTCTCCACCCGTGCCGGATTTCTTCCGTGTCGATGGAAGTATATCCCTTTTTTCTCAAAAAATCAGACAGGGCCTCCGCCGTTTTTTTGTCCTCAGGTCTGGCAAAATGGATATGGACTTTTACAACACTCGGCTTAGTTGCGGCCGGTACATTTTGAACTGCCTCTGTCTTTTCCGGCTGTGCGGGCGTTTCCTTCTCTGCAGCAGCCGACTTTGCGTCGCCATCGCCCGCTTTCGCCGCGCTTAAGCTATTCACATCGGACCTCAACTGCCGCAGTTC
Organism: Syntrophales bacterium; assembly: GCA_035515335.1. GTDB lineage: Bacteria > Desulfobacterota > Syntrophia > Syntrophales > UBA2185 > Fen-1135. Next base: position 994 of record DATJBN010000260.1, on the reverse strand, counting down.
CAGCAGAGCCTGGTCTGATCTATTGAGCAATGCCGCCGTGTCGGGAAGCCTCTGGCCCATCCCGGCGATGTTGGCAACGAGGACGCCTATGCCGATGCCGATTACGAGGCCGGCTATCACTGCAAGAATAAGATATCTCTTATGGATATATTCGACGGACTTCGTCAAAGCTTTAATAAGAATCCGCAATTCCTGTTCGGAGACACTGGCATTCGGTGCGTCTTTATCCATTTTTCTACACCTCAATATGTCACCCGCTAGACGGGTGCAGGCGTTGCGAACATCATGAATTCTATCGGCAACATTTCAAAAAGACATGAGAACGAGACCTTTTTAAATGTTTTCACAGCATATTACAAGCCCATTGTTTGAGAGAGCATAACACTTCAGGAACGACCCCTGGGCGAGACAAAATTGCGAAATATTGTCCTTTTTTTTAAAGTATCCACTGAAAAGCGCCGATAACCTGATCAGGCTCTGCCGATGCGTTTCCTGTTTTGTGCCTTCGCATTTTTTCCTCAGAGCCTGTTGTAATGCTCTAAGATCAATCATCTTCAACGGAATTGATAATTGATGTCAGCCTCTAATTGGAAATTGGAGCAACATGAATACAGAGGGCAGTATACAGCAAGCAGGGGATAACGGTAGAGAGGTTGCAGACCTGCCGGAAGACGATGTCCCTCATGTTCTCGTCGTTGACGATTCGCCTGACATTGTCGAGCTATTGACGGATACGCTTAGCCAGCATGGCTACCGTGTCAGTTCTGCCGTAAACGGTCCCGAAGCGCTGCTATCTGTACAATCCGCCCCTCCCGATTTGGTCCTCCTCGACGTGGGACTCAAGGATATGGACGGTTTTGAAGTATGCCGCCGCCTGAAGTCAGATGATCGTAATACCACCCTCCCCATCGTCTTCATAAGCGGCCTCGGTGACGCGCTCGATATCATAAAAGGCTTCCGTGCAGGAGGCATAGACTATATAGCGAAACCTTTT
>DATJBN010000259.1:0-4508 GCA_035515335.1 Syntrophales bacterium | reverse complement strand
CACGGGAAGCCGTATGCCTCGGGTATCGAGACCGAACTTCCGGTGGTAGTACAGCGCGAGAAGCTCCTCGAAGACCTTTGTGATGCCGTAGATGAGTGGTGGTCGTTGAGGGGTCGACTCCGTCACGACATCGGCCTTTGACCGTGGATTTATGTAGACCGCCATACTGCTCGAAATGACAAGTTTCTTTGTCTCGAAAAGGCGGGCGGCTTCGAGGATGTGGTATGTGCCAAGGGCGTTGATCGAGATGGAGTCCCAGGGGTTTCCTTCCGATGGCTCGGACAACAGGGCAGCCAGGTGGATGATGCCCTGCGGTCGGTGCTCACGGACCACGTTGAGGACCTGGGAGAGATTGGTAATGTCTCCCCGTACAAAGGTGAGCGACTTGTCGTCTGTCCGCTGACGGGGCGGCTTCAGGTCGAAAACGATCACTCTGTCGCCTTCCGCCATGAGACTTCTGGCCAATTCGATCCCGATGAAGCCCGAACCTCCAGTGATAAGTATTGTTTCAGCCATTTTCTTCACTCCTTGCGCTTTAGAGATTAAGGGCCCTTCTCGCCTCCGCCGGCGTCGCAACCTCCCGTCCCATTTCTCCGGCGAGCCGTGCGATCTTCTCGACCATCTGGGCGCTGCCCGAAGCGAGGACCCCCTGCGAGATATGGACGCAGTCCTCGAGGCCCACCCGTACGTGACCACCCATCGCGATAGCGGCAGGGGCAACGGAGTAGATGGGAAGGCCCACCGCACATACCGACCACGACGCCGTCTGCGGAATCGAGGTTTTGAGAAATACGAGGTTCTCTACGGTCGTCTGGATGCCACCCAGTACTCCCATGACGAAGGAGAAATGGAGCGGTTCCACGAGGGCGTCGAGCGATTGAAGAACCTCTGCATTGTGTATCATTGCTGAGTCATACACTTCGAGCTCGGGTTTTACCCCGCACTCCTTCATGGTATCGGCAAAACGGAGCATGCCGCTCCAGGGATTCATCTGCACGTCGTCGAGGATGAATTGTCGCTTCTTCCTGCTGAGGAGGCCGAAATTCAACGAGCCGCAATTGAGCGACGCCATCTCGGGTTTCGCTGCCGCATCGGCCGATAGTTTCGGGATTATGCCCACTCTTCCGTCCAGGGAAATGCCTGGTGCTCCCCCGGTCGTCACATTAATGATGAGGTCGCAGGCATTCCTGATTCTCTCGATCGTTTCTCTGAAGTACTCCACGTTCTGCACGCAGACGCCGGTCTCCGGCTCACGTACATGAAGGTGTACCATTGACGCCCCTGCCTTCCATGCATCAATGGCAGCACTCGCGATCTCCTTGGGTGCGTAAGGGAGATTCGGGTTCTGTTGTCTCGTGGTGAGTGCACCGACTAGCGCCGCGGTAATGACTAACTTCTCCATGGTTCGACTCCTCTTGAGGAAAGACGTGAAAGATGTTCGGCTGATCGGTTATATAATGGGGTGACATGATTGTCAACAATTTATTTAATAGTTAGCACAATATTGTATAAGTCATTGACAATGCAGAAGGGTGCACGATAATATGAATCGGTCTGGTGGCCAGGAAACATGCGTCAGACAGGGCCTCTGGAAGGTGGCCGGGAAGACCGAGAGACAATCGACAAGCGATAAGGAGGTTAGTGTGAGACTCACGGGTAAAATAGCGCTGGTAACAGGGGGCGGCACCGGTATCGGGCTCGCCATAGCTCAAGGATTTGCCGCCGAAGGGGCCAAGGTCTGCATAACCGGGCGGAGGCAGGATGTATTAGATGAGGCGTTGCGCTCTTTTCCACCCGGCACTGCGACTGCGTGTTCCGGGAACGTGTCGCATGACGATGACGCGGAACGTATGGTCGATGTGGCAACAACTTTCGGGGGCCGGCTCGATATTCTCGTGAACAATGCGGGAATCAGCCATCAGCCCGCCACGGTTGTGGACCTTGATTCGGCGGCCTGGCGAGAGACCATCGAGGTCAACCTCACCGGTCCATTTCTCATCATGAAATCGGCAATTCCACGGATGATACAAGGCGGGGGTGGCTCGGTTATCAACATCGCGTCTCTCGGCGGCGTTCGCTGCATGCCGGAAAAGCCCGCCTATACCGCGTCGAAGGCGGGTCTCATCATGCTGACACAGCAGGCCGCCCTCGATTTCGGACCGCACAACGTCAGAATCAACGTTGTCTGCCCTGGCGGCGTTTGGACGCCGATGATAGACACCTTCCTTCATCGATACAGCGAGGCCCTCCAGACCGACGAGGCAACGGTTACCGACCTCGTGACGTACGATGTACCCCTCCGCCGTATGGCACAGCCATCGGAGATAAGCGGTACCTGTGTTTACCTCGCAAGCGACGATGCGGCGTTTACGACTGGCGCGGTCATTATGGTTGACGGTGGCGCCTCGGTAGTCGATGTCGGGAGGGTGGCATTGAGGAGGGCGCAAAGGGACAAGGGTCTCATCAAAGGATAGATTGGGCTTATAGGTCGAGACTATACAGAAACAGGGGCAAGGCCGAAAGCCTTGCCCCTGTTCTTTTCTTGTTATGTTATTTCCCTTTGCACCGTGGATTTCCGGTCGCACTCTCTTCAATCATCACTTCGGATGCCGGAATAATTGTCGGGGCGCCATAGTAGGGATATTTCGTCGAATTGATTTCAACCACCGCCATGGGCGATTGCATCTGATGGTCGCAGGGCCTTATCCAGACATCACCCACTATCGTCTTTTCCTTGAGCCCTTCGAGAGCAGGGATGATCTTGTTCAGGTCTACAGATTTTGCCTTCTTGGCCGCAGAAGCGGCAAGCTGCGTAAAAAGATACGTCCTTGCGCTGAGCGCATCGGGCTCGGGGTAGGTCGTTCCCTTGTACTTATCTCTGTACCGTTTCACATAATCCCGATTCTCTTTCGTATCGATAGTTATTACGTACGAGTCCGTCGCTATTGCCCCCTGTGCCGCGTTGATGTCGGCTTGCAAGGTAAGTGGCGGCGCCAGGGCCATATCCGCGACGATTGCTTTTACTCCCAATTCGGCACGCTGCTTCAGGATGAGGTTTATGTCGCTACCCCAGGCGGAACTCAGTATCGCCTCGGCTCCGCTCGCCTTTACCTTCGTCAGGAACGGTGAGAGATCCTTGCTGAACATCGGGAAATAGTCTTCGCCGAGTACCTGTCCATCGGGAATCTGTTTCTTGATCTCTCTCCGGAAGGCGGCTCCCGTGTCGCGGCCAAAGGAATAATCCTGATTGAGAAGATAGAACTTCTTGAACTCTTTGTGCTGCCCCATGTAGGTGACAATGGCCCGGGCCGACATCGACGTGTTGTAGTAGGGCCGGAAGACATGATCCTGGAAGTCGCTTCCTGTCGTCTCATCGCTCATCGTCCCAAGCATAACAAGAATATTCTGGCCCTTCGTGGCTTCCGTCACGGCTTTCGCGATAGGCGATCCCGAGCAGACGAAGACCATATCAACGCTGTGGTCCAGAATATATTTCTGGAGCTTCCGTACCGCAACATCCGGCTTTGATTGACTGTCTTCGCCGATGACCTCGATCTTTCTGCCCAACACTCCGCCTGCTGCGTTGATTTCCGCAGCAGCAAATTCAGCCCCTATCAGGGATCGGTCTCCGTTGTCTTTTGCCGGCCCCGACAGCGGCTCAAGCACGACAATCCTTATGGGCCTTTCCGCTGCAAACAGGTACGATGAAGCGGCAAGAAATGCACATAAAACAACCAATAAAGTTACGATCTTTCTCATGGACTCCTCCTTCTTCCGATCGTTTTCTGCTCAAACTGCAAGAAACGTGGTCTGTAGCTCTTTATCCTCAAGAACCTCCTTTCCCGATCCGGAATAGCCTACCGCCCCTTTGCTCATGACGTAGACCCTCTGCGCCATGGTGCAGGTATACTGAAGGTTGCGGTCGACGAGAACGACGGCGACACCTTCTTTGTGGACCTCGCTGATCATGTCGAAGATGGTCTGCGCCATGATTGGGCTCAAGCCCTCGGACGGTTCATCAATGAGAATCAATTCCGGGTTGCCGAGAAGCGTCCTGGCGAGCGTCAGCATCTGCTGTTCGCCGCCGGAGATATTCCCGCCCGGGGTGGCGTCTCTCTCGGCCAACTGGGGGAATTTTGCGTAGACTTTCTCTATCGTCCACCTGGAGGCGCCGGCATGCTTGCCCGTCTTCTGCCCCATGACAAGGTTCTCTCTCACCGTCAGGCGCGGAAAGATACGCCTTTCTTCAGGCACGTATCCTATGCCTTTGTGGGCGATCACGTTCGGCTTTTTTCCGCTTATGACCTCACCCTTAAAGCGGATGACACCGTTTCGGGGATGCACGAGCCCCATGATGCTTTTTAGGGTGGTCGACTTCCCAACGCCATTTCTCCCAAGAATCGCAATCATTTCGCCCGTGTCGACCTCGAGAGAAACTTCATGCAGGACATGGCTATTCTCGTAGTACGAATCGATCTTATCTATCTGCAAAAGCATGTGACACCCGC
>DATJBN010000258.1:0-2694 GCA_035515335.1 Syntrophales bacterium | reverse complement strand
AAGAGAAGGGCCAATTGGAAAGGCCAGTCGCCGAATCTCAACCAGTGTCCTGAATGCAAGGAAGTGAAGGAGCCCCATAGGGTGTGCCCGAGTTGCGGGTCCTACAACGGCCATAAGGTTCTTGAGATAGTCGAAAAATAGTGATGAGGGTCGCTCTTGATGCCATGGGAGGGGATTACGCTCCGTCGGTCACCGTGGAAGGGGCTGTTGAGACCGTGGATGAACATGAGGACATCGATGTAATCCTCATCGGCGACGAAGCGGTAATCAGAAGAGAGCTCGGCAACAAAAGGTACGACGCAAACCGCGTCGCGCTGAGACATGCCTCCCAAGTGGTCGAAATGCATGATTCCCCGACGTCCGCCATGAGGAAGAAGAAAGATTCTTCCATAAGGATCGGGATCGATCTGGTGAAGTCGGGCGAAGCGGACGCATTCGTGAGCGCGGGTCATTCCGGAGTGGTGATGGCAACATCGCTGCTTGTCCTCGGAACCTCAAGAGAGGTAGACAGGCCCGCGATAGCGACCATAATGCCCGCCCTTAAGGACACCTTCGTGCTGCTAGATGCAGGTGCGAATGTCGATTGCAAACCGGAAAACCTGCTTCAATTTGCATTAATGGGCAACACCTATTGCAAGCTGGTGCTCGGAAAACCCGAACCCAAGGTGGCGCTCCTGAGCATCGGAGAGGAGGATACGAAGGGCAATGAGCTCACAAAGATCGCCTTTAAACTCATTAAAGGCACCCGGCTGAACTTTATCGGGAATATCGAGGGCAAGGACATTTTTACGGGAAAGGCCGACGTGGTGGTCTGCGACGGCTTTATCGGCAATATAGCTTTGAAAATCAGCGAGGGCCTTGCCGAGACTATACTGAAAATGCTGAAAAGAGAAATTACCTCGGTTTCTACCGGCAGGATCGGCTATCTGATGCTGAAGCCCGCCATAAGGAACTTCAAGAAGAAAACTGACTATGACGAGTACGGAGGCGCGCCGTTACTCGGCATCAACGGCACATGCATCATCAGTCATGGAAGGTCTACCTCAAAGGCGATAAAAAACGCACTCCGGGTTGCTGCGGATTATTCTGCCAAGAAGGTCTTTGAAGCGATCTCTACCGACATTGAGGACCATCTGCGGGGAAAAGGGTTGCAGAATTGATCAGGGGGCGTATCATAGCTACCGGCTCCTATGTCCCGGAAAATGTGATCGGGAATCATGATCTCGAACGGATCGTCGAGACCTCGGACGACTGGATAATGGAGCGGACAGGCATAAGCGAGAGGAGGATTGTGAACGGCGGTCAGGCCGCATCCGACCTCGCCTGTGAGGCGGCGACCATGGCGCTGAAGAGGGCCCATATCAAACCCAAAGAACTCGATCTTATCATAGTAGCGACCATTTCAGGAGATATGCCGTTTCCCTCGACCGCGTGCATTCTTCAAAGCAAGCTCGGTGCGAAGAACGCGGCGTCCTTTGACTTAAATGCAGCCTGTTCGGGTTTTATTTACGGGCTGCATGTCGCCAACGGGTTTATCAAGGCGGGAATGCACAAAAAAATACTGCTTGTGGGTACGGAAACGCTTTCCAAATTCACCGACTGGCAGGACAGGTCCACCTGTGTGCTTTTTGGAGACGGGGCGGGAGCGGTGATCATTGAGCCGACAAGCGAAAGAAGAGGTATATATTCGACCCAGATAAATTCAGACGGGGATCTGGGAGATTTAATATGCCTTCCCGGGGGTGGGTCGAAGAATCCCTGTTCCACGGATTCGATTCTCAAGAAACTTCACTTTATCAAGATGAAGGGAAATGAGACATTCAAGGTGGCGGTAAGAACCCTTGAGGAACTGGCTATTAAGACTCTCAGAGACAACGATCTTGATCCTTCACAGCTCTCTCTGCTGATCCCGCATCAAGCGAATATCAGAATAATACAGGCTACCGCAAAACGGCTCGGTCTCCCTATGGAGAAGGTCTTCGTAAACATCCAGAAATACGGCAACACCTCGGCCGCGTCAGTTCCGATAGCTCTCGACGAGGCATTACAGACAGGTCAGATTAAGTGGGGAGATTACATACTTCTCGAAGCATTCGGCGGAGGACTCACATGGGCGTCCTCCCTGATCAGGTGGTGATACGTTTGTATTTGTCCAGGAAATCGATTGCGTAAGTCACACATTCAGATACTTTAATCGTCTCAATTCCACGCGTATCATTTTTCCGATAAACGCAATCTTGTTAGTTTTCTTTCTCCTTGTCGAGCGACGTCTTGTGCCACTTATGAAAAAGTTCTTCGAGTTTCTCTTTGTATACCATCGAAAGAAAAACCAATATTATGGCCACCGCAAACAGGACAGAAAACCTGTAATACTGGTGACGGCGGATATAGTTTCCGCCCAGGGTAAGGAGGACGGTCCCGAAAAATCTCCCGATAGTGCTTATCGCAAGGAATTCCCTTGTAGTCAGATGTCCCAATCCCAGGATGTAACACAGGAAATCTTTTGGTGTGCCCGGGATAAGGAAGAGGAGGAACACAAGAAAAATTCCTTTATGGTGGAGAAGGTAATCATATTTGTCCATGGTCTCTTTTTTTACAAATTTGTCTACGAACGGCCTTCCCAGCGCCCTTGAAAGGGCAAAGGCCGCCCATGAACCTATCGTGAGACCGACGGTTGAAAGAACAAGTCCCAAC
>DATJBN010000257.1:0-8179 GCA_035515335.1 Syntrophales bacterium | reverse complement strand
GCACGTACGCAGCACGGACCGGGATTCACCCTCTCGGAAGCCGCGTTCCGCAAGATCCTTTACCTCGCCGGTATAAGCGTGCTGGTGCTTCTGCTTGCGATCTTCCTTTCTTTACTCATTGCCTCCCTGCCTTCGATAAAGGCGCTCGGCATCAGGTTTCTCACAGGCCGCACGTGGGACCCCGTCAGCCGGCAGTTCGGAGCGCTCCCCTTTCTCGTTGGCACGCTCATCACGTCATTCCTCGCGCTCCTGATCTCCACCTTTTTCTCAATACCGATCTCCATCTTCCTCGGCTATTACTACCGGGAGGGGAAAGCATCCTCGTTCGTCAAGACGGTCATTGAACTTCTGGCCGGTATTCCCTCAGTCATCTATGGCTTCTGGGGTCTTTTCTTTTTTGTTCCCATCATCCGGCTCATAGAGACCGAATTGGGCGTCGCCCCGTACGGCGTTGGCATCCTTGCCTCGTCCCTGATCCTGGCGATCATGATCATCCCCTATTCGGCTTCCCTGGGCAGAGAAGTGATAAACCTCGTCCCGAATGACCTCAAGGAAGCGGCGCTCTCGCTGGGCGCCACCCGCTTCGAGGTGATTCGTAAGGTGATTCTCCCGTACGCCCGGTCCGGCATATTCGCTGGCATTCTTCTGTCTCTGGGAAGGGCGTTGGGAGAGACCATGGCGGTCACCATGCTCATAGGCAACTCGAACTTCCTCCCGACAAGCATTTTCAGCCCCGCCAACACCATGGCCAGCGTCATCGCCAACGAGTTTACGGAGGCCACCGGTGCGGTCTATCTCTCCAGCCTGATCGAGCTTGCGCTTCTCTTATTCGTGGTCACCACGATCATCAACATTATCGGCAAGATCATTATTATCAAGACGAGCGTTGGGGTGTGACATGAAGGAGATCTCGCTCGGGAGAAGAATTTTCACGGATAGGGCCTTCCGGGCACTCGTGGCATTGCTCTCTTTCTGTGCGATCTTGCCCATGTTCTTGATACTTTTTTTCATAACCAAAAACGGGATCGCGGTCATCAACTGGAACTTCCTCACCAGGCTCCCGGCGCCCGTCGGCGAGACGGGTGGCGGCATTGCCAATGGCATCATCGGTAGCGCCTTGCTCATTCTGATTTCGAGCGGGATCGCGGTGCCCGTCGGCGTTCTAACCGGGATTTATCTGGCCGAGCACAGGAAGGGCAGGTTCGCCTACCTCTCTCGCCTGTCTGTTGAAATACTGATGGGGATTCCCTCCATCGTCATTGGTATCATCGCGTACATCTGGGTGGTGATGCCCACCGGTTCTTTTTCCGCGATGTCCGGTGGAGTGGCGCTCGGTATCATGATGCTTCCCGTTATCGTGATGTCCACCGAAGAGACCCTGAAGCTGATCCCCGACTCATTGAAAGAGGCATCTCTGGCGCTGGGGGTATCCTATCCCAGAACCATTCTGAAAGTAATTCTGCCCGCGGGTTTGAACGGCATCGTGACAGGGGTGCTCTTGAGTGTCGCCCGGGTTTCGGGAGAGACGGCGCCGCTCCTCTTCACGGCTTTTGGCAGCCCTTTCATGGCGGTCAATATTCTCAAACCGGTCAGTTCTCTTCCTTTGACCGTGTTCAACTACGCCACCAGCCCGTACCCTGAGTGGCATGCGCTTGCCTGGGGCGCATCTTTTGTGCTGCTTGTTTTTGTCCTGGCCCTGAATCTTATTGCAAAACTAGGAATGAGAAAATGGAAAGTCCAGTTTTAAGTGTCGAGCATTTCTATGCGGGCTTCGACAGCAACCAGGTCCTTAAGGATATCAATCTCTCGATCCTGAAGAACAAAATCACCGCGGTGATGGGACCCTCCGGCTGCGGGAAGACCACGCTCATACGATGCATCAACAGGATGCATGAGCTGATTCCCAGTGCCAATGTTTCCGGCAAAATCCTCCTCGATGACCTCAACGTTTTTGATATAGATCCCATCATCGTGCGGCGAAAAATCGGGATGGTCTTTCAGAGACCGAACCCCTTCCCCACCATGAGCATCTATGACAATGTGATCGCCGGCTATAACCTGAACGGTATCAGAATCTCGAAAGGCGATAAGGACAGGATCGTTGAAGAGTCGCTGAAAAAGGCGGCCCTTTGGGATGAGGTGAAGGATGCTCTTCACCGTAAGGGGACCTTCCTTTCAGGGGGGCAGCAGCAGAGGCTCTGCATAGCGAGGGCTCTTGCCATGGATCCCGAGATTCTCCTGCTGGACGAGCCCACGTCAGCTCTCGATCCAAAATCAACGGCCCACATAGAGGAACTGGTCGTCCACCTCAAGGATGCGGTCACCATTATCCAGGTGACCCACAACATCCCGCAGGCTGCGCGTATCTCCGACTTCACCGCTTTCATCTATCTCGGCGAGCTTGTCGAGTTCGGGCCCACGGAGAAGCTATTCACGGTGCCGAAAGATAAGCGGACGGAAGAATACCTCACGGGGAAATTCGGTTAGAGGTGACGCATGCTGGAGGAAAAACTACCCGTCCTGAAACAGCAGCTGATAGCGTACGCCAGCCTCGCTGAGCATATGATAGAGAAATCGATCCGGGGCCTTATGCGGAAAGATACCGACATGCTCAGAGAGGTGATTGAGCAGGACGAGCCAAAGTCGAATGCCTTTGAAATAGAGCTGGATGAGCAGTGCACAAATTTGATAGCTCAGTACCAGCCTATTGCGAAGGACCTTCGGACCATACTCATGATTTTGAAAATGAACAGTGATATCGAGCGCATGGGCGACCACGCGGTCAATATCGCCGAAAGCGGCATGTACCTCGCCGAGCGCACTCCCGTCAAACCCCTCCTCGATACACCGCGCATGGCGGAAGAAGTGGTGAAAATGGTCAATGACAGCCTGCGCTCGTTCATCAACGAGGACGCCAGGCTCGCCCGGTCCGTCTGCGAGAGAGATGACATCGTGGACGGTCTAGCTAACCAAATCCTGCGCGAATTGATCACGTACATGAGTGCCGACCCTTCAACGATCGAGCGGTCGCTTCACCTGCTCGACATAGCAGGCAACCTGGAACGCATAGCCGATCTCTCCACGAACATCGGGGAAGATGTCATCTTCATGGTCGAAGGTCGGGTGATCAAGCACCATAAGGACGAAGAGTCAGGGTCGACAGCTCCGTGACAGAGCATGCGATCCATACGCACTAATCTCCACCCCTAATCTGTTGTAATCAACTGCGGAATCTGCCTATACTTTAGCCTACACCCGGACAAAAGAGAGGTGACATGGAAGGCCACATCAGCCGAATCTTTGATGAGGAACTGAGAGAACTGAAGGAGTCGATGCTCTTTGAGGGGGAGCTGGTCCAAAAGGCCGTACGAAACGCCGTAACCGCCCTGTTGGCAAGGGATTCGGTCCTTGCGCGCAAGGTCATAGAGGATGATGATCTCATTAACACCAAAGAGGTGGAAATCGACGAATTCTGCCTCAAGCTCCTCGCCCTGAGACAGCCCGCCGCGAAGGACTTGCGCTTTATAGCTACCGCAATAAAGATAAATTATGATCTGGAACGGATGGGCGACATGGCGGTGAATATCTGTGAGCGGGTATTGGAGCTGAACCTGGAACCACAGCTAAAACCTTACATAGATTTGCCACAGATGGCGGAGATTGCTCAGACGATGGTGAAAGAAAGCCTTGATGCCTTTGTCAAGGAAGATCCGCAGCTGGCCTGGAAGGTCACTCAGGACGATGAGAAAGTCGATCATCTGAATGAACAGATTTTCCGTGAACTGTTGACCTACATGTCTGAGGACCTGAAAACGATCTCCAGGGCCACGCGGCTGCTTTTTATCTCAAAGTATTTAGAGAGATTGGCCGACCACGCGGTCAACATCGCCGAGCTCGTGATATTTCTCGTGCAGGGGAAGATCATCCGCCACCTGAAAGTTACTCCTAATCCATAGCATGAAAAGCAACCTGGCAACGCCAATAGCGCTGCTCCTATTTATAGCCCTGATCTGCTGGGGCACGTTCGATATTCGCAAGTCCGGCGCCGGCCGGAAAGACACCATAACGCTTGCGGGTTCCACATCCGTCATGCCCTTCTCTGAAAAGCTTGCCGAATACTTCATGGTTGGGTACCCCAAGTTCTCCGTTGACGTTCAAGGGGGTGGCTCCTCCACCGGCATACAGGCCGCCATGAACAGGACCGTCGACATTGGCATGTCGTCGAGAAAATTGAAAGAGGACGAGAAAGTTCTCAAAGAGATACTCATCTGCTACGACGGCATTTCCATCATAGTCCATCCCAATAACCCCATCCGTGATATCAGCCTGGAACAGATACGGAAGGTCTACAGCGGAAAGATCAGGAACTGGAAGGAGCTTGGCTGGATCGACAGGAATATAGATGCGGTGAGCAGGGAGGAGGGCTCTGGAACGAGGGGAGCCTTTGAAGAACTTGTCATGGGAAAAGAGTTCATCGATGACGGCATCATGGTGCAGGATTCGAACGGCTCCGTGAAAGAGGTCGTCGCCACTGACCCTTACGCCATCGGCTATATCTCACTCGGCATCGTTGATCAGAAAGTTAAGGCCCTCACCATAGACCATGTAGTTCCATCCGTAAAGAACATAGTACAGCACAAGTACAGCATGGTGAGACCCTTCCTCTACCTGACCGCGGTAGAGCCGGCCGGAGCAGCAAAGGTGTTCATAGACTTTGTGCTTTCGCGAGAAGGACAGAATATACTTCGTAAAGAGGGGCTCGTACCGATCCGTGGCTAATCGAATTTTTAGTCGGGAACAACTGATCAAGTGGCTGCTGGTGGTATCGGCCTTCTCTTCACTCCTCTTCCTTTTCATCATCTTCGCATTCATCCTCGGGGAAGGGCTGCCCCTCTTTTACAAGGTGGGCGTGGGCAAGATCATCTTTGGTTTCACATGGGCGCCGACCAAGGGGTTCTTCGGGATCTTCCCCATGATTATCTCCTCATACATGGTAACGCTCGGCGCCCTCATCTTTGGTGCGCCCCTGGCACTTGGTTGCGCCACGTATTTGTCTGAGTATGCGTCAAGAAAGATGAAGATGTTCCTGAAGCCGGCGCTGGAACTCCTTGCGGGCATCCCCTCGGTCGTGTATGGTTTCCTCGGCGTTGTCTACGTCGTCCCTCTCATCAGGGAATACCTTGGCGGTCCTGGTTTTTCCATTCTCGCCACTTCCGTTGTATTGGGCATTATGATTCTGCCGACGATCATCAGTATTTCCTTTGATTCATTGATGAGTGTTCCACAGACTTACAGGGAAGCCTCTGTTGCTATGGGTGCCACCCAGTGGCAGACCATTTACAAGGTAGTTCTCCCGGCGGCCCGGTCAGGGATTCTTGCGAGCTTCATCCTCGGCATGGGAAGAGCCGTTGGCGAAACTATGGCCGTCATTATGGTCGCGGGTAACGCCCTGCGCATTCCGATGGGCCTGCTCGATCCCTTGAGGACGTTGACGAGTAACATCGCTTTGGAGCTTGCGTATGCAGCAGGGGATCACCGAAGCGCCCTCTTCTCCACCGGCGTTGTGCTGCTCACCATTATCATGCTGTTGAACTTTATTGCCAATTTCTGGGTGAAAAGAAAGGTGGCCGGGTGAGGCTTAATCCGAGATTCACTGACAAATTCGTGCGCGCCGCCTTGCTGTTTCAGGCCCTCTTCACGGTCAGTATCCTTGTCTTCATCGTGTTCATTGTCTTCGTCAAGGGAGCCGCCAACATCACTCCGGAATTTATCTTCTCTCACCCTGAGGACATGGGACGGCATGGGGGCATCTTCCCCGCCATTGTCGGGACGGTTTTTCTCGCAGTGCTCTCTATTGCCCTTGCCACGCCCCTCGGCGTAGGCACTGCCATCTATCTCACCGAGTACACCAAGGAGTCAACGCTGACCCGCATCATCCGATTCGGTGTCGAGTCTCTGGCGGGAATTCCCTCGATCATATACGGCCTTTTTGGTTTCATCTTCTTCGTCATAAAGCTCAAGCTTGGGTGGTCCCTCATCTCAGGCACGCTCACGATCATGATCATGGTGCTGCCCACTATCATACGTACCGCTGAGGAGGCCATCAAATCAGTGCCAAGGAATCTGCGCATGGTCAGCTTTTCCCTCGGCGCCACGAAATGGGAGACGGTAACGAAGGTCGTTCTGCCTTCCGCCGCGCCCGGAATCCTTACCGGTATCATGCTGAGCGTCGGCAGGGCCGTGTCTGAGACTGCCGCGGTGATCTTCACCATGGGCAGCTCCCTGCGATTGCCGACGAGCCTGCTCGATTCGGGAAGGACCATGGCGGTCCATTTTTACATACTCGCGCGGGAAGGGATTTCTTTGGAAAAAGCGTACGCTACCGCCCTCGTGCTCGTCGTGAGTATCCTGCTCATCAATATTGTGGCCTACTACACGATGAACAAAATGATATCAAGGTATAGTTAGGCGCATGGACGTCAAAGTAGCTATACGACAGCTCAGACTCAGCTTCGGCAAGAAAGAGGTGCTGAAGGGGATCGACCTCGACATTGCCAAGAACCGTATCTATGGCCTCATGGGGCCGTCCGCCAGTGGGAAGTCCACGCTCATCTCAGTGATCAACAAGATGATCAGCTTCGAGGATGGAGTGGCCATGAGCGGAAGCGTGCTCCTTGACGGAGAAGATATCATCAATGGCGACATCGACGAAGTGAGTCTGAGAAAGAGAATCGGAACGGTTTTCGCCACCCCGATCCCTCTGCCCCGTTCGATATTTGAGAATGTGGCCTTCGGCCCTAGGTTGAACAACAACAATTCGCGAGCCGAGCTTCACGCCCTGGTAGAACAGAGCTTACGGAACGCCTTTCTCTGGGACGAAGTCAAAGACAGGCTGCAGGAATCGGCCATGAAACTGTCCGGTGGTCAGCAGCAGAGGCTCTGTCTGGCCAGAACACTCGCCCTCAATCCGGAAATCATTCTTCTTGACGAGCCGTGCTCAGGACTCGACCCGATATCGACGGCAAAGATCGAGGAGGCGCTGGCCGAATTGAAGGACCAACACACGATTATTCTTGTGTCCAACAACACCAAGCAGATAGCGCGCGCCACGGACTTCGTCGCTTTCTTTTACCTGGGCGAGTTGATCGAGTTCGGCGCGACCGATAGGGTCTTCACCACGCCGGCAGTCAGGATGACGGAAGAATACATCCAGGGGAAGTTCGGCTAATGGATGTCGGGACCGGCTCCGGAGGATATGCGCTCAGTGCGGAGAATCTGAACCTCTACTACGGTGGGTTTCAGGCACTCATCAACATACAGTTTCATGTCTATAAAAATTCCATCACGTCCCTGATCGGCCCCTCGGGGTGCGGCAAGTCAACGCTGCTTCGCTGCTTCAACCGGATGAATGAGCTTATTCACGGGGTAAGGATCGAGGGGAATATATGCATCAACGAGACGCTCATCGATGAGATCGATCTGATCGATCTGCGAAGAAGAGTCGGCATGGTGTTTCAGCGGCCCAACCCCTTCCCTTTCACCGTTTACGAAAATATGGTCTATGGGTTGGAGGTACACGGCATCAAGAAACAGCGCCATCACGATACCGTTGAGAAATGCTTAAAGGCAGTCGGCCTGTGGGATGATCTTAAAGACAAGTTCAAGCAACCGGCTCTCTCTCTTTCCGACGAGATGAAACAGAGGCTTTGCGTGGCACGGGTGCTGACGATTGAACCGGAAATCATTCTTCTGGACGAGCCGTGCTCGGCCCTTGACCCGATCGCCACGCTCAGAATAGAAGAGTTGATGGCTGAATTGCAGAAGGACTACACCATCCTTATCGTGACCCATAACATGCAGCAAGCCGCCCGCGTCTCTGATTACGCCGGCTTTATGCTGCTCGGTGAACTCGTAGAGTTCGGCAAGACAGAGCAGATATTCACCTCACCAAGGGACGAGCGGACGGAGCAGTATATCACCGGGCGATTCGGCTAGTACCAGCGGCGACAGGCAATCGTTACTATCAGGTGACGTAGATTTCCACGGGCAAGCTCTGCCTTATTCAGGCAGCGGGCTGGCGGTGAAGGCACGAGAGGGCCGGTTATGAGACTAGTGATCTTGCTGTCTGAATGGACGATGCGCAATTTATACCGAGTTGCATTCAAAAATAGAGCAAGGC
>DATJBN010000256.1:0-7888 GCA_035515335.1 Syntrophales bacterium | reverse complement strand
TTCTTGCGCCTTTGTTTTACAATTACATTAACGATGGCATTATTTCAAACAAATTCTACCCTGAGTATCTGTCTTGTCTTTTCCGTTATTTTTGCACGTTCACTAAGACGGAGTCCCGCAATCCAGAGCACGGACTTTTGGTCAAGGAGAAGTGGAATGCTTTTCCTTTTTCTAACCGGTACTTTTTCATCGATAAGCAGGGCCATTATCTTTTTCGTACCCTTCATACCCATGGGCTGTATCCTGTCTCCCGGTTTCCCGAACCTGATGAATAGCGGGAGTGAGAGCTTGTCGTAGTCCATAAAGATTGTCGTAGGCTCGGACGACTTCACATTGCGCGGCGGTCCTACAAAGTCGAAGCGCATCGACTTTCCCAGTTCGGACATTTCAATCCTGCATGGGGGGGTAACATCATAGTAAAGACTAGTATATCCTTCAGCCAACCTTCCCCGTACAATCCTACATCTGCAAACGACAAGGTCAGCATATTCCCGCCTCACCTCAATGCCGCGCGGCAGATTAATAGAAGCGCCCGGATGCTCCGAATTCATGAGACCCAGGGCGGCTTTGACGTGATCAAAACCAATTCCCTTCCCGTCCGGACTTAAGTCTTCAAAGATGCGCTTCAAGATCCTCCTCTGAATAGATTCATGGTATCTTCCAAAGGCAGCCACGCCGATTCTGATCTCGCCTTCATTCGAGCGGGAACCGCATCTGGCGAGTGCCATGGACGTCTCCCTTTGCATATAGTCGTCTTCTGCCGCCATGATATCCGCCATGCCTATCACGGCCTCGGTAAGCCCAGGATTATACTTCTTTGTGAGCTCGGGGATCAGTGAATGACGGATCCTGTTCCGGAGGTAGCGCTGATCCATATTTGACGAGTCAGTCATGAACGGCATTTGATGCTCGTCGAGAAACGCGGTTATCTCACTTCTTGTCGCCCCGAGAAGCGGCCGGATATATATTGAGTCCCTCGCTGGCCGCATGCCCTTTAATCCCCCCGGACCGCTCCCGCGTATGAAATTCATCAGCACCGTCTCCACCTGGTCGTTCATATGATGCGCCAGGGCGATTTTCTGCGCGCCGTGCAGCGCTGCGACATCCGCGAGGAAGGCGTAACGGGCCTCGCGGCCGATATCCTCCAGACATCTTCCCGTTCCCTGTCGCAGGAGCGCCACGTCTACGCGCCTGCACTCAAATCCGACCGCCATGTCGGCTGCAACCCTGCCTACGAATTCCTCTTCGTCCGCCGCATCCTTTCGTAATCCATGATTCATGTGGGCCGCAATCAGCGTGAGTCCGTATTCAGGTGAGAGCATCTTGAGTCCAAGGAGAAGAGCAATTGAGTCGGGCCCGCCTGAAACGGCCACAATGACCTTATCACCCCGTTCGAGGAGGCGGCCGTCTTCTACTGCCTGTCTAAGTTTTTTCAACATTTCTCTAATCGAATATCGTGATCAGCTCGCCGAGCCCTTCGCAGGCAAAATCAGGTTTGAGTGAAAGAAGCCTCTCCCTTTTCGTTAGCCCGTTCAGGAGTGCAAAGCTCAGCACCCCGGTATTCTTTGCCAGCATGATATCATTAACGCCATCGCCGATAACGACGGCATTCCTGCCTTTTACACCGACCCTCTCAAGATGAGAAAGGAGTACCCTTGCGTCCGGTTTTTTGTAGGCGGTGCTGTCTGCCCCTATAATCTCTTCGAAGTATCGTGAAATATGCAGGGCGTCTGTGATCTTAATCGTAAAGAATCTGCGTTTGTTCGTAACAATAACCTTTCTCTTATCGTCAAAATGTTCGAGCACTTCCACGACGTGATCACAAAGACAGGTTGTGTCAAGCATATGCCGTGCGTAGTAGTCCGAAAAGATATCCATCGCCTGGTCAAAAAGATGCTGCGAATCAGGCCCTAATGCCCTTTCGATCATATGGTTGACGCCGTCTCCTACGAAGCTGAAGATCTCTTCCTGCTTCTTTGCGGACAGATTCAGGCGCTTAAGGGTGTGATTCACCGATTCGACTATGTCTCCCCCGGAATTGATGAGAGTCCCGTCGAGATCGAATACCATAAGTTTGATATGATTCATGTCACTGCGACCTCTAAACCTTTGCAACCCTTATATAATACGCGTCAGGCAATTTCAACATCACAAAAAACATGTTGCTTTAAGACATTTTGTTCTATTGACTGCCTAAAACCGTTTATGCTAATAAGCATTCGTCCGCTTGGATCCGCGACGGACGGACCGAGACGGAATGGTCGAACAAGAAGCATCTTTGGGGGCCGTTCGGGGTTTGTCCGGAAGGCCTTTTTTGATTTTATAGACCTTTCATGATGAATAAACAAGAAATAAGAGGGGATGCTATTGCCATCCTCGGTCTCGGCAAGGTGGGCACCGCTGTAGGCTTTCTTCTAAAGAAAGCAGGTTACAGGATAGTGGCGGTCGCAACCAGGTCAACTGAGGCCCGGGAGCGCGGTAAGACTTACACAGGTGGAAAGCCGAAGCTCAATTTTGCCGATGCCGCGCGGGAAGCGACTTGTATCTTTATCACGACGACGGACGACTCTATAGCATCCGTGTGCAATGAGATCGCTTCTCGTGGGGGTATAAAACCGGGCGCGAAGGTCATTCACATGTCGGGTGCCGGAGGCCTTGACCTTCTGGCACCGGCGCGGTCTGCTGGAGCCAGGACCGCATGCATCCACCCGCTGCAGTCATTTCCAGATATAGAAAGTGCAATTGCAAATATACCAGGCAGCACCTTTGGAATCACTTCCGACGACACGATTAAAGAATGGTGCTCTCAAGTTGTTAAGGATTTGGGCGGCACTCCTGTCTTCATATCCGATGAAGATAAACCTCTATACCATGCTGCAGCCTGCATAGCCTCCAATTACCTCGCAGCGATTATCCATATGGTGGAAGAAATATACGGATCGATTGGCCTGAGCCGCGAGGATGCCGTTCGCTCAAACTGGCCTCTCGTTATGGGCACACTGGGAAACATCGAATCAAAGGGTGCCGTACAGGCGTTGACGGGTCCTATTGCGCGGGGAGATACCGGAACGGTAAAAAAACACCTGGCTGCCCTGCAGGGCCGTCTGCCAGGCCTTCTTCAGGCGTATAAGTCATTGGGCATTATCACCTGCGACATCGGGTTGAAAAAGAAAACGTTGTCTCATGAGACTGCGCAGAAGATTAATGAATTGTTAGAGAGAGGTGAATAATATGAGCACACAGGCGAGGGTAAATAAGATTACGACTGCTGTCATACGGGACATGAAAAGAAAAGGTGAAAAGATATGCGTGCTGACGGCCTATGACTATCCCACGGCGCTGATTCTCGATGAGGCGGGAATCGATATTATCCTGGTCGGTGACACGCTGGGGATGGTCGTGCTGGGCTACGACAGCACTCTGCCCGTCACGATGGATGAAATGATCCATCATACGAAGGCCGTGTGCCGTGCGGCAAAAAAGGCCCTGGTCATAGGTGACATGCCGTTCCTCTCCTATCAGACGTCACCTGAAGATGCACTTTACAACGCCGGCCGTTTTCTTCAGGAAGCAGGCGCCCAGGGAGTGAAGCTTGAAGGCGGCAGGGAGGTCGCCGAAACAATCCGGAGACTGACCTCCGCGGGCATTCCGGTAATGGCTCATCTCGGGCTGACTCCGCAATCCATTCATCAGTTCGGCGGATACAAGGTTCAGGGAAAAGACGAACAGGCTGCCATAAGAATAATGGAAGACGCAAAGATAATCGAGCAGGCGGGCGCTTTTTCCGTCGTCCTGGAGTGCGTCCCTGCACCGCTCGCCAAGGCGATCACGCAATCAATCGGCATCCCTACCATCGGGATCGGTGGCGGCGTTGATTGTGACGGCCAGGTTCTTGTCCTACACGACATGATGGGAATGTTCGAACGATTTACACCGAAATTCGTCAAGACATATGCGCATCTCAACGCGCAGATGAAGGATGCGGTGGGCCTTTATATCGATGAGGTCAAAAAGGGCATCTTTCCTGAGAAGAAGCACTCCTACTGAAACGGTCACGTTGCCAATCGGGAACAAATAACCGCACGGTTGCTTGTCCTGTATGCGGAGGTTTATCTCTCGTCCAGAACCTTGCGTATGGTCTTTGCGTGCTTCCCGACGACAAAGGGTTTCATGACAAACTCCCTTATCCCCATTTCCTTTGCCTTCTTCTCGTTTATCAGTTCGCTAAATCCAGTGCAAAGTATGATGGGTATATCGGGTCGTATGGTCATCATCTCCCTGGCTAACTGTATCCCGGTCATTCCCGGCATCGTCACATCGGTAACCACAAGATCAAAGGCATCCGGCCTCGCTTTGAAGACGGCGAGCGCCTTGAGACTGTTTGTCTCTGTCGTCACGCTGTAACCCAGGGATTCCAGCATGTCCTTTCCCAGATTCACCAGCGGTTCCTCGTCGTCCACAAAGAGTATCCTCTCATTTCCAGTAGGCAAGACCTCAGCTGCAGCCTCTGGCGCAATCTCCTGCTCTATCCTGGGAAAGAGGACATGGAAGCTTGTAC
The DNA here is from genome assembly GCA_035515335.1 of Syntrophales bacterium. Lineage (GTDB taxonomy): Bacteria > Desulfobacterota > Syntrophia > Syntrophales > UBA2185 > Fen-1135. The sequence continues at coordinate 3,330 of DATJBN010000256.1, read as the reverse complement.
CTTTTCCAAGTTCGCTCTGAACTGTAATCATTCCACCGTGTCTCTTGACGATACCCTGAACGACAGCCAGTCCCATTCCGGTTCCTTCCCCGGGCCCTTTGGTGGTGAAGTAAGGATCGAAAATGCGTTCCAGTATCGCCGGATCGATCCCCTGGCCGGTATCGCCCACCGTTAATCTCACGTACGGGCCTGACTTGAGATCGGGATACCTGGAGACGAGATATGCGTTGGCTCCCACACTTGACAGGCTCACGCTCAGGATGCCGCCCCTGTCGCGCATGGCATGGGCAGCATTCGTGCAAAGGTTCATGAGAACCTGGTGGATCTGAGTGGGATCGGCGAGAATTATGCCCTTCTCCGGTGTGATTGCGATGTCCTGGCGGATTTCTATGGTACTTGGCAGTGAGGAGCGCAAGAGCTTGAGCCCTTCCTTAACGGTCGGCACTATATCAATCACCTTTCGCTCCTGATCCGACTGATGGCTGAAAGTTAGTATCTGGTTTACCAAATCTCTTGCCCGGTACCCCGCTTTCAGCACCTGTTCCAGGTCACGTCGTACCGGGGTCGTTTGCTCCGGCATCTTGTAGAGCGCCATCTCCGTATAGCCGATGATGGCCATCAGGATATTGTTGAAGTCATGAGCGATGCCGCCGGCCAGTGTGCCGATCGCTTCCATCTTATGGGCCTGACGGAGTTCCCTTTCAAGCCTCATCTCACGCGTGATGTCACGGTGGATACTCACGTAGTTTATGATATTCGATGCGCTGTCGAGAACGGGTGAGGACGTAACCTCCGTTTCGTAGAATGTACCATCCTTCTTCCTGTTTACCAGATGTCCGCCCCATACTTCTCCGCGGCCCAAGGTATCCCTTATATTTTTGTAGAACGCGATGTCATGTTTGTCACTGTTTAAGATACTGCTGTTCCTGCCGATGAGTTCGCTCTTGGAGTAGCCGCTCATACGCTCAACGGCAGGGTTCACGTACCGGATTATGCCGTCGTTGTTTTCCACGATCAGACCCTCGGCAGTCTGCTCGATTGCTGTAGCAAGGTGCATGCGCTCTTCCTCGGCACGTTTTCTCTCGCTGATGTCCGTAATCGTCCCGACATAACCGCTCACCTTTCCGTCACCGTTAATCTCGGCTGTTGCCTGCCCGAGTACCCAGGTCGAATTGCCCTCAGACCGGTGAAACTGGTATTCCATGTTGAAAGGAATTTTTTTCCTCACGCTCGCATACCACTCATTGACAACATCATCCTTGTCCTCCGGATGTATCGCATCCGCCCACTTTTTTCCCAGGGCTCTTTCCATCGGCATGCCGGTAATCTCGGACCAACGGTCATTTACATAGACAAAGTCTCCCTGTGCGTCTGCCCGGAATATGCCAACAGGCGATACCCGGGCGAGTGTTTCAAACAGTCTCTCACTTCTTTTCAGTTCTTCATTGGCGGCAACAAGGTCGGCGGTCCTCGTCTTCACTTCGTCTTCAAGACTATCCTGCGTCGCCATAAGAGCTCTCTGGACGCTCTTATGGGAATTGATCAGATACTGTGTGAAACTGCCGTACGTCACAATCAGACTGGCAATCATAAGACGTACAAAAACAATGCCGGAGAGCAGAGAATCAAAAAACCAGTATACCAGGACTGCGGCGACGGATATTATAATCAATCCATTATTTTCTATTTCTCTCATGGCTTTGGTCTTATCCATACTTCACACGTCGTAACAGGGGGTCTTCCCGGAATTTACGGTAGATCGAATAGTGCGTTGAATGACTGCGCGGGGCAAGGCCGGCATCAATTCTTAGGCACCGTGATCTTTGCCTTTGCCCGCAATTTCTTGATGAGACCTTCGAAGGCCTCCTGTTGCTTCTGCTGCATGAGAAATGCTGAGATGTTGCCTTTCATCCTTTCATCAAGCGCAAGCGTCCTGGGCGCATGGCGTTCCAGCACTTGAATTATGTGGAAACCGTATTCCGTCTCAACGACAGGCCCTATGGCATTCACCTCCTGTGAGAAGGCCGCATTTTCAAACTGTTTGACCATTTCGCCGCGCGTGAACACACCGAGGTCGCCGCCTGAATCCTTGCTTGGACAATCGGAATTCTTTTTAGCTAGATCGGCAAAATTGGCGCCGGCGAGCAGCTGTTTCCGGAGTTCCTCCGCTTTCGACTTCTTTTCAGCCTTGATCTTGTCGTCGTCTCCGGCCGCCTTTGCCACAAGTATATGCCGTACGTGAACCGCTTCCGGCGTTACGAATTTATCCTTGTTCTTCTCATAGAATTCATTAATTTCCTTGTCGGTTGGTTTCCCCTTCCCGGACATCTCCGTCATGACGAGTTTACTCACTTTGATTCCAAAGCGCAGTTCTTGCTGCATCTCCGCTTTTGTCAGCTTGCTCTTCTTCATCACGTCGTCGATTGTCATCCCCTGTGGAAGGGTCTTCTTCGCCTCGTCCTCGGCCACTTTCACTTCCGCATCGGTAGCGCTGATGTTCAGCCTCTTTATTTCATTCGCAAGCAGCGTCTTGACTACGAAATCCGTAATGACCTGTTTCCTTGCGTTTTCCGTCGCTTGCTGCAGGCGTTCCTTGCTCATCTGCTTCTTCACTGCCTGCATCCTTTTCTTAACTTCCGTCTCCACCTGGCCGTGTGTAAGCTTTGACCCGTCTACGTCTATGACCACAGCGGAGCTTTCCACTCCCTTTGAGGAAGGAGGAATCGCAAGTTCTTCTGACTGCGCGGCTTCCGGCTTCTGCTCACCCGCTTGTGCACTTACCTGTTTTTCGTCACTTGATCCGCATCCCGTGAGCGCCAGCACCGAAAAAAAGACGGCAATCAAAATATAGCGGATACTTCTTCTGTCTATCATCATTTGCCTCCGTAACGGAAGGGGGAGCGTTTCGTAGAGCGACGCGCACCCTCCGCCTTATCATTATGTATAACGCCAATATATCGGCAGATTGTCTTCTGTCAACGAACTGATTATATATCCCGTAATTGGCACAATTGCACGATTTATTTCAAAACCCTTCCAGGGTGCCGCGGGCGAGTCGGTAATCATCCCTTTCTATCCAGTGGATCGGGACGCCTCTCTTTTCCATGCCCCTGAACCAGGTTTCCTGCCTTTTTGCGAATTGATGGATGCGGGTGCTCAGTTTTTGAAACATCTCCTCATAGTTCAACACGCCCCTCAGATAGGACGCCACATAGCGGTATTCCAGGCCGAAGTATTCAAGCTTATCCCAGCTGATACCTGACCGATGGAGATTCTCGACCTCGTCGATCAGGCCTGCGTCGAGTCTTGCCGTGAGACGTTCGGTAATTC
>DATJBN010000255.1:0-5704 GCA_035515335.1 Syntrophales bacterium | reverse complement strand
TGGAAATCCATCCTGCGAAGACTGTCCTCATACTGCTTAGGTGTCTTTAATGACATGGAAACGCTCCTCTTCAAAAGACTTCACTTGGCAGGTTCATACGGGAATTGCATGACTGGACGGCGCCCGCCTCCCCCGGCAGCGTCGCCCAGTCACAGATTGATTGCATCTTGACCTGGTCGTGCCCTTGCCGCGACCCTGTATTAATAACCTAAATCTTCAGGCCCGTCCTGAATCCGCTTTCAACAGCCTCAGCTATCCGAGCCACCTTATCACAATCTCCGACTACGCTCACGGACACACCGGTCTTCCCTTCTATCTCACGGGCGAGTTTACTTGTTGGCTCGTAACCCACGGCAATGACAACCGTGTCCGCTTCGAGAAGCTCTTTCGAACCGCCGCAAACGATGGACACGCCCTGCTGTGTAATCGCAGTCGCTGTTGTCCCGGTTCTTATTTTGATCTTGAAATCGTTCAACCTCTTTCTTACGACCCATCTCAAGGTCGGCCCGACGTCGATCGCCACCTTCGACAGTATCTCAAGGATCGTTATGTCCCTCTTCCCCTTCTCCTCATACAGATAATCGGCAACTTCGCAGCCCACCATACCGCCGCCCAGAATGATGATCTTATCGCCGACTTTCTTCTTGCCTGTCAGGACATCGACCGCCAGAACCACGTTCTTGCCCTTCACACCGGGAATATGAGGAATTATGGGAACGGCACCCGTTGCAACTACCACCTCATCGGGACGTTCCTTTTCAATGAGGGCGTTGTCCGCCTCGGTCTTGGTCTTTACCTTGACGCCGAGTTTCTTCATCTGCTTCTCCAGATACTCACGGAAATATCCGATGCCGTCCTTCACGCTGGGGGCGCCTGCAGCAAAGAGCGCACCGCCGAGCTTGTCGCTCTTTTCGAACAGCGTCACATCATGTCCCCGCAAACGGGCGACCCTTGCCGCCTCCATGCCTCCGGGCCCGCCGCCGATTATGAATACCTTCCTCGGCTTCTTTGCCGGCGTGATATTCAGCTCCAGTTCCCTTCCCGCACGGGCATTGACCTGGCAGTATATTGGTTCGGTCCTTGACCACGCGTCAAAACACAGACAGCAGGAGGTGCAGGGGACGATGTCATCGAGCCTCCCCTCTTCTGCCTTCTTTATCAGCTCTGCATCAGCAATGAGCGGCCGTGCAAGGTAGATCATGTCCGCCCTGCCTTCAGCGATTATTCTGTCGGCCATTATGGGATCGACGATCCTGGTACCCACGATCACGGGAATCTTGAGACCCTTCTTTATCTTCTCACCCATGAATATCCAGTTCGCCTTGGGCACAAAATACTGAATGAACGGCTGACCAGAATCATGCCATCCGGTCGTAACGTTTATGACCTCAACCCCCTGCTTTTCGAGGTACTGCGCGATCTTGCAAGAATCCTCCACGGTATTCCCACCGGGCATGAAGTCCTGGCCTCCCATCCTCCAGGATATGATGGTGTCCTGCCCGCCCTTTTTTTTCATCGCTTGAATTATCTCGGTGTGGAGGCGCAGCCTCTTCTCAAAGCTCCCTCCGTATTTATCGGTGCGCCTGTTCGTCAGCGGCGATGCAAACTGTGCTATAGGATAGCCGGCTGACCCGAGTATATGGATCAGATCGAATCCGCCTTCAACCGCCCTACGCGCGGCCTCGCCGAACTGCTCCACTATCTCCTCAACCTCTTCCGTGGTGAGAGCACGCGGCTTCGGCTTTCCCTCTCTGGTACACACATCCGAGGGACCGATGTATTCAAAAGGCCCGCCCCGCTTCTTCGCGTAGTTCTCTTCGAAGGCAAGCTCAACGCCCACCTTGGCGCCGTGGGCATGACACGCAGCCGTGAGCTTCTTAATGCCCGGAATGAACTTGTCGTCATACATCCCGATGCCCAGGGGATTGTGGGGATAGTTCACCGTAAAGTACCCGATGTTTATCAAACCCACGCCGCCCTTCGCACGGTCCTCGTAGAACTTTATCATCCGGTCCGTCACGTAATCGTCGATCGCAAAATTGTCCGTCACGGGCGCAAACTCGACCCTGTTCTTCAGCTCCATCTTTCCTATCTTTATGGGACTTAGAAGATGCTTCAGCTTCGTCATATACTACCTCCTTAGATTTCTGGAAATGCATTCACAATGTCAATCTGTGGGCGGGGGAAACTATGATTCAAGCCCTGCCGACAAATCCGTCAACAATATTTCCGGGTGAGGATTGAAATCCACATCTTTCACTCAGTCGTTAAGCGCCCTGATCCCTTTCAGGAACTTCCTGATCTCTTCCCTCGTCCTGGGTAATATCAACGCCAGTATCCACGTAGCCTTCAAAACATTCTTCTCATTGTAGTAATCTATCGCATACTTCAGATAATACTTGCCCCTCTTCTCAAATCTATCATACGGCCGAAGCTTGATGTGTATCGTCTCTCCCACCTTGAAATTCTCGTATATAATGATCTGCTGACCGGGATTACGCGCACCAGGCGTCCGTATCCAGTTCCCACGACCCTTCACTCCTATGCACCAAAACCCAAGGGTCGTCACAAATATCGGATGCGGCACAAGGCCTCCGTAAGGCGTCTTTTTCGCAAATTCCTCGTCAGTCATATACGGATTGGCATCCAAACACCCCTCCGCATAAAACTTCAAATCCTCGGCCTTGATCGTAAACGTGTTCTCTCCATCAGCTTCCTTCAAACTGGCAAAATCAACCTCGTCCCATACCTCGTAACTCTCAGCATCAATATAAAAGTCCGTGTCGAACTCACGATGCTTCTCCGTTACAAAATACTTCTCCAACTCCTTGTGATATACTGGTAGCTTCTTCTTACTCATAACTTACGGCTCCTTTCAAATACCTGTGGCGGAAAACAGGAGGCGACCCTTGGTCGATCCGCTCTGTTTGCGGCCGGTATGAGCTGTTCAACGCGGCTCATCACAGCCACCTTTTACGTCTCTTGTAATGTTTGACGTCGCGATAACTCTTTCTCTTACCGATTGTCGACATCCCGAGATAGAATTCCTTTATGTCCTCATTCTCGCCGAGCTGATCCGCCGTTCCGTCGAGGACGACGCGCCCGTTTTCAATCACGTACCCGTAACTGGCCACGGACAATGCGGCCCTTGCATTCTGCTCAACGAGGAGCACCGATGTCTTCTGGGTTTCATTTATCTTCTTTATGATCTCGAAGATCGTATTCACCAAAATAGGGGCAAGCCCAAGGGACGGCTCATCCAGCAGTATCAGCTTTGGATGGGACATCAGGGCGCGGCCGATTCCGAGCATCTGTCTTTCCCCCCCGGAAATATATCCGCTGGTGGCCTTGCGAAGCATCCTCAGCTTCGGGAAATATTCATAAACCATCTCAAGATCCTGCTTCATCGTCTTGCGGGAGGGAATGACGGCTGCACCGGCCATCAAGTTCTCTTCGACTGTGAGGTGCTCGAGGGAACGGCCGCTTTCCATAACTTGAATGATTCCCTTGCGGGCGACGATTTCCGGATTCATCTTGTGAATCAGTTCCCCATTGAATTCGATTCCGCCGTCTGTTACTTCCCCTTCCTCCGTCTTGAGCAGGCCGGATATCGCCTTCAGTACGGTCGTCTTACCCGCACCGTTGCTCCCCAGCATAGCTATGATCGCTCCGTCGGGAATCTCCATGCTGATGCCTTTCAGCACCAAGATGACTCTCGAATATCTGACCTCTACGTTATTCAGTTTTAGCATCGCCATTCTCTCTTCTTACAGTCTCAATCCGGGAATACGACTTCCACCTGACCCAACGCCACAAGCTCCTTCTTCTGATTCTCCGCCTTAACATCTATCACAACAAAATTCTTGCCCTTCGCTATGTGATGCTTCTCCGAAATCACCCCCGTGCATGTTATCGTCCACTCCTGCTCCACAGGCTTCGTAAACTTCACCGTGATCTTCGAAACATGCAGCATCGCCGGAATAGCCCAGTTCGTAACAACAGACGTCATAAACGACATCGTCATCATCCCGTGGCCAACCGTCTTCGGAATCTTGAAAGGCATCGCCGTCTTTACCCAATCCGGATCATTGTGAACAGGATTGTAATCAAAAGAGGCAACTGAATTCTTCCAAAAGGTCTCCTGATTGACCTTGTGAGACACAGGAGGAAGAACCGTCCCAGTCTTCACAGATGCAAAACTAATCTTTTCCATGCTCTCTCCTTATCCATCTTATTTTTTACAAACGTATCCTCTTAATCCCCATACAGAAAGATCGGACTTCGCATTTTGCCCGCTCGTAACTCGACTACTTCCCCTCTTTCGCCTTTAGCTTCAGATTATGAGGGGCCTCCATCCAGCCCGTTACGTTCGAAATGCTACCGTCATTGTTGAACTTGCAAATCTTCAACCACTTCGACCCGCGGGAATCATCCGGATAGAAAGACATCTCCTTATAAATCCCCATCGCCGTGAAATTCCTGATCTGCATGTAGCCGTCGTATATCGCCTGGCCGTCGAGCTTGTCATACCCCACATTATTGATGGCATTCTTCACGGCTTCGACCCAGGCCATGACCCCGCCCAAAGAGAAGATGTAGGTCGAATTGGGAATGGGCCCCCGGTGCTTGTATAACTTATATGCAAACTTCACCCCGGGGACATCCTTTTCCCACCATGAGGCGCTGCACTGCAGGCCCATATAACCGGCATAGGCCTCAAGCGGCACCGTTGCCTTGATCAAGTCGGAGTTGAAGATGAAATTCGCCTGAGGGATCTTTATTCCCAGGCGGAAGCGGTCTTTTAAGACCACCTTTATCTGATCGGGCATCATGGTATCGTAGACGAAGTCCGGCTTCTTGTCCCTCATGCGGATCAGGAGGTCGCTCGTATCCGTGGGCAGCATGGGAACATATTCGATGGAAACGACATCAATGCCGATCTTCTCGCAGTACCATTTGGCCTGCTCGGGCGAACGTCCCGATGCATAGTCGCCGAGGAGCAATGCCAGACGCGGTTTCCGTTTCTCTTTCCAGTTCGTCTTGATCCAGTTCGCGTAAGTTGCCAGCGTGTCGTCGTATGGGGGCATACATGCCATCACCCATCCCGGTGGGTAGAGCGCTGGGCCATGACCCGTATACATGGATACCGGTATCTTGTCTTTTATGAACTGCCCCTTCAAGGCCTCGATACCTCCGGACAGTGCATCAAACGATATGGTCGTATACTTCCTGTCTTTATTCCGTGCATAAGCAGTTCTAATTAGCGGCAATTGGTACTTCGTATCGATGATTTCTATCGTGACCGGATGGCCGTTTATGCCTCCATTCTTGTCCAGCCACTTGATATAGTCCTCAGCGGCCCACGCTTCGGGTGCGACCTGCGCATGAACGGGTCCTGTAAGGTCCGTAAGCATCACGAAGTGTATCGGTCCCTTTCCTGCGGCCTGCGCACTGCCGAAGAAGAAAACGATTGCCAGAAGCGATAGTGCAATAATCCCTGCTAATCTATTTGCCCTCATAAAATGCCTCCCTTTTTTTGCTCTTCTCAGTCGTTAAGCGCCCTGATACCTTTCAGGAACTTCCTGATCTCTTCCCTCGTCCTGGGTAATATCAACGCCAGTATCCACGTAGCCTTCAAAACATTCTTCTCATTGTAGTAATCTATCGCATACTTCAGATAATACTTGCCCCTCTTCTCAAATCT
>DATJBN010000254.1:0-3166 GCA_035515335.1 Syntrophales bacterium | reverse complement strand
GTCATTCATCGGAACCCTAAGTGTCCCGTTTGCGGAAACATTGAAGGTCCGGACGGAGTGAACGCCTGAACATTCCAACGATCGCTGCGAAGTGCTTTGGACGGCTCCGGCAGCACGCCGATGACGGGCCGACTCTCTGACTCTCTACTCAATACGTTTCTTTTGTGCAGCCAGGAAAGGCAACGGCCTCACAACCACCCGGGGACCGACTGCATGAGGGCCTTCAGCCCCAGTCTCACGTCACGTCGCCGCGGGGATCAGTCTACAGCAACCAGGACCGCCGAGGCCTTGAAGATCGCGTAGGCATCTTTGCCCGCAGCCAAGCCAAGGGCATCCGCCGAGGTCTTCGTGATCATGGCGACGATCTGTGCGCCACCCGGCACCTCGATGATGACTTCTGCATTGACCGGCCCGATATTGAGGCTCTTCACCTTCCCCTTCAACATGTTACGCGCACTCAGCTTCATAATTATTGTCCCCCTTCGCGGGCTGCTTTATCAGCCTCGCCGTTGTTGGTACACCGTCTTTCCGACGGACGCGGGGACCCACCGCCCCGCAATCCTTGCCGCCTGCCCGGCATGGCGCGCCTATCTCGAGACCGTTAATATGGCATGTATGCTGTATGACATACATACCGATTCTAACCCATGACCCCTTCTTTTTTCAGGGAAAGATTTGAGGAGTCCGGGCAGTAACACGCTGCCAGGCGGCAGAATCCTATGGGTGAAGATTCGACCCTCGGTGGAGCGTTCTCCCAAGGGCCAGAACGCCACGTTCGGATGTTCAGGCGCTATCCGCTCTGGCGCGGCAATCTCCCCATTGGGCCTTAACCTGTTCAAGTCACAGCAGGGACCGGCCCGACGAGTCTCAACGTGAATTACAGAACTTCCGGTACTTCTCTTGTTCTTTCAGAGCCCGTTGCCCGATCTAGGATTGCTTTGCCAGATAATTGACCGCCATATCAGTCAGCGCCTTGTTTCTGTAGGAGTCCCATGCGGCATAGAGAGATTCAAAAATGTCAGGTGGGAATGTCTCCGTCCAATACTGAATCTTCTTGATTTTCAGCTCGCCGTTCTCCTCTACCGCAAGATGGTAGTGGGCGCTTGCCTGTTTGGGAGGCCACGTTTTGCCCGAAATCTCGTCAACGAAGCGCACCTCGAATTGGACTACGGCAATCATCCGTCGCTCATCGATCGCATAATACTGAGGTACGATCTCTTCGTGCAAACCAGGGTGTATGAAGGATATGAGCAGCCTGTCACGTGAAAGGGGGCCCTCAAGGGACAAGCGTCCGGTGTACATGCAAAACTGTAAGTCAGGGGAAAAATACTTTCTCAGGTTGGGCACCGTCTCGATCGGCCCCTGTTGCTTGTTGACGTCCTCGAAGTACACGTCCAACCACTTTGCAATGCTCTCGTATGAAGGGTTCATCGCTCCGGCCTCCGTGTCTTAGATTGCGCTCGAGCTTCTACATCGTAGCGATAGGCTGTGTTGATCTTCTTACCACCGATTTTCGCAACGCGAAAATCGGTGCTTATGAGATTTCTCAATGAGGACCGCCCATCTTATTTTCTGTTTTTCAAGCCTTTGCTGCTTCTCTTTCTTTAAGAACATCCAGAAAGAAACTCAACAGAGCATTCGTAAATTCGGACATATTTTCAATTCTGTCGGATTTTCCCGTTTCGATTGACTTAGCCCGGTTTATCGGTCCTGCTATCGCAAGAGCTGTGTACCCGGCATTGTGACCGTAAGGACTTTTCGACGGGCCCGCCGCTCCGCCTTCAGCGATCACCCAGTCCGTTCCGATTCTTTCTCTGAATCTAGTCGCGATCTCCAGAATCAATTCCGGAGTTGAGCCTCCGTAAACCCCGTGTTCTTCCTTGCCCATACCCACTATTTCATTACGTATCTGATAGCTGTATAGTACGGAGCCGCCGACAAAGAATGAAGATGCACCCGGTATCGACAATAGACAGGAGGATACCAGACCACCGGCGCTCGATTCGGCGACGGACAGTGTTTCGTGAGCGCTTGTCAGGATAGCGGCGATATCCCTCACCAGATTCATTTGTTTCACAGTGACGAAACTCATAACAATAAGGCCCTCATTCTTTCTCTCAATGTTTTCTATAAAGCTTTCCTCAAAATCCGTAAAACTTGGCCATGGTATCCAGGGGCTCCCTGTCACGGAAATCTATGTTTATTTCGTTATCCCAATCCGGATAGCCAATGGCAATGCCGAGCGCCACAAGTTTATCCTCCGTGATATCCAGTTCTTTATGGATAATATCCGGGTAGACTACCGCCATGGCCTGCGCGATGGTTCCTAATCCGTAATTCACGGCCAGCAGCATGATATTCTGCACCACCGAGCCGGAGTCGTACATTCCCCAGACGTTAATGCCTTTTTCCTGCTGCACATAGTTCTTACCAATCAACAAATAGATGCACGTTGTCGCGCCGTAGTGACGAAAATTTCTTAACATACGCGCTTCCATTTCCTCCGGTTTCATCTCGGTGGTGCGGCCGCGCCTTTCCTTGGTCTGCATTGCCTTGATCCGCGAACTGTACGGCTCGGGGAAATCATAAGGGCGAGCTACCTCCGACTGCGAATTCTGCACGGCAGCCGCTCCTCGCTCCACAACTGCGTCCTGTATCGCCTTGAGTTTCTTGCCGGTAACCACAGCAAATTCCCAAGGCTGGGTATTCGCCCACGAAGGGGCGCGCATCGCCTGCTCAAGAATTTTTTTCAGCAGGTCCAAGGGCACCTGATCCGGCTTGAAAGCCCTAATACTCTTTCTCTCCTTGATTGCTTGGACGACATCCATTTTGATATTCCCTCCTGATTTAGAATGCGAACCATTGACTTATTGCTTAATCATCTATGTTCTTTCAAACGGAATGAATGACCATCTATTGTTCTTTTCCTCGCAGATGATCTCGACCTAGTGTAGCTGGTTCGATAGTAGCAGGAGCTGCGCCGGGTGTCAATTCACAAATAGGGCCGGGGCCAATTTACGTGCCGGTGGTAATGGCAATGTGCCCGAACTACATACCGTTAGAAGCGAAACAAGTGGCGACTCTACCTCTGCGGCCTCACGATGGTCACCTGAATGTCCATGACATTCGTTCCTGTTGGTCCGGTTACGAGAAGGTCGCCGCTGCC
>DATJBN010000253.1:0-37350 GCA_035515335.1 Syntrophales bacterium | reverse complement strand
GTAGACGACCTTCTTGAATATCTTGACGTACTGAGAGCTGTCTGTGCCCGGTCTTAATGGCACATTTATGTTGTAACCCAATCCTTTGCCCCTTCCTATTTCTTCTACGGCGCCGGTACCCGGATAATACGGATATTGATGGGTAGAGAAATACAACACCCTCGGGTCTTCATAAAATTGCGCCTGGGTACCGTTACCGTGATGCAGGTCCCAATCGACGATCAGAATCCTCTCCATCCTGTACTTGGCAATAGCATACATGGCGCCGATAGCAACATTATTGAATAGGCAGAAGCCGGCCGCATTCGATACACCCGCATGATGCCCGGGAGGACGGACAAGGGCGAAGGCGTTATCAACCTCACCTGTGACCACGCCGTCAATTGCGCTAAATAAGCCGCCTATCGCGAGCTTCGCAACATCATATGACTCGGGTGTGGCTGCTGTGTCCGGGTCGAGGGGAACGAACGTCTGTCCGGCCGTCGAGGCCACAAGCTTTATGTAGGACTGAGAATGAATCATTCCAATCTCTTCATGGGTTGCGTAGCGCGGTTCTATATCGACATAGTTGCCCGCCATATCCGGGGCCTCCAACATCGCATAGGTCGCTCCCAGCCTCTGGGGAGATTCCGGATGCCCAAATCCGGCGTCATGCTTTAAATACCTTTCATCTTTAACGATACCCGTTTTTCGAGACATTGGTCACCATCCCTGGAAGGGTTTATTAGCACAGTTAAAATTCATTAGCACAAAAGCAGGGGGAACGCAAAAATTTTCCGACTCCGGCCGCGCTCCTATTCTTGGAAAAACATTGACAAATACATAAATGTATATATATTCAAGACGCATTTTGTAGGAACGTGAGGTTGAAAATTTGTTCGGCATCGGCTTGCCTGAGCTAATCGTTATAGCGATTGTCGCGCTGATCGTCGTAGGTCCAAAGAAGCTGCCCGACCTTGCTAGGTCCCTGGGCAAAGGGCTTTCCGAATTTCGCAGGGCAGCGGATGATGTTAGAGAAAATTTCAGGGAAACCCTGAAGCCGGATGATGTAAGAAAAGAAGTCGATGCCTTTAAAGACTCGCTCCTGTTCGGCGGCAAAAATGGGCAGGAGTCTCATAAGAACTCTTCGACAGCTAAAGACGAAAGAGGAGAAGACCCCCGCAAAGATTCCACCTTTAAGAATCAATCCTGACTCGACAAATCAACTTTGCCTCACTCTTAAGGGGAGAATGATATTTAATCTATGGAAGAGCCTGTCGAAGAAAAGATGCCCTTTACCTCTCATCTGGAGGAATTGCGCAAACGGATCGTTCGTATCCTTATCGCAGCCGCAATAGGCTTCGGTGCCTGCTGGTATTTCAAGGAGTGGCTGTTCCAGGTCATCACGCGCCCTCTGTACCAAGTCCTCCCTCCGAACAGCTACATGATATATACGAGCCTCCCCGAGGCGTTCTTCAACTACATGAAGATATGCTTCTACGCCTCCCTTTTCCTCACAAGCCCTTATATCCTCTATCAGGTCTGGAAATTCGTATCGCCGGGTCTCTACAGATCGGAAAAGAAATACATGCTACCGTTCGTAATTGCATCGACGATACTTTTCATTTGCGGCATACTGTTCGGTTATTACCTGGCACTCCCGCCGGCCTTCAGCTTTTTTGTGGAATTCTCATCCGATTTCCTGAAGCCCATGTTCACACTGCGGGAGTATCTTTCTCTGTCATTAAAGCTCCTTCTCGCATTCGGCGTATCCTTTGAACTACCGGTGGTTATCTTCTTCCTCGCCAAGATGGGTGTTGTAACCTCGAAGATGCTGTCAAAGAACAGGCGATACGCAATCCTCCTGATATTCATTGCTGCCGCAATCCTGACGCCTTCTCCCGATGCATTCACCCAGATCGTCATGGCCGTACCTCTGATAGGTCTTTACGAGATCGGCATACTTGTCGCCAGGCTGGCCGAGAAGAAACGTCCCAGAGAGGAAGAAAAGAAGGAGAGCCAAAAGGAGATATGAAACCCAGAGATAAGAAACCGTACACCGGGCACTCCCGTCTGCGCACTCTTCTTTTGACGTCTGCGGTGTTTCTCCTCTGTCTGACGATCGTCGGGGGAAGTCTCTTCTTGTATTTCGTGCAGCAGGAGATGCCGAGCATAGACGCGCTCAAGGACTACCGTCCCAGCATCGCCACGCGGGTATATGCGGACAACAATGAACTGATCGACGAATTCTTCATGGAAGACAGGAAGATCATCAGGCTTGCCGACGTCCCTAAGGCTGTCGTGGAGGCCTTCGTGTCTGCGGAAGATGCAAGATTTTATCACCATACGGGCTTCGATTTAGTAAGCATGACACGGGCCTTCTTCAAGAACATCGAAGCCGGCCGCATTGTTCAGGGAGGAAGCACCATCACTCAGCAGGTGGCGAAGTCTCTGTATCTGTCCTCGGAGAGAAGCTACCTGAGAAAGATCAAAGAGGCGATCCTTGCCTACAAGATCGACAAGTATCTTACCAAGGACGAGATCATGAATCTGTACCTCAACCACATATATCTCGGCCACGGTACTTACGGCATCGAGGCGGCATCGCAGGGGTACTTCGGAAAGAGCGCGAAGAATCTGAACCTCGCCGAGGCCTCAATGCTCGCCGGCCTTCCCAAAGCGCCGAGCAGCTATTCTCCTTTTCTGCACTACGACCGCGCCCGCCAGCGGCAGGCGTACGTCCTGGAAAGAATGGTTGAGGACGGATACATAACCCCGCAGGAAAAAGAGCGGGCAATTGCTACGCATATATATCTCAAGTCCATCAGGCCGAAGGAGAAGATCGCGCCCTATTTTGTCGAGAACATTCGCCGCTACATCATGGAAAAATACGGGAGCGACGTACTTTACAAGGAAGGCCTGGAAGTCTATACGACCCTCAACATAGAAATGCAGAAGGCCGCGCATGATGCCGTGGAGAAAGGTCTCCAGGAGCTTGAGGAGCGTGAGAAATACGAGAAAGGACTCGTTCAGGGGGCGCTGCTATGCATGGAGGCGAAGACGGGCGCCATCACGGCCATGGTTGGAGGCAGAGATTTCAAGAAGAGTGAGTTCAACCGCGCTACACAGTCACGCAGGCAGCCCGGGTCGGCCTTCAAGCCCTTCATATACACGGCGGCATTTGACAAGGGCTTTACGCCGTCAACGCGCATTCTCGATGCCCCGATCGTTTATGAAGACAGGTCGTCTCCGGACGGCTTCTGGAAGCCGAAGAACTTCGACGGAAAATTCAATGGACCTACGACGCTCCGAAACGCACTTGTTCAGTCGCGAAATATCATTACTATAAAGTTGCTCCAGGAGATCGGTGTCGATTACGCCGCTTCCTACGCGACAAACATGGGAATAACTTCACCCCTTTCAAGAAATCTCTCCCTCGCCCTAGGTACCTCTGGAGTCACACTTCAAGAGATGGTGAGAGGATTTGGGGTTCTCGCAAACCAGGGAAAGAGGGTCGTCCCGTTCTTCATCAAGAAGATTGTCGACCGGACGGGTCATGTTTTTGAAGAAACCCAGGTAAAAAGTGAGGAGGTCATAGACCCCCGGATAGCATTTATAACATCCTACGTGATGCAGGACGTAGTGGAAAGCGGCACAGGTAGACGCGTAAAGAGTATCGGCAGGCCTGTAGCAGGCAAGACGGGCACGACCGATGATACGAGAGATGCCTGGTTTATAGGCTTTACGCCGTCCCTCGTGGCAGGCGTCTGGGTCGGTTTTGATCAGGAGACATCTCTCGGCAGAGAGGAGGTGGGGGGAAGGGCCGCAGCGCCCATTTGGCTCTACTTCATGGAAAAGGCCCTGCAGAACAAACCGCGGGAGGTTTTTCCCGTTCCGGACGGAATCGTTTTCATCAAGGTTGATCCTCACACAGGCGTTCCCGCGCAGAGGTCAACACAGGATGCCATATTCGAGAGTTTCTTAGAGGGTACGACTGGGACGCGGGCCGTCGCAATCGAAGATAAAGAGGCGCAGGAAGACACCGACAGACGCGAGGCGGCAAAGCCCCGCGAGACGAAGGGTGCAAAAATCCCTTGACAAATCGGCTCCTCTCGTATAAAAATAGCGTATAATTTAAATGAACAGGGCATATATATGAACATTCACAGTCTGAGCAGGAACATCCCGATCGTAGTTGTAGTAGTATCTGTACTTCGGGGGACCGCCGCTCGGTTTCTGTGATTGATTGACATAGAAAAAGGAGCCGCGGGCCCCAGAGACCCGCGGCTTTTTTATGTTTGATAAGCCGCAGCCGAAATACTTGCGGCTTTTCTATTTTCTAACGGCAAGGAGCAACGGCAATTTATGGAAACAATAGGCGCAGACATTGTCATACAAATCTTAAAAGAGGAAGGCGTTAACGCCATCTTCGGATACCCCGGGGCGAACACCCTGCCCGTTCATGACAGGCTGGTGGGAAGCGATATCCGTCATTACCTGATGCGGCACGAACAGGCCGCCGCCCATGCCTCCGACGGTTATGCGCGGGCCACAGGAAAAGTCGGCGTGTGCATCGCAACATCCGGTCCGGGTGCCACTAACCTGGTCACTGGCATCGCGACTGCCTTCATGGACTCGACTCCCATGGTAGCACTTACGGCGCAGGTGAGCACGGGTCTTCTGGGACAAGATGCCTTCCAGGAAACGGATATCATCGGGATCACCCTGCCGATAACGAAGCACAGCTACCAGGTCCATGACGTGAATAACCTCGCGGCAACGTTGAGGCAGGCCTTTGAGCTTGCCACGACGGGGAGGCCGGGGCCGGTTCTTGTAGACCTCCCACGCGACATACTTTCGGCGAAATGCCGGCCGGCGGAGAAGAAATCCGCACCTGCGCTGAAGACAAACTACAAGACAGAGGAAGACCGCGACCAGCTGGAGAAGATCGCCAAGACCCTGAATCAGAGCGAAAGACCGATCCTCATCATCGGCGGAGGCGTGAAGCTCTGCAACGCCTTCCAATTGGTAAGGGAGCTCATCGAAAAGGCGAAGATCCCTTTCGTCACCACGATGATGGGTATAGGATCGGTCGACTCGGTCAATGGCTACAACCTCGGATTGATAGGAACACACGGGAATGAACTGGCAAACCGCATGGTGCATCAGTGCGATTTCATCCTCGCCGTTGGCACGCGCTTTTCAGACCGCAGCACCGCCTTGATCGAAGAATTCGCACCACTCGCAAAGATTGCGCAGATCGATATCGATCCCACGTCGATAGGCAAGAGCGTCAAGATCAACCTGCCGTACGTCGGGGACATTCGCGATGCACTCGCGGCCCTCTTGCCCCTGATAGATGCAAAGGAGAAGTCGGAGTGGCTGCAGAGGATACAGTCGGAACGTGATGCCATAAATGGAAAGGTTGCCGACACGGGCTGCGGACCGGCCGGAGATTTTATTCATATGCTGCAGGAGGCCATGCCTCGTGAAACAACCGTTACCGCCGATGTGGGATTGAATCAGATCTGGACGGTGCGCACCTGGCAGGCGCGCAGTCCCCGCAGCCTGATAACCAGCGGCGGCATGGGGACCATGGGGTTCAGCCTGCCCGCCGCGATCGGGGCCAAGGTGGGCACTCCGGAAAGAGCGGTCATCGCGATCACGGGCGACGGTGGATTCTACATGAACATCCAGGAGCTGGCCACCATCTCCTACTACAACCTGCCGATAAAGATCGTAGTCATCAACAACGGTCATCTCGGCATGATCCGTCAGCTTCAGGATCTTTTCTACGGCGCCCGCTTCAATACCATCGCCCTGGGAGACAAGGTTGACTTCGTCGCCGTCGCGAAAGGCTTCGGCATCCCCGGAGGCACTGTCGTCGTAGACAAGGACCCGGGGACAGGGATCGCCGCCATGGTTAAGGCCGACGGCCCGTACTTGCTTGAGGCGATTGTCGACCCGGAAAACTATGTCTATCCGATCATTCCGCCCGGGTGCTCGAACGCGGAGATGATGTACGACAGACTTGACTAAAGAATTGATTGCGGAGGTCATGATATGCTGAGAAAGACACGCGAACAGGAACAGACTATTTCCATCCTGGTAAACAACCAGCCCGGCGTGCTCTCCCGCGTGGGGGGTGTGTTTGGCCGTCATGGATACAACATCAAGAGCCTCTGTGTCGCGGAAACGACAAACCCCGAGGTTTCCAGAATTACACTGACAAGCGAATCCGATCCCGATTTTACCGACAAAATAAAGAAGCAGCTTGAAAAACTAGTCGATGTCCTCGATGTCTCGTATCTCTCTGGACAGTCATACGTTCAGAGAGAACTGATGCTGATCGGCGTAACCGTAAAAGAGGGCGCGTATTCGGATGTCCTGCGAGTAATTGAAAGATTCGGCTGCAGGATCGTGACGATGACGCCCGATTATCTGGTCCTGGAAGTGACGGGTCAACAGGACGAAACCGCGGCTGTCCTGAAGATATTTCAGTCCTTCGGCGTGGAGGAGATAAACAGAACGGGGTCAATTGCAGTAGAAAGAGTAAAACCCCAAAGAAAAATATAGAGAGTTAGAAAATATCCTTGACAACATAGTGAGAGCCTGTTAAAAAAAGAAAATTAGTGATCGGAAACTTTATGGGCACATTTAGCGTCGCAAATATCATCATAATTATCATCGGGATAATCATTCCCTTCCATAAGGGGGCTGGATGATGGTTTGCGTTTAGCACATAGCTTACACTTAAAAGACCGTTACCAGCCAGAGGTAACGGTCTTTTTTTTGGGAGAAATATCCGCCTGCGTCACGCGGGGGAATTTCCATGTCTTGCCGGGCAAAAAAGGCGTTTGCGGAGCGGATACAAATAAGGGGGTAGGGAACAGTGAAATTAACAGGAGCGCAAGTCCTTTTCGATGCCTTGCAGCAGGAGAATGTTGACACGATCTTCGGTTTTCCCGGCGGGGCCGTGCTCGACATCTTTGATGAACTATACAGGAGAAAGATCAGGAACATTCTTGTCCGCCATGAACAAGGTGCAATACACGCGGCGGACGGATATGCGAGAGTTTCGGGCAAGGTCGGCGTATGCCTTGTTACCTCCGGCCCCGGGGCGACTAACACGGTGACCGGTATCGCTAATGCTTTTATGGATTCCATTCCGGTAGTAGTGCTAACCGGTCAGGTGGCTACCTCTCTCATCGGCGGCGATGCCTTCCAGGAAGTCGATATCACCGGCATCACAAGACCATGCACGAAGCATAATTTCCTCGTGAGAAAGATCAGTGACATGGGGCGCACCGTAAGAGAAGCGTTCGAGATCGCACGGTCAGGGCGTCCCGGTCCTGTACTCATCGACATTCCCAAGGACGTCACGAGGGCTACGATCGAGGAGACGGACGTATCGTATGAGTCGAGTCTCAATAACAACCACAGGTCGGTCTCCATCGCGGAAGACTGTGTGAAGGCACTCGACATGATAAGGCAGGCCAGGAGGCCTCTTGTCATTTCGGGCGGAGGCGTGCTCCTCGGGCGTGCGTCCGATAAGCTCCGGACATTCGTTAAGAAGCTCAACGTCCCCATCACCTCGACCCTCATGGGCCTCGGGGCATTTCCCGCCTCCGATCCGCGCTGGCTCGGCATGCCGGGGATGCACGGCACTTATTACGCCAACATGGCAATCAGCAACTGCGACCTCCTGATCGCGCTCGGAGTAAGGTTTGACGATCGCGTTACATCGAGACTCGACGCCTTTGCCCCACACGCGAAGGTGCTGCACATCGACATCGATCCCGCATCCATCGACAAGTTTGTGAAGTCGCACCTGTCGATAGCGAGCGACTGCAAGCCGGTGCTCGCGCTCCTCAACGAATGGATGGACGATAAGGACTTTTCAATCCCAGACGAACAGACAAAGGCGTGGATCGAGCAGATAGACAAGTGGAAGAAATTCGCACCCCTCACATACTGCCAGGCGGACAGGATCAAGCCCCAGTTCGTCGTGGAAACCCTTTTCCGTCTCACGAAGGGCGAGGCGATCATCTCGACAGAAGTGGGACAGAATCAGATGTGGGCGGCACAGTTCTATCACTTCGATTATCCCAATTCATTCATATCATCGGGCGGACTGGGGACAATGGGATACGGATTCCCGGCTGCAATTGGAGCGCAGGTTGCCCGGCCGGACAAGGTCGTGGTCGATATCGCCGGGGATGGCAGCATCCAGATGAACATCCAGGAGCTGGCCACGGCCGTCAACTATGGTCTTCCTGTCAAGATCGTGATCTTGAACAACGGATTCCTCGGTATGGTCCGCCAGTGGCAGGAGCTCTTTTACGGGAAACGATACTCCCACAGCGATATAGCCAATGTGCCCGATTTCGTGAAACTTGCCGAGGCATACGGCGCCGTGGGCCTTCGCGCGACGCGGCCCGGAGAGGTCGAGACGACTTTGAAAAAAGGCCTCGAGACGCCAAAGACTGTCATCATGGATTTTCATGTCGAACCCGAAGAGGGCGTGTATCCGATGGTGTCTCCGGGTGCGGCGATCACGGACATGGTCTTGAACAAAATAACATAGGTTGTGAAATATTACGGTGAGGTGATAAGGATTATGGAAGTGCGGGAGAACACGATTTCTATTCTGGTGAACAACAGGCCTGACGTTCTGGCAAGGATCGCCGGAACCTTCAGCGGGCGCGGGTTCAATATCGAGAGCATCTCGGCAAATATCACGAGGAACCCGGAGGTAACGAGGATCATCATCACGACCCTTGGCTCCAAGGAAACGGTCATCAAGCTTGAGAAACAGCTGACAAAGTTGATTGATGTCCTTGACGTGAAAGACTTGACGCGGGCCAATGCGGCCTGCAGGGAAATGGTTCTTGTGCGGATGAAGCTCTCCGATGAGAATCAGGTGAAAATCATGCAAACCGTCGACACGCTGAAATGGAAGGTAATAAACATGGATGCCGACGCCTGCATACTCGAGGTAACAGGCGGCAAGAAGGAGATCGACGATGCCCTTGCCCTCTTGGAAAAGATGGGTATGGATGATTTCACAAGAACGGGTGTTGTCGCCGTCGAACGTAAATAGATAAACATGGAAATCACGGCGCGCTCTATAATATTCTAAGAAAGCAATTCATAAAATGAGGAGGTACGGATATGCCTAAGATCAACATCGGCGGGATCATGGAAGAGGTTGTCACTTCGGAGGAGTTCACGCTACAGAAGGCACAGAAGGTGCTCAAGGACGAGACGGTCGCCGTCATAGGGTACGGCGTACAGGGACGCGGCCAGGCATTGAACATGAGAGATAACGGAATACGGTGCGTCGTCGGCGAAGGAGCCTACAACTGGCAGAAGGCCATTGACGAAGGTTTCAAGCCGGGAGAGACCCTCTTTCCTCCTTTCGAAGCGGCTAAACGCGGCACAATCATCCAGTATCTGATGTCAGACGCAGACCAGAAGGCCATGTGGCCGGAGCTGAAAAAATACCTGACAAAAGGAAAGGCGCTCTATTTTTCTCACGGATTCTCGATCGTCTATAAGGATCAGACCGGTGTCATCCCTCCTGCCGACATCGACGTCATCATGGTGGCGCCGAAAGGGGCGGGACGTACGGTGCGGGATAATTTTCTCGCCGGAAGCGGTATAAATTCCAGCTACGCCGTGTTCCAGGATGCCACAGGGAAGGCTCTCGAAAAGGCGCTTGCCGTGGGCATCGCTATAGGATCGGGGTATCTCTTCCCCACCACGTTCGAACAGGAGGTTTACAGCGACCTCACGGGCGAGCGGGGCGTCCTCATGGGCTGTCTCGCCGGTGTCCTTGAGGCTCAGTACAATGTACTACGCAAGCACGGCCACAGCCCCAGCGAGGCGTTCAATGAAACTGTTGAAGAGTTGACCCAGAGCCTGATGCCGCTTGTCGCGCAGAACGGCATGGACTGGATGTATGCCAATTGCAGTACCACCGCCCAGAGGGGCGCCTTGGACTGGAAGAACAAATTCCGCGATGCCGTTGCCCCTGTATTCGATGAACTGTATGACAGAGTAGCATCCGGCAAGGAGACGGCCATCGTTCTCAAAGTGAACTCCATGCCCGATTACCGCGAGAAGCTGCAGAAGGAACTCGACACGATGAGAAATAGCGAGATGTGGCAGGCTGGGGCGGTTGTTCGATCGCTCCGGCCGGAGAGAAGAAAGAAATAAGTATCACGGCAGACCGCTTAACATAAGACCAAAGGAGGTAAGCATGCGAAGCGACCTGATGAAAAAAGGGCTTGAAAGAGCGCCTCACAGATCCCTGTTCAAGGCCATGGGTTATACGGACGAAGAGATTGCACGGCCTCTCATCGGCGTTGTAAATTCTGCAAATGAAATCATCCCGGGCCACATCCATCTCGGTCTCATAACGCAGGATGTGAAAGCGGGCATACGCATGGCCGGCGGAACGCCGGTGGAATTTCCTGCGATCGGCGTCTGCGACGGGATCGCCATGGGACACACAGGCATGAAGTATTCACTGGCAAGCAGAGAGCTTATCGCCGACTCTATCGAGGTCATGGCCGTAGCGCATCCCTTCGATGCCCTGGTCATGATTCCCAACTGCGATAAGATAATACCCGGTATGCTGATGGCGGCCCTGCGTCTGAACATCCCCACCATCTTCGTAAGCGGCGGTCCCATGATGGCGGGAACCATGGAAGGCAAGACGGTCGATCTCATCAGCGTCTTCGAAGGCGTGGGAAAGGTAAAATCCCGCCAGATGAAGGAACAGTATCTGAAGGCTCTGGAGGACTGCGCCTGTCCGGGCTGCGGATCCTGCTCGGGCATGTATACGGCAAACTCGATGAACTGTGTGACGGAGGCCCTGGGTCTCGGCCTCCCCGGAAACGGGACCGTACCCGCAGTAAATGCCGCTAGGCGGCGCATGGCAAAGCATGCGGGCATGAGGATCATGGAGCTACTGAAAAAGAACATCCTGCCGCGGAAGATTGCAACACTTGCCGCCTTTAAGAATGCGATCGCGGTCGACATGGCCTTAGGGTGTTCGACCAATACGGTTCTCCATATTCCCGCCATAGCCCACGAGGCCGGAATCAAACTCGACCTCGACCTGTTTAATGAAATCAGCAGGAAGACGCCGAATCTCTGCAAGCTGAGCCCGGCGGGGCCGCACCACCTGGAAGACCTCGACATGGCGGGAGGTGTGCAGGCAGTGATGAAACAGATCAGCAAGCTGGGCGTTATTGATCTCAAGGCCATGACGGTCACGGGGAATTCCGTGGGAGTCAACCTGAAACAGGCGGCTGTGAAAAACAGTGACGTAATCCGTCCCCTCGACAATCCCTACTCGAAAGAAGGCGGCATCGCCATCTTGAGAGGGAACATAGCCCCCGAAGGCGCAGTGGTCAAGCAGTCTGCAGTTGCAGAGAAGATGCTTGTCAATGAAGGTCGTGCCAGGGTTTTCGACTCTGAAGACGATGCCATCGCCTCCATACTGGGCGGGAAGATCAAGCCGGGCGACGTCGTCGTCATCCGTTATGAAGGTCCGAAGGGCGGACCGGGGATGCGCGAGATGCTGGCACCGACCTCGGTCATCGCCGGGATGGGGCTTGATACGACGGTGGCACTTCTTACCGACGGAAGGTTCAGCGGTGGAACCCGCGGGGCGGCGATCGGGCACATCTCACCGGAGGCGGCCGAGGGCGGCCCGATAGGGCTCGTCAAAGAAGGCGACATCATCGCTATCGACATACCGAGAAAGACGCTCAATCTAAAGGTGAGTGTGGATGAATTGAAGAAGAGGCAGGCGAAGTTCAAGCCGCTTCCGCCTGCAGTAAAGAGCGGCTACCTTGTCCGTTATGCAAGGCTCGTCACGTCGGCCAGCACCGGTGCGGTCTTAAAGGACTAACGAACCGTCTGACGAGCATTCGTCTTGTTAAGAAGAGCGTCCATTTAACTACAGTGGGCGCTCTTTTTTTGTCAGACGACTTACCTACACGGAGAGGACGGCCTGGGTCTGGATTACGATTGCGCAGAGTTTTCCATTTTCGGATTTCACGAGCGTTTGCCAAACCATTGTCGTCTTGCCGCGATGCAGGGGCGTGCACTCGCCGGTGATTAGGGTGCCGACAGGCATTGCCCCCAGGAAGTTGGTCTTCGATTCGATGGTAGTTGTGCGCGTGCCGTTCGCAAGATTGATAAATGTGGCAATGCCGCCCAAAGTGTCTGCAAAGGCCATCAGCGCGCCGCCGTGGAGAATCTCACCCACCGTACAGAGGTCCGGACGAACCATCATGGTGGCAACGACCTTGTCGGGTGCAACCTCGGCTAGTTCCATCCCCATCAGACCGGGGAATAAAGGTTTGATCAGTTCCTGAATGACGGCGATGGCACTCATTTCTGCCTCCTGTGGGTCAAGCGAGTTGTGTGACGTGGCGAAGACTATAGCGTCAAGATTCGATGAAGGCAAGTCCGTAGTTATCCCCGCCGCGATGCCTGCGGCATGACAATGACTATCAACGACCTCTTGTCTGATAGAATATCGACCGGAGATAACGCCTCGGTTCGAAGGGTACATTGAGGCCGGTGAGTGATTCAGTTGAACCGATGACGAGATAGCCATCTGGTTCGAGAACGCCCATCAAGGGGGTCAGGGGCTGGCGAAGGTGCTCCTGTACTTCTCATCGAGGAGCTTGTTGATATTTTCCATGACGATTCTGGTCACCTCGTCGAACTGTCTCTTGTATTTCCGCTGCGATTCCTTGGAGAAGAGTGTGAACGGTTCACTGATCGCATATTCGCGCAGTTGATTGTCGAGAGATAGCGGCTCCCCCACGCGATAGACGATCCTGCCGCTTCTCGCGAACGGCAGCGTTCCCGTATACACCTCATCCGAATTGTTGCAGCCCACGGGAATGATCCTCTTTCCGGTAGCCAGGGCAAGCTGTGCAATTCCGGTTTTCCCCTCTCCCAGCTGGGTGCCTCTCGTGCCTTCGGGGAATATGATGAGGTTGAGATTCTTTTCAGACAAGGCTGTTCTGCTAAGCTCCGCCACACGCTCCATGATGAGATCGTACTGGGCCTTCAGAAAGTCCACGAACTGCTCGCCCAAGGCATTGATAACCTCCGCCGCTTTCCTCGGGTAGGCCTCTATGCTTTCGTACTTGCCGTCAATGATGTCCTTGATCGACCTGTATAGATTGCGGTCTAGCCGCCCTTTGAATTTCTTCTTGTAATATTCCTCGATCAGGTATCCCATCGAGGGAACAGGGATGAGATTGCAGAAGTCGAGGCATTTGGCAAGGGCAGCGTTCCTGTAGTACTTGCCCTTCACCCATACGGTAGTGTAAGAAAAACAGTTCATGCTCCAGAGCTTGTACTGGAAGGGCCAGTAGTTGTAACGGTCCGTGTGATTCATGGCAAAGATCACGTTTTCATCCCGCGGGATGCGCTCGATATTTTCGACCTCTATGTCAACGTTCGCAAATATTCTGTAGTTGGGAAAAAGCAAGAAGGCGGCGACGATGCGTTGGCCCATGGGTGATGTCACAAGTCTTATCTTTTTCAAATACTCAGGGTCTATCATCCTGTTTCCTGATCTACGCTCCTTTCGCCATAAGAATTTTCTTCACCCGTTCCAGCTCCTCCCGGGTGTCGACTTCTACCGAATCATAAGGCGTCTCCACGACCTTTATCCTGTAACCGTGTTCGAGCGCCCTTAACTGTTCGAGCGCTTCCACTTTCTCGAGAACCCCTTCGGGAAGTTTTGTAAACACCTTGAGAAAGGCCCGTCTGTATGCATAGATGCCGTGATGCTTGTAATACGCCACTCTGGCCCCCTTGTCGCGGACATGCGGAACCGTTGCACGCGAAAAATAGAGTGCAAAATGATCCGCATCAAAGACAACCTTGACCGCATTCGGGTGGGTAATCTCCTCTTCCCTCACGATCCTGTAAATGAGTGTGGACATGGCAAGAGAAGCATCTTCCAGAAGCGGCTCTGCCACCTCATCGATCTGGGAAGCTTCAAAGAGGGGCTGATCACCCTGGATGTTGACCACTACATCCGAATCGGCAAGATCAAGTCCGGAAACGGCCTCGGCGGTGCGGTCCGTTCCCGACCTGTGTTCCGCTGCCGTCATGACGGCGCGACCGCCGAATCCCTCGACAGCGGCCTTTATCCTCTTGTCATCCGTTGCCACGGCGGCGAAGGATACGCTCTTTGATTTGAGCACGCGCTCGTACACGTGCTGGATCATCGGTTTACCCAGGAGATCCGCAAGTGCCTTCCCGGGAAAGCGGGTGGATGCATAACGGGCGGGAATGATGCAGACGACTTTCATAGATAGGGGTCGGGCTTCATTAAATAGTTTGCAACATAGTCGCACACGGCATCTTCAAGCGGACGGAACTTCACTGGGCATCCTGCGGCCCGGAGTTTTTCCATCTTTGCCTCTGTGAGATACTGGTATTGATCCCTGATATCTTGGGGCATATCGAAATATTCTATCTTTGGTTTTGCCTTCATGGCTGCAAAAACGGAGTTTACAAGGTCATTCCAGGTGCGGGCCTTGCCTGTCCCGAGGTTGAATATCCCGTTTGCCTCCGGATGTTCAAGGAGCCACCACATCGCCTCAACACAATCCTTCACGTAAACAAAGTCGCGCATCTGGCCGCCATCCGCGTATTCAGGCTTGTACGACTTGAAGAGCCGGACCTTCCCCACGGCCCTCGCCTGTTCAAAGGCCTTGTGTACGACGCTCCTCATATCGCCCTTGTGATATTCATTGGGGCCGAAGACATTGAAGAATTTTATCCCCGCGATATGCTTCTCTGCCTTCTGCCTGAGCATCCAGAGGTCAAAGACCTGCTTCGAATAACCGTACATGTTGAGCGGCCTGAGGGTTGACATGACGGCGGCGTCGTCGGAAAACCCGCGCGAGCCGTCGCCGTATGTCGCTGCGGAGCTCGCATAGATGAAGCGGACATTTTTCTCAAGGGCCCACTCCGCAAGACGGCATGTGTAGTGGTAGTTGTTCTCCATCAGATAGTCAGCATTGCGTTCCGTTGTCGACGAACAGGCGCCCATGTGGATGATTGCACGCGGCGTCACTGGCACCTGTCCGTTCCGTACCATCCTCAAAAAAATGTCTTTATGAATGTGCTCTGCGTAGCGCCGGTTGACGAGGTTCTTCCATTTGTCCGACTCCCCGAGTTCGTCAACGATCAGGATGTCATCGATGCCTTCTTGGTTTAGCTTCCAGACAAATGCGCTCCCGATGAATCCGGCCCCGCCCGTGACAACAATCATAGACACTCCCTAAAGGCTTTTCGCCGCCTTCTCTATGCCTGCCTTGATGTTTGCGAATTTTTCTTCCGGCATCTTGACCGAGATATTCATCACCAGCGTCCTTCCTAAGATATCCTCCGCCTTCGGAATCGCCGCCCTGTCGTAGCGCGCCTTTCCCTTATACGAAGGGTCCATGAAGGGATATTTCTTCGAGTTCGCCGTCGAACGCGCCAGGAAGTGCTCCCAGTTGGGTAGATAGTGCCAGAGGTTCTTCTTGAAGCACACCGTATCGACCCCTGCTGCGGAGAGGGCCTTCTGAAAATGTCCCGCCGTATCTTCATCGGGCAGGTTGAATGCGAGGAAGGTTGCCGTGTCGCCGGCGGGATCGGGGATGTCCCTGAATTTGACGCCCCTGACCTTGGCGAAAACCTCTTTGATCGCCTGCTTGTTCTTTCTCTGTTCCGCGATGATCGTATCGAGCTTCCGGAGCTGGGCAAGTCCTACCGCACCCTGGAGTTCGTTCATCCGGTAATTGAATCCCATGATCGTTCGTCCTTCGAGGGCCCTGCTAACCTTGGGATTGTGGTCGTGACCGTGATCGTGGTACCACTCGGCGCGGAGATAGAAATCTTTGTTATCGGAGATGACCATGCCGCCTTCGCCTGTGGTCAGGGTCTTGTAGTAGTCGAAGCTGAAGGTGCCCATATCGCCAAACGTCCCGAGTTTCTTCCCGCGCAGGCTTCCGCCCGAGGCCTGGGCGTTATCCTCGAGGACAAGCAGTTTATTCTTTCTTGCAACATCCATGATCCTGTCGATGTGCGCCGGTGCACCGCACATGTGCACGGGAATAACGGCCTTCGTGTAAGGTGTGATCTTCTTCTTAATATCATTGGGATCGAGATTAAGGCTCTCATCGATATCTGCCGCAATCGGGATTGCCCCGACGTCTAAGACCGCCTCGTATGTGGCGATAAAGGTAAAGGCGGGAACGATCACCTCATCACCGGGTCCCACATCCATCGCTGCTAAAGCCACCTTAAGCGCCGTGGAGCCCGACGTAACACCGAGGGCATATTTTGCACCGCAGTACCTAGCGAAGGCCTCCTCAAATTCCCGAACCTTGAAGACGCCCTTCCTCTCCTTGTCAAATCCGTATCTCATGAGGATGCCCGTTTCCATGACATCCATGATCTCTTTAATCTCTTCTTTTCCTATAAGTTCCGCACCGGCCATATTGTCCTCCATCGAGTCCTGAATGAGTTGAAAAGATCATCCAGGACTTCGCTTCATGTCTAAAATTAAATTCAGTATGCCTCCCCGTAGATGTCTATCGCATCCTCTATGGTCAGTTTCCGGGGATTATTCTCCAGGGGCCTTGTAACCGTCATCGCGACATCGGCGAGTTCCGGCAGGGCCTCCTCGGGTATATTCAGGTCCTCGAGCGTTGTGTAGACGCCGCAATCTTCTATCAGTGCCTGTACCGCTTCAACGGCCAGGAACGCCGCTTCACGGAGCGGCATGCCGTCGATCTCCTCTCCCATGGCCTCGGCAATCACGGCAAACTTTTCGAGGGCGCCGGGCAGATTGAAGGCCATCACATGCGGCAGCATGATCGTGTTGGCAAGACCGTGCGAGACCCCGTATTTTCCGCCTAAGGGATAGGAGAGCGAGTGAACGGCGCCAACGCCCGCATTGGCAAGGCCCAGGCCCGCATAAAGGCTTCCCAGGAGCATCTTCCCTCTTGCCTTAAGGTTGCTCCCGTCATGGACGCACGTCCGGAGGTTCGATGAAATCAAATTGACGGCCTCGAGGGAAATGAGCTCACTCATGGGCGAGGCATTGATCGATGTGTAGGATTCTATGGCATGACATAAGGCGTCAATACCTGTCGATGCCGTGGAGACGGAAGGGAGAGAAAGTGTAAGCTTGGGATCGAGGAGGGCGAGATCAGGATAAAGGTAAGGGCTGTTCATGCCCTCTTTCTTTTTCAAATTCTGTCTCACGAAGACGGCGGTAAAGGTGACCTCGCTCCCCGTCCCTGCCGTCGTGGGAATCATTATCGTCGGAAGCCCGACGCCCGGGACCTTGTTCAATCCCAGATAATCCTTCGCCTTGCCGTTATTGGCAGTGAGGGCAGCGATCGCCTTCGCCACATCCATCGCGCTTCCTCCGCCCATGCCGATCACCAAATTGCTTTTCGTTTTCTGGGCGACCTTTGTCCCTTCGTCCGCCACTTCGAGCCTCGGCTCCGCCTCAACCTGCTCGTCGAAAATGGTCGGTCTGAAGCCGGCGTTCACCAGGATGTCGGACACCTTCCCCTTAAGGTCTGTCTTTGCCAGGTTTCTGTCAAGGACGACGAGGGGGCGGGTTCCTTTGAGTTCACGAACGTGCGCTCCAAGAGTCTCTAAGACGCCGTTACCGAAAACGATTTTCTTCGCGCCGGTAAAGGAAAAATTCTTGTACATGGCTGCACCCCCAGGGAATTTCAATGAGTAATAAGTTTCTGTCGATTGAAAGTCAAGTCTTTTTGTTTTTCATATACCAGTCGAGCTGCCGGCAGACGCCCCTGACAATCTTTACTTCCTTCCCGAGGAGATTAGTCCGGGACAGAAATCTCCTGATGTGCATCATCCAAAAGTCAGGGTTCTCCGGATTCAGAAAACCGATCTCCGTCAATACGGATTTCATGTGTGTATACATGCCTTCCAGTTCTCCGGACTCCGCGAGGCGCGGCGCAAATGCCTCCAGCGGCTCCATATTGGCAGCAAAGATTTCGTAGCAGAGGATCATGACCGCGTGCGAGAGATTGATGGATCGGTTGTTCCGCGAGGTAGGTATGGTGACCACGAGGTGGCAGAACCGGAGGTCGTCGTTGGAGAGCCCCGTGTCCTCGGGGCCCACGAGGAGCACCACTTCGTTTTCCTGCGATACATCTACTATGCGCGCTGCCATCTCCCGGGGGGATACGACGGGGCCTCTTGCCGAACCCCTTCTTGACGTAGTCCCTACAATGTACTGGAAGCGCGCCAGCGCATCGTCCAGTGAATCGACGTGCTTGATCCTGTCGATGATCTTTGCCGCGAAGTGGGTGGCTGTCTGCTTCATCTCCTCCATGGCGAGGTTCCTGTTTCCCACAACAATGACCTTATCAATCCCCATGTTGCTCGCACACCTGGCCACGAACCCGACATTGCCTGGATACTTCGGCCGGTTGAGAACTATCGTGATGTTTTCTGTCTTCGCTCTTTTCGGCATGCTCATCTCACCGCATCTGAATTTATTAAATAATGGATACTATTTCTACCAGAAAATGACCGCGTGGGACAGTCAAACATTGCCCCTTCAAATACGAGCAAGAAGATGTTGACATGGAGCACGGCCTCTGAAAGAAATAGGGCATGGAAAAAGGGAATAAAGAGATTCTTCTTGAGGCCGGCCTGGCTCTCGGGATTTCTCTCGGTGAAAGAGAGATGTCTCTCTTTGCATCTTATCTGGAAGATCTTCTTCGCTGGAACAGCAGGATGAACTTAACCGCCCTCAAATCGGAGCGCGACATCATAATAAAACATTTCATTGACTCTTTGACGCTCTTGCCATATATCAGAAACAAGTCGGGCAGGGTTCTCGATATCGGATCAGGAGCCGGGTTTCCCGGCATCCCCCTGAAGATCGCAGTGGATTCACTTTCGGTCTTCCTTCTCGAAGCGTCACGCAAGAAATCCTCTTTTCTCAAGAACGTGGTCCGCGCCTTAAACCTGAAAGAGACAGTGGTCATAAACAGCCGTGCCGAATCCATGATGGAAGACAGTGCATATGAAGGGTTCTTTAATATCGTAACATCGAGGGCCGCAATCAAACTGCCGCCCCTTCTTCGGATGGGAGCCTTCTTTCTTACCCCATCCGGTTCTTTGCTGATAATGAAGGGAAAAAGAACCGATAAAGAACTTTCTGAAGCCAGGGATGTGCCTCAAAACCTCGGCCTTAAGTACAGCGAAAGTCACGATTTGACTCTGCCAATAACCGATGATTTTCGGAGAATTTTTGTCTTCAAAAAACTTGCTTCATAAACAAATATTCCTTCTAAACAAACGTGTTTTGTGCTATCTTTTTTTCAAAAAATACGTCCCAGAAAGCCGTTTGCGCGCTCTATTAAATCATGCGTAAAATCATATGCATAGCCAATCAAAAGGGGGGTGTTGGAAAGACAACCACGGCCATTAATCTTGCGGCGACTCTGGCGGCTGCGGAAAAGAGGACTCTGCTTGTTGATTGTGACTCTCAGGGCAACGCTTCGAGCGGCATGGGCATCGACAGGGCGGTCATCGAAAAGAAGAATCTTTATCATTCCCTGATCGGCCAGTTGCCGCTGAAAGAGGTGATCGTAGCGACTCAATTGCCGTTCCTTGATGTCGCGCCGGCCAACCAGGATCTCATCGGGATTGAGGTCGAGTTTGTAAATCTGGAAGACAGGGAAAAGAAGCTTCGTGATCTCTTGAAGAACCTGGACACGGCTTATGACTTCGTCATCATTGATTGTCCGCCGTCTCTGGGGTTCCTCACGGTCAACGCGCTCGTTGCTTCCGACTCAGTGATCATCCCTCTGCAGTGTGAATATTTTGCGATGGAAGGTCTCGGGTATCTGCTCAATACGGTGAAACTTGTTAAGGCAAGGCTGAATCCCGCACTCTCTCTGGGAGGCATTCTGCTTACGATGTTTGACACGAGAAATTCTCTTTCCCACAGGGTGAGTGAGGACGTGAGAAGGCACCTCGGAAACAAGGTGTTCGAAACGGTTATTCCCAGAAATGTCAGGTTGTCTGAAAGCCCGAGCCACGGCCTCCCCATCATTCTGTATGATATAAAGTCCAAGGGCGCCCTCTCCTACATGGAGCTCGCCCGGGAGATTTTGGTCAACGGGAGGATCTAGATGCAGCAAAAAAGTTCCCTCGGCAAAGGGCTCGGCGCCCTGTTCCCCGACCTTCTTGACGGCGTCGGGAAAAAGCCTTCATACATCATGTGCGGGATCGAAGAGCTTTCGCCGAACAGGTATCAGGCGCGCAAGGATTTCAATGACAGGGAACAGACCAGGCTTGTCGCATCCGTAAAGAAGGACGGGATCATCCAGCCCATCGTCGTGCGGAGATCCGATACCGGCTACGAGATTATCGCCGGGGAACGCAGGTGGAGGGCCGCTCAGGCGGCAGGCCTCAAGGAAGTGCCGGTCATTATCCGGGATGCCTCGGATGCGGCGGCGGCAGAATGGTCTCTCGTAGAAAACCTCATGCGGGAGAACCTCAATCCCCTTGAGGAAGCGGAGGGCTATCAGACCCTGATCAACAAGTTCAGCCTGTCGCAGGAAGAGGTCTCGTCGCGCGTAGGAAAAGATCGCTCGACAATCGCCAATACGATACGGCTCTTGAAACTGCCCCGGGAGATCAGGACCGCACTGATGAATAAAACGATCAGTCCCGGTCATGGCCGATGCCTGCTGATGCTCGATTCCCCGGGCGAGCAGATCAGAACTCTAAATATCATCGTCAAAAAAGGTTTGAATGTAAGAGAGACAGAGCGCCTTATACAGAAGCTGAGGAAGACAGCCCCCGACAAGAAGGCGAAAAAGAAGGATCCCTACATTCGCGATCTGGAAAGAGATCTCTCGTCGAAACTGATGACGGAGATCCAAATCCACCAGCGGAAGAATAAAGGGTCTATAGATATAAAGTTCAAGACGGCGGAAGAACTGAATCGCATCGTGACACTGCTGCTCAATATCATGGAAGGTAAACGAGGATCGAGGTAATATGAGTTATCAACAATGTTGATAACGCTGTTTATAAGGTGAATTGCTTTGGAAATTCTTTGGGAAAAAAGCAGTCAAATCATTAAAGAAAAGGTCAGTCCGCAAAATTTTGAGACCTGGATCAGGCCGATTAAAATTTCTTCTATGGAAGGGAGCAACGTCATTCTTCATGTTCCCAACAAGTTTTTTAAGGATTGGCTTGTCGAAAACTACCAGAATGTCATCAGGGATGCCCTAACCAAGGTCGCGGGCATTGACCTTAAAGTAGAACTGCAGATCGCCCAGGAAGGTAAGAAAAGCCAGGCCTCTGTCCGCCGGCACGGGGAGCATCAGGAAAAGACGCGTTCCCAGAGCAAACGTGTCCGCTCCGGGATCAATCAGTCGTTGAATCCCCATTACAGCTTTGAGAGATTCGTCGTGGGTCCGTGCAACCAGTTCGCCCATGCGGCAGCCCAGTCCGTTGCCGAGCAGCCGGCGAAGAACTACAATCCGCTCTTCATTTACGGGGGCGTCGGTCTCGGAAAGACACATCTCTTGAATGCGATCGGGCTCCGGGCGCTCGTGCGCCATCCGGACATGAACGTTGTGTATGTGTCTGCGGAAGAGTTCATGAATGAACTGATCAATTCTATCAGGTATGACAGGATGCCGAAGTTCAGGGAAAAATACAGAAACATCGATTGCCTCCTGATAGACGACATCCAGTTTGTTGCCGGCAAAGAAAAGACGCAGGAGGAATTTTTTCATACCTTCAACACCCTGCACGATTCCGGCAAACAGATCGTGGTCTCAAGCGATAAGTTTCCCAAGGACATACCGAACATGGAGGGCAGATTGCGCTCACGATTCGAATGGGGCCTCATCGCGGACATCCATCCCCCGGAGATTGAGACGAAAATAGCCATCCTGGAAAAAAAGGCGCAGGAAAACAATCTGGTTCTGCCGACCAATGTGGCCCACTATGTGGCATCCCAGGTTGAGTCGAATATCAGGGAGCTCGAGGGCTACCTCATCAGGATCTCAGCATTCTCGTCAATCACGGGCAAGGAAATCGACATGAACCTCGCCAAGGAGGTCCTGAAAAGGATATTAAAGAGGGTGGAAAAGGAAGATGTCACGATTGAGGAGATACTTAGGGCCATCGCCGCCAGGCTGAATATAAAGGTATCGGATATCAAGTCGCAGAAAAAGAACAAGAATCTGGTATTCGCAAGGCAGGTCGCCATGTATCTCGCGAGGAGGCTGACAGCCCTCTCTTTTCCTGACATCGGCGAAAAGGTTGGTGGGCGTGATCACTCCACTGTCATCTATGCCAACAACAAGATGAAGAAGGTGTGCGACGAAGACAAGAATATAAAGAAAATCGTTCAGGAAATCGAGGAAGGATTACAACAGAGAGGTTAATAACTTTCAGTCAAACAGTCTATCAACAGCCGATTTGGGCCTATGTTCGCGGGACAGCTGAAATATATTTATCCATAAACAATAATAACAGGAACTATTACTACGACTAATTTTTTTAAACCTATTATGATAATAATCTAAGGGGAGGTGTGGTGATGAAATTCAGTATACAAAGGGATTCTTTTCTGGAGGGTATCCAAAAGACACTCAGTATCGTAGAAAAAAAGACAACCATGCCAATCCTGAATAACGTTCTTATCAAGACGGATAAGAAAAAGATCACGATTGTTGCAACGGACAGGGAGATAGGGCTTGTGGCAGATTATGAGGCAGAGATTGAAAATAAAGGCGAGGTTACAGTCTCTGCAAGAAAACTCTATGAGATGATCCGTGAGATAGATGCGGATGCCATTCAGTTCGAAGCGAACGAGAGCCACAGGGTGACGGTTACCGCCAAGAAAGTTGTTTATAAGGTGCCCGGTCTTCCGGCAGACGATTTTCCCAGCGTGGCAGAGGACCGCAGTGAATTGAATTTCTTCAAGATCAAAGGGGATCTGATTGAGAGCCTGATCGGCAAGACTTCCTTTGCAATGTCCGGCGACGAGATGAGGAAGAATCTCAACGGGGTATTCTTTGAGACCGTGGATGACGGAGGGAAGAACAAACTGCGGATGGTTGCAACTGACGGTCATCGCCTCGCCATGGCGAATGTTGACATCGAGGGAGAGCCATTTCTAAAGCTGGAAAAAGGAATAATCATCCCGCGGAAGGGTCTTGGCGAGATAAGGAGGCTCATCGAAAACGCGCCGGAAGAGATATTCGTGGGGGTGCGTCAGGGCATGTGTGTGGTGAGGACGGACAGCACCATGTTGCGGGTAAGCCTCGTTGATGCGGACTACCCGGACTATAAGAGGGTCATACCTGCGGAGCAGGGGACCATAGTGCAATTCGAGAAGGAGACGGTTCTCCATGCATTGAGAAGGATGAGTGTCGTATCGAGCGAGAGATATAGCGGTGTGATAATTAAACTCGATATGGGGAGGATGATACTCGAGTCGACAAACCCGGATGTGGGAGAGGCGAAGGAAGAGATCGAGGTCGAGTATCACGATAAGGAAATATCCGTTGGCTACAACGTGAAATATTTGATCGATGCGATAGAGGTGATCGGTGAGAATACCGTGGTTTTTGAGATTGGCGCCGGCATGAAGCCCGGTGTTATTAAGCCCCTCGGGAATGATGACTACCTCTGCATCGTGATGCCGCTTAAGCTTCAATAGTAAATAAATTTTTCTCTCCTCGACGGGAGAGACCAAGAAGGAGATTCATGACAGAAGAGTATAAGGCTGACAGTATAAAAGTGTTGGAAGGTCTTGAGGCCGTACGCAAGAGACCGGCCATGTACATAGGCAGCACCGGGAAAGATGGCCTACACCATCTGGTATATGAAGTCGTTGATAACAGCGTCGATGAGGCGGCCGCAGGTTTTTGTGACCATATAGAGGTCCGTATCAGGGCGGACAACAGCGTGATGGTGGATGACAACGGCCGCGGAATCCCGGTCGACATGCACAAGGAAGAAGGAATTCCCGCGGCACAGGTCGTTCTTACCAAACTGCATTCGGGCGCAAAGTTTTCGAATGAGAGCTACAAGATATCAGGCGGCCTTCACGGCGTCGGAGTTTCCGTGGTCAACGCGCTCTCTGAGAACCTGGAATTGGAAGTACGGAGAGAAGGCAAGATCTACCGGCAGTCCTATTCCCGGGGCGAGCCCACGAGCGAGTTGGAAGTCGTCGGCAAAACAAGGGGCAAGGGAACGAAAGTAACCTTCAAGCCGGACGCCGAGATATTTGAGGACACCGAGTACAGCTTCGATATCCTTTCCAACCGTCTTCGCGAACTCGCGTTCCTGAACAAAGGGCTCAAGATAAATCTCACGGACGAAAGAGACGGCAAGAAGAGTGAGTTCTTCTACAAAGGGGGGATCGTCTCTTTCGTCGAGTACATCAACCGCAACAAGGGGGTCCTCCACAAGAAGCCGATTTACTTCGACGGCGAGAAGGAAGACTGTTACGTTGAGGTTGCCGTTCAATACAACGACACATATGCGGAGGGGATATTCTCCTTTGTAAACAGCATCAATACTACGGAAGGCGGGACGCACCTCAGCGGCTTCAAGTCCGCTCTTACCAGAGCAATCAATAATTACGCAGCGAACAATAATCTCATCAAGAACGGGAAAGACACAATACGCGGCGAAGACGTACGAGAGGGTCTTACCTCCGTCATCAGCGTAAAGTTGAAGGAGCCTCAGTTTGAAGGGCAGACGAAGACCAAGCTTGGCAACAGCGAAGTGAAGGGCCTCGTCGAAGGAGTGGTGTACGACAAGCTTGGCAGCTATCTGGAAGAGAACCCCTCGGTCGCCAAACAGATATTAGGCAAAGCCCTTGACGCCGCGCGCGCGAGGGATGCGGCACGCCGCGCGAAAGAACTCACGCGTAGAAAGAGCGCTCTCGACGTAGGCGCACTACCGGGCAAGCTCGCAGACTGCCAGGAGCGTGACCCCGCGCACAGCGAGGTGTACCTTGTGGAAGGCGACAGCGCCGGCGGCTCGGCCAAGCAAGGAAGAGACCGCAAGAACCAGGCGATTCTTCCCCTCCGCGGCAAGGTCTTAAACGTTGAGAAGGCACGCTTCGACAAGATGCTGCAGAATGAAGAGATCAAAGTGATGGTGACGGCCTTAGGGACGGGTATTGGCGCCGACGACTTTGACATCAGCAAGCTCCGGTACCACAAAGTCATCATCATGACGGACGCCGATGTGGACGGCCTTCACATCCGGACACTCCTCCTCACCTTCTTCTTCCGCCAGATGAAGGAATTGATCGAGAGAGGCTATCTCTACATTGCGCAGCCGCCTCTTTTTAAGGTGACGGACAGGAAGAAGGAGCTTTACATCAATAACGAAGAGGAGATGAAGGACTACATCCTCGATAACGGCGTGAACAAACTTTCGCTCGTGACGGGAAACAAAAGCAGCATAACGGGAAACAAGCTCCTCAATCTCATCAAGAAGGTGATGAGGATCGAAACCGTCCTCGATCGCTTTGAGAAAGAAGAGAAGAACAAGACGGTCATGCGCATCCTGGCCGCTGATCCCGCCTTTGCGCCAAAGGATTTCAAAAATGAGAAAGCCCTCCAGAAGGTTGGGAAACGGACGAAGATGGCAATCGGCGAGAGACTCGAAGGTTACAGGACTGAACCCGACCCGGAGTATGACGACGGTTACAGACTCGTCCTCGATTACCGGATGAAGGGTCAGATATTTGCGACGACCCTGGACAGGGAGATATTCAAATCACCGAGATTCATCGAGGTGAAGGAACTCCTCAATCAGGTGAGCGCCCTTGGAGAGCCGCCCTACATCGTATCGACTATTGATGACGACGAAAAAACGAAGAAGGAGCTTTCCAGCATGACGGCCCTTGTGGAATACGTGACGGCCATGGGACAGAAAGGCGTTTCAGTCCAGCGCTACAAAGGCCTTGGCGAGATGAACCCCGAGCAGCTCTGGGAAACTACGATGAATCCCGAGAAGAGAACGCTCCTTCAGGTTAAGCTCGAAGATTTTGTCACAGCCGACGAGATATTCACCACTCTCATGGGCGACCATGTAGAACCCCGCAAGGAATTCATCTACAAGAACGCCCTCTATGCGTCGAACCTCGATGTGTAAGTTGACACAGATGTTGTTGGAAGACGATATCTCTGATGAGCGAATTTGTGACGCGCTTTATCTGCTCAAACCTGGCGGATTGGTTTCTGCACGCAACTCCTATCTTCACAGTCAATAATAATCAGCCGATTGTTCAGATAGGAATCCTGCCCCAACTCTAGCGTTCTCATCAGCTGAAAATCTTACAATTTAGTCATCGAAAAAAGAGAAAAAATTAGGCGACATGAAGGGTAAAAAATGCTATACTTTCACTCAAAACACCGGCTATGTTAGTGCTTGAAATTGCAGGCGTTTTTGTAGATAGAAAAGTGTAGAGAGGCGTTGAAAAATATGGAGCAACTTTTCCAGAAAAACATCCCCATCAATATAGAAGATGAGATGAAGAAATCCTACATGGATTATGCGATGAGCGTGATCATCGGCCGCGCCATCCCGGATGTCCGGGACGGCATGAAACCGGTCCACCGCCGCGTCCTCTATGCCATGTCAGAGATGGGAAATGTCTGGAATAAAGCCTACAAAAAATCTGCAAGGATCGTCGGTGACATCATCGGTAAGTATCATCCACATGGCGACACCGCTGCTTACGACACAATCGTCCGTATGGCGCAGGATTTCTCGATGCGTTACCCTCTGATCGACGGTCAGGGCAACTTCGGAAGCATCGACGCAGATCCACCTGCCGCGATGCGATACACCGAGATTCGCATGGCAAGACTCGCCGAGGAGATGCTTGCCGATCTCGAAAAAGAGACCGTTGATTTTGTCCCGAACTATGACGCGTCGCTCGAAGAGCCGACCGTTCTGCCGGCGCGGATCCCCGCGCTTCTCCTGAACGGCACTTCCGGAATTGCCGTGGGTGTCGCGACAAATATCCCGCCTCATAACCTGGGCGAACTCATCGACGGGACGATTGCGCTGATCCGCGACCCGGAGATCGGCATCGACGAATTAATGGAGCATATCAAAGGACCCGACTTCCCGACGGCCGCATTCATCAACGGGAGGGACGGAATCATCTCCGCATACACGACGGGCAGGGGCTCCATACGCATGCGGGCGAGGGCGAGTATCGAGAGGAATGCGAGGAATGACCGGGAGAGCATAGTTGTGACGGAGCTCCCGTACCTTGTGAACAAGGCCAGCCTGATCGAAAAGATTTCCGACCTCGTGAAAGAGAAGAAGATGGAAGGCATCTCCGACCTCAGAGACGAGTCGGACAGGGATGGGATACGGATCGTCATAGATTTAAAGAAAGACGAGCCTTCAGGGGTTATCCTCAACCAACTCTACAAGCACACGCAGATGGGAACAAGCTTCGGTGTCATCATGCTTGCGATCGACCGCAATCAACCGAAGGTCCTGAATCTCAAAGAAGTGCTCCAGAGATTCGTAGACTTCCGCAAGGAGGTCATCACGCGGAGGACGATCTTCGATCTCAGGAAGGCACGGGAGCGCGCCCACATATTGGAAGGGCTTATCATTGCCCTCAATAACATCGATGCCATTGTCCAGCTCATCAAGAAGTCGAAGAGCCCGCAGGACGCAGCGCAGGCCCTGATGGACAAATTCAAGCTTTCGGAGATCCAGGCGAAAGCCATCCTCGACATGCGTCTCCAGAGGCTGACCGGTCTCGAACGGGAGAAGATCGACGAGGAGTATACCGAGCTCAAGCGCCTGATAGCAGAGCTGCAGGGCGTTCTCGATGATCCGAAGAAGGTACTCGACATCATCGTTGCCGAGCTTGAGGAGATCAGGAAGAAGTACGGCGATGAGAGGCGCACAGAGATCGTGGAGAGTGTCGAAGACATCGATATCGAAGACATGATCGTCGAAGAGGACATGGTGGTGACCGTCTCCCACTATGGCTACATCAAGAGGAACGCCTCGAGCCTCTACAGGAGCCAGCGCCGCGGAGGCAAGGGAAAGGTCGGCATGGGAACCAAGGAGGAGGATTTTGTCGAGAAGATATTCGTCGCCTCCACCCACAACTATGTCCTGATCTTTACGAATGTCGGACGTGTTTACTGGCTGAAAGTCTACCAGATACCGCAGGCCGGGCGGGCTTCGAAGGGAAAGGCGATCGTGAACCTGGTGAACCTGTCGCCCGGAGAGCGCGTCGCCGCGGTGCTTCCCGTCCGCGAGTTCGTGGAAGGGAAGTACGTGATCATGGTGACGAGGAAGGGCATCGCGAAGAAGACCGACCTTGCCGCTTATTCGAATCCGCGGGCCGGAGGAATCATCGCCATCTCCGTTGACGAGAAAGACGACCTCATTGCCGTGCAGTTGACCAACGGCGACCAAGATGTATTCCTGGGAACGAAGAAGGGCCAGTCCATCCGCTTCCATGAAGAAGACGTCCGCGATATGGGGAGGACGGCGAGAGGCGTCATCGGCATTCGCATGGATGATGACGACGAGGTCGTCGGCATGGAGATACCGTCTGAGGGCAATTCTATCATCACAGTTTCGGAGCACGGTTACGGGAAACGTACGGAAGTGGAGGAATACCGCAGGCAGGGACGCGGCGGTTCGGGCATCATCAATATCAAGACTGTCGCCAAGGTGGGGAGTGTCTCCGGGGTCGTGCAGGTTACAGGCGATGAAGATATCATGCTGATAAGCAATGCGGGGAAGATTATACGCCTGAAGGTTGCCGAGGTTCCGCTTCTTCATAGAAGTACCCAGGGAGTAAGGCTGATCGAGCTCGACCCGGAAGAAAAACTGGTCGGCGTTGCCCGCGCAGAGAGGGAGTCGGACGAAAAGTATAACGGCCAGGCGCAAGACGCCGGAGAAGACGCGGGCGCGCTCGAACTTGACGCTGGTGACGAAGAAGACGAAACGTGATTCTTACATGCCGCAGGATGCGGGCACGGCAGGCTGCAGAAGAGATACACATTCCCGCCGCGCAGCGAGATGCATAGATACAAACAGTTTGATCATACAGCAGACATTGGCGTTGAGGCATTAGGCAAGACACCGAAGGAATTATTTGCGAATGCCGCTTTCGCCGTCTTCGACATCCTCACCGACCTTAAGCATATAAACCCTGCCGTCGAAAAAAAGATCGCTGTGGATGGCGACGGCTGGGAAGACCTTCTCATAAACTATCTCAGGGAGATTCTCTATCTCTACAACGGCGAGGGGCTTCTTCTCAAAGAATTCCTGATAGACAAAATCGACGAGCGGCATCTTGAAGGCAGAGTATCTGGAGAGCCCTTTGACCCGGCGAGGCACAGGATAAACACGGAGATAAAAGCGGTCACGTATCATCAGGCGGAAGTCAAAGAAGAGCATGGCATGTGGCAGGGAAGGGTGATCTTCGACGTCTGATTTATTGTGAGTATTCATATGACTGAACTAAAGAAGATTGATGAGAACCGGTGGATGATTCCTCAGACGGGAAACATGAGGGTTCCCGGTATCATCTATTCGAATGCGCGCCTCATCAGGGAGATGGGTTCTGACGAGAGCCCCAAGCAAGTGGCGAATGTCGCGCACCTCCCGGGGATCGTGAAGTATTCGCTCGCCATGCCGGATATGCACTGGGGTTACGGTTTTCCCATCGGCGGAGTTGCCGCCTTCGGCCTCGACGACGGCGTGATCTCTCCGGGCGGCGTCGGCTATGACATCAACTGCGGATGCAGGCTAGTCACGACGAATCTAATAAATGAAGAGATCAAGGATCACCTCAAAGATTTGATCGTCGCCCTCTATCACAATATCCCCACCGGTGTCGGTTCAAAGAGCGACCTCAAGCTTTCCGCGAATGAAGAGAAAAAGGTCCTCACAGAAGGGGCGAAATGGGCGGTTGAGCGGGGCTACGGCATGCATGAGGACATCGATGCGACGGAAGACGGCGGTAGGATAAAGGGCGCCGACCCGGAGATGGTGAGCGCAAGGGCCATAGAGCGAGGAAGGGAGCAATTGGGCACGCTCGGCTCCGGGAATCATTTTCTGGAGATCGAGGTCGTTGAGGAAGTCTTCGACAAGGATGCTGCCGCGGCCTTCGGTCTTCACGAAGATCAGATATGCGTTCTCATCCACAGCGGCTCACGCGGGCTGGGTTATCAGGTGTGCGACGATTATCTCGCGCGCATGGTCAAACACCTTGGCGAAATCGAGATACCTCTTCCCGACAGACAGCTTGCCTGCGCGTATATCAGTACACCCCGGGGGAAAGAATATCTTGCGGCGATGGCCTGCGCCGCAAATTATGCATGGGCGAACCGTCAGATGATGCTGCACTGGACACGGGAGACCTTCGAGCATGCGCTGAAGAAGGGGCCGCGCGACCTGGGGATGAGATTGCTCTACGACGTCTGTCACAATATCGCCAAGATCGAGACGTTTGTCGTTGATGGCAAGGAAGTGAAACTGTGCGTGCACAGGAAAGGCGCGACCAGGGCCTTTCCCCCCGGTCACCCTGCCCTTCCTCCGCAATACAGCAAGACGGGCCAGCCGGTGCTGATACCGGGCGACATGGGGACAGGCTCCTACGTGCTTGCAGGGACTGAGAAGGCATTTGCCGAAACCTTCGGAAGCACGTGCCACGGCGCGGGGCGCGTCATGAGCCGTACACAGGCGAAGAAGGCGAGCCGGGGAAGGGCTATAGAGAGGGAGCTTGCGGCCAAGGGCATCATCGTGATGGCGACAGGCAGAGGGACACTAAACGAGGAGATACCGGAGGCCTACAAAGACCTCGACCAGATCGTGGATGTCGTACACAAAGCAGGCATATCAAAGAAGGTGGCAAGGCTCCGGGCACTGGGCTGCATCAAGGGGTGATCGTCGCTGAACGCTTGTGCAGTTTGATTCGCTTCTCCAATTCGCGCTTGAGGCGTGTTTTTGCAGTTTGAGTCTGTTTGAATACCTGGTCGGCCTTGTAGAATTCCAGCGCACGGATGTTTGAAATTTCAATCTCAACATAGATGTCCGGCGATGAGTTGCGTAATTTCTCTCTCACGATGCTCCTCTCCATGATCTGGAAGGTGTTGAAGATCGCCTCCTGGAGGGAAGGCATGCGGTCCGGTCCTGCCTCGCGGCGTCCGATCACATCCAGGGCGATGGTGAGATCGCATTCCTTCGGCAGCAGGTCGAAGGGTACGGGATTTACCGCCCCGCCGTCGATGAGAACATTCTCCCCCATGGTAACGGGTGTGAAAACACCGGGCAGCGACATGCTTGCCTGTATTGCAGGTGCGAGTTCACCGGAGTCGAGGACAACCTGCTCGCGGGTCCAGAAGTCCGACGCGACGACACGCAGGGGAATCACGAGTTCCTCGAAGCTCCTCGCCTTGATGGATTCAAAGAGATAGTTTATAAACCTCTCCGCCTTCAGAAGGCCATGGCCCTCGAATTGCGGGGCCATGAAGTTCAGCCACTTGAACACATCCTTCTTAGTGACAACGTCCTTCAGCGTATCGTTTGCGCCGATGCTTATATTGCTGATAATCTGCCTGATGTCCCTCGCCGTGAGTCCCGAGCAATAGAGGACGCCGACAACGGCGCCGGTACTCGTTCCTGTCACATAGGACGGTCTGAGACCGAGCTCGTCGAGCACATCGAGCATCATCACGTGCGCCAGTCCCTTGGCGCCGCCTGCGCCGAGCGCAATGCCGATCTTATTCATTAACCTACAACACCTTCCTGTTTCCTCAGGCACCGGCACAATCATCCGCGACCTGCATACGAGCGAACAACGAAAGACAGAGTAGTCCTTGTCCGGGCGACGTATCGTCAATCTCCGTTGCAGTTACGCCGGTGCACTCTTTTTAAGGGAGGACGCAGTGACCGCAGACCATTCCATTAAGGTGACGACCCGCGCTTCTTCCTCCAGGGAATGAAGGCGGCGGCGACAGATTCGACAGCACCGTCGATATCTACTTTCCCCATGTTGATGATCATATCGTAGTGCGAAGGGTCTGTCGAATCGGCATGGAAGTACTTGCGGAGATATGCAAAACGATCCGAATCCGTCTTGATGACATATTTCTTTGCATCTTCCTTGGAGCAGCCGGCATAGCGCATCACATTTGCGATCTTCTCATGCATGGGCGCGACGAAACGCAGGCTGAATGTGTTTTCAGGAGGCAGTATATAATGAGCGCCTCTGCCCACTATAACCATATTACCCTGCTCTCCAAACGTGCCGATTACCTTCGTCAGATGGCGGAGGTAATCGTCCGCCCACAGGTGGCGCGTTTCAAACAGAGAGGTCA
Source organism: Syntrophales bacterium (assembly GCA_035515335.1). GTDB lineage: Bacteria > Desulfobacterota > Syntrophia > Syntrophales > UBA2185 > Fen-1135. Next base: position 4,903 of record DATJBN010000253.1, on the reverse strand, counting down.
GCCAGTCGTCCCTTCTTGTGAGTGCCTTTTCATCGAGGGATTCGACGACCTTTGCGCTCATCTTTGCGCTTTCCGCTATCTTCTGTATGATCTGGGCGCCGACCAGGTCCATTTTCAGTTTATCGGCGAGCTTTCTCGCTATTTCGCTCCCTGCGCTCCCTGCCTCCCGGGAAATGGTTATCACTGGACCCGGCTTCGCCCTAACGGCCTTACGATCGGCGCCGGCTGTCTCCCATTTCTTCAATTGCTCATCTACCAACTGGTCTAATGTGCGAGTCTGCGTCTTCACGGGGCTACCTCCTTCAGTATGGGAAAAGTCATCGTTGCCTCAATGAACAGGATAAAGTCTTGTGAATAGCAATACCTAAAACGAATACAGTTTCTCGCCGGGCAGGACGGCGAAGCCGCTCTTCTGAAGTGCGGCGATGGCGTCATCCGGAGAATCGAACCGGAAAATGATGACGGCGTTCTCGCCACTCTTCTCTATGAAGGCGTAAAGATATTCCACGTTGATTCCATTCTCCGCGAGCACTGCGAGGATGCTGTGAAGGCCGCCCGGCCGGTCGGGGACCTCGACGGCCACGACGCTTGTGCGGCTCACCCGGAGGCCGTTTTCGTTGAGCACCCTAAGGGCCTTGTTTGCATCGTTGACAATAAGCCTGAGGATTCCGAAGTCGGACGTATCTGCAAGAGACAAGCTCCTGATATTGATGCCCTCATCCTTCAGTATCCTTGTCACGCTTTCGAGTGCTCCCGGTTTGTTCTCGAGAAATATGGATATCTGTTCTACCTTCATATGTCCTCCTCGCTGAATGTGGGGAAAGATATGTGGGAACTGCCTACCTCTTTCGCTTGTCAACGACGCGGCTGGCCTTGCCTTCGGATCGCTGCAGGGACTTGGGTTCCACCAGTTTCACCTTGGCCGTCACGCCGAGATAGTCCCTCAAGTCTTTGCTCAGGGTCTTTTCCAGGCGCTGGAGATAACGCACCTCGTCTGCGTCTGCAAAGGCCCGCTCGCTTACCTCAACCTGTACCTCCAGGGTATCCATGGTTCCCGCCTTGTCTACAATGAGCTGATAATGGGGCGAGACCCCTTCCACACCCATGAGAACGGCCTCAATCTGTGATGGAAAGACATTGACGCCCCTGATGATAAGCATATCGTCGCTCCTGCCTGTGACCCGGTCCATCCTGATGTGGCTCCTGCCGCAGCGGCAGGGTTCGGCAATCAGACGGGATATGTCTCTGGTGCGATAGCGAATCAGGGGGAATGCCTCCTTCGTGATCGTGGTGAAAACGAGCTCTCCCTCTTCTCCGTAAGGGAGGGTCTCACCTGTCTCTGGATGGATCACCTCCACGATGAAGTGATCCTCAAAGATATGCATACCGTTGCGGCCTTCCATGCACTCCATGGAAACACCGGGGCCCATAATTTCCGAGAGCCCGTAGATGTCAAGGGCGGAAAGATTCAATTTATCTTCTATCTCGTCCCTCATCTGTTCAGTCCACGGCTCGGCGCCGAAGATCCCTACGCGCAGTTTCAGGGCCCGCATGTCGATGCCCATTGCCGCCCCGCGTTCAGCAAGGTTCAATGCATATGAAGGTGTGCAGCAGAGCGCAGTGGGGCCGAAGTCCTGAAGGATCATGAGCTGTCTTTTCGTATTCCCGCCGGACATCGGTATAACGCTCGCGCCCAGCTTCTCGGCGCCGTAATGGGCGCCGAGGCCGCCGGTGAAAAGGCCGTATCCGTATGCGTTATGGACGATGTCGTTCTTGGTCAGGCCTGCGGCAACGAAGCATCTCGCCATCAGCTCGGACCATGTATCGATGTCCCTCTTCGTGTATCCCACGACAATGGCCCTGCCGGTAGTCCCGGAAGAGGCATGGAGCCTCACGATGCTGCTCATCGGTGCCGCAAACAGTCCGAAGGGATAGTTATCTCTCAGGTCCTCCTTTGTGGTGAAAGGCAGTCGCTTGATATCGGATAGGGTCTTGATATCATCCGGCTGTACGCAAGCCTTATCAAAGGGCTTCTTGTAGAATCCGACAGTATGATAAACGCGCTGGACAACCTGCTGCAACCTCCTCAACTGCAGGGTTTCCAGGACCTCCCGCGGCAGGGTCTCGAAGTCTTCATTGTATATCATCCGGGCAGACCTCCACTTTGATCTGATAGTTTTATCCAATATACCAAAAGTTGATGCAGCGGGCAATAAACATTAGATATGGAACAGATTTTCTGCTTTGCGGAAACACGCAGGATGTGGTACTTGTCTCTTGCAAGGTGCGCGACAATAGCAACGACGGCAGGAACAGTGAAATTTACAATCAGCGGAAAATTGCTGGCAAGCTACCTGGCGATGGCTCTGCTTGCCATACTGGCAAGCACATATGCCATAGTGAGCCTACATAATCTCAATGAATTGGCATACGCAATCATCGACGAGGATTTCTTTGTTGTTGATACAAGCAAGAAAATGACGGATGCCCTCCTCGCCCAGGAAAGCGCGGAGAAGAGATACTTGATTTTCAAGGACCCTTCGATTGCGGAGATTTTCTGGTCGCGAAGCGGTGAATTCAAAGACAGTCTCGACAATCTCAAGAAGAATAATGTCCCGGGGATTTCAAAGACGCTCTCGCAGGTGTCGACGCTTCATAGCCGCTACGATGACCTTTTCAATCAGACAGTCACTTTAGTTAACGGCAATCATGTGGATGATGCCACGAAGATTTCCGAGACGGAGAGCCGGAAGGCGATTGAAGACATGGCGACGGCGCTCCGTGAGATGAGGACAAAGGCGGAAACTAATATCGACGCCAGGATGAACCTCATCAAGGCACAGGGCTTGACGGCATCGAGGATGACCATGGCCTTAAGCGCAATCGGCCTCTTCGTCGGCCTTTCGCTCGCGCTGCTTATCACCTATAATATCTCAAGGCCTCTGAAGGAGCTAAAAAAGGCAACGGAACATATCGCCGAGGGGAAGTTTGAGTACAATCTTGAGATCAGCCGGCATGATGAGATAGGAAGCCTGGCAGATGCCTTCAGCTTTATGACGGAGCGCCTCAAGATACTGGAGGGGCTTCTCCTTGATGCGAGCCCGTTGACGGGTCTCCCCGGCAATATAGCTATCGAGACGGAGATTCAAAAAAGGCTTTCGGAAAAGAAGCAGTTTTCTCTCTGCCACGTCGATCTTGATAACTTCAAGCCCTTTGCGGACAAGTACGGTTATGCATGGGGCAGTGAGGTCATCAAAGAAGTGGCACAGATTATAACCGAGAACGTTCACATTACGGAAGGCGACGGGGATTTTGCCGGCCATGTCGGAGGCGATGATTTCATCATCATCACAGAGCCTGAACGTTCAGATAAGGTGTGCAGGAAGATAGTGGAAGAGTTCGATCGACGCAGCGTGAAGTTCTACAGCGAGAAAGACAGGCAAAAGGGATTTATAGTCGGTAAAGACAGACAGGGGGTGCAGCAAAGCTTCCCCCTCGTTACCATGACCATAGCCGTGGTGACGGATGACGGGTCCAAATTTCAGGGGCCGCTGGACATGGCAAAGAGGGCCGCGGAGCTGAAGGAATATGCGAAGACACTGCCGGGGAGCAATTATGTCAGACAGGAAAATGTTGAAAAGGTATCATAGATATCTGGCATGCCTGATTATAGTCATGGTGACCGCTTGCTCATCTCTCCCCTCTCCGCCCGCGACGCCGCCCAAGACGGGAGAGAAGGGCTGGTTCAACAGAGGGCCGTCGGATGTGGATGTCTTTTATCAGGGCGTTTATTATCTCGGGGATAAGGACAGGACGGCCGAGTACGACAAAGCGAAAGCCGCCTTTGGCGAGGTGCTTACGAAGTATCCCAAGAGCAAGTGGCGTGGCCTATCCGAGACATTCATCCGCCTTATAGAAACGGAGCAATTGTTTGAGGAGCAGTCGCGCACGGATGTGCAGGTTATCGAGAGCCTCAAGGAGGACAAGGCGAAACTCATAAAAGATAATGAGCAGTTGAGGAAAGAGAACCGAAAACTGCTTGAAGAAACGGCCAAGCTGCTCCAGGAATCGGAACAACTCAAGAAGGACATTCAGCTATTGAAAAGCCTGGAGGTGCAACTGGAGAAGAGGGAAAAAATGCTCAGGTAAATTTGCAGACCTGCCGATAAGATAGTTGAGAAACTCCATATTCCTGTTTTCAAAACCGATGTATCCGGCAGGCTATGCAAAAAAGGATCAACGCAGACAACCTGAAAGTAGGCATGTATGTAATACTGACCGTGCCGTGGTATCAGCATCCCTTCGTGAAAAATGAGTTTCTCATTAAAACGAGGGATCAGATACAGAAGATACACGAGAGCGGCATGGCCGAAGTCATCCTCGACACCAAGAGAAGCAACGTCAATGGTGATCAGGAGGCTCCACCCGCCCGAACCGAAGAATCTGGTCCAGCCCCCGCCATATCGAGAACCGTTGTACCCGACGGACTCCGCGATGCAATCCATGACGTAAAACTACCGCCCCAGGAAAAGGCCAAGGCGGTAAGGGCCCATTCGATCACCATGATAAGCAACCTGCTTGAAAATCCAACGGCGGAGAACATCCGGGATGTCAAGAAGGGTGTAGCGGAGGTCGTCGATCTTATCCTTACGGATGATGAGACGTCACGGTATCTCCTTGACATAACATCCCATGATTTCTGCACCTATACCCACTCGGTCAACGTCGGCTTTCTGGCAGTTTCGCTTTCCAAGGTCCTGTTTAAGAAATCAACGGCCCACAACATGCACGAGCTGGGCGCCGGGTTCTTCCTTCATGATCTGGGCAAGGTGGAGGTGGATGCATCCATCATCAACAAGCCCGGGAAGTTGACGGAAGAGGAAATGAGCCGGATGCGCGAGCA
>DATJBN010000252.1:0-3688 GCA_035515335.1 Syntrophales bacterium | reverse complement strand
GGATGGGAGTGACTGCGACATCCGATCCGAGCCGAGTAAGTAAAATCGAGAGGAGACTTACGTGTTTCTGAAACAGATGCAGGTCGGACACATGGCGATATTTGCCTATATCGTAGGTGATCTGAAAACCGGCGATGCACTGGCAATAGATCCGGCTGCGAATTGTAAGGGGATCATCAAACTGGCGCAGGAAAATAATCTCGTGATCAAATATATTGTCAACACCCACGGCCATGTCGACCATGTATCAGGCAATACAGAGATGAAGAAAAAGACGGGGGCACAGATTGTCATTCACAAGGGTGATGCCGAATTGCTCCTCATTACACCACCCGCGGTCTTCAGGATGTTCGGGGCCGAGCAGTCGCCGCCTGCCGATATCACCGTCAATGATGGCGATTGTATAAAAGTGGGCGATATTTCCCTTCAGGTAATTCATACACCCGGGCATACGCCGGGAGGAATGTCACTCTATACGGAAGGATATGTCTTCACCGGTGATACCCTGTTTGTTGAAGCCGTGGGCAGGACGGACCTCCCGGGAGGCTCTTGGCCGGTCATGCATCGCTCAATAACGACGAGACTCTTCACCCTGCCCGATGATACGAAGGTGCTACCGGGTCACAATTATGGACGAATGCCGACCTCCACGATCGGCCATGAGAAGATGTATAACCCGTATATAAGATAGTATGGGAAGGCTTTAGATGGATAAAAAAGGAATCAGCACGACGGATTTCAGAAGATTGAAGCTGCTGGGCAGGGGGAAGGTCCGTGACATTTATCAGGTTGACGACCGCCTCCTGATAGTCGCAACAGACAGGATATCCGCATTCGACGTCATCATGCCCGACCCCATCCCGGGAAAGGGCGAGATACTGACAAGAATGTCCGTCTTCTGGTTTGGCAGGATGAGAGACATCGTCGAAAATCATCTCATCTCAGCAGACCCCGCCGATTTTCCCGCGGAGTGCAGACCCTATAGTGAAGAGCTCAAGAGAAGGGCTATGCTCGTAAAAAAGGCTAAGCCACTTCCCATCGAGTGTGTTGTCCGCGGCTACCTTGCGGGCTCAGGCTGGAAAGATTACATGGAAAAGGGAGCCATATGCGGCATCGAGCTCCCCGGCGGGCTAAAGGAGTCAGCAAAACTCCCTGAACCCTTATTTACGCCTTCCACCAAGGCGCCTGAGGGCATGCACGACATGCCGATCACGAGAAAGGAAATGGAAGACGCAATAGGCGCCGGGCTGACAAAGCAGATTGTTGAGATAAGCATCGCGATCTATATCAGGGCGGCAAGGCTTGCCGAAGACGCCGGTATTGTCATCGCCGATACAAAAATGGAATTTGGCATTGCGGAAGGACGACTGACCCTGATAGATGAGCTTCTGACGCCTGACTCCTCGCGATTCTGGCCGAAGGATGATTATCATGAAGGCAGGCCCCAGAAGAGTTTCGACAAACAATTCCTGCGAGATTATCTCATCTCCATCAAATGGAACCAGAAGCCTCCCGCTCCTGAGCTTCCGGATGAAGTCATAAATAAAACGAAAGAAAAATATGAGGAAGCCTTAAGAAGGCTCGTGAGATAGACGCCTTTAGCCTTGACATACGTGAAAAGATTGTTATTTTAACTCAAAATTTATGCCGCAGGTTAACCGTTTTGCAATGTCCAGAAAACTGCCGAATTATCAGGAAAAGCAGCATATCCTTTATATAAAAAGTCCGTCCGAGAAAGACCTCGTTGCGTACGGCGACGCATTTCTAGAAGAAGGAAAGACATCCGATGCCGCTGAATTCTATCAGAAGGCAAGTTACGCGGAGGGTCTCCTAAAAATTAAAGGCATGGCGCTTGAGTCCGGGGACGTGATGCTGCTACAGCAGGTCATGAAGCCCCTGCGGCAATCCGTGACGGACGAGACCTGGAATGTTATAGGACAGCGGGCCACAGACCTGGGGAAATACGAATTCGCCCGCTATGCCTTTGAGAAGAGCGGCAACGAATCCATGGTCGCAAAGGTAATGGAAATGATCAAGGCGGAGGTCGATGTTAAGCATCAATGACAAAACGCTGCTACTATGAATGCCTCGGCGTCGGGCGGAATGCCACGGACGAGGAATTAAAAAAGAGTTATAGAAAACTGGCCATGCAATATCATCCGGACAGGAACCCGGGTGATAAAGAGGCTGAGGAACAATTCAAAGAGGCAGCCGAAGCATACGAGGTCTTAAGCGACAGGGAGAAAAGGGACATTTATGACCGCTTCGGCCACGAAGGTCTCAACGGCATAGGATTCAGAGGCTTCTCAGGGTTTGAGGATATCTTCTCCAGTTTCGGCGACATCTTCCAAGACATCTTCGGTTTCGGGACGGGAAGTGCACGATCGCGAACCTCGCAGCGTGCAGGAGCCGACCTCCGGTATGATCTCAAGGTGTCATTCATGGACGCCGCTTTCGGCACCACGAGGGACATCGAGGTAAAGAAGACGGCAAGGTGTTCCGAATGCCGCGGCAGCGGCGCGGCGGGGGGAACGACTCCTGAGACATGTCGTCAATGCGGCGGCAGAGGTCAGGTAACTCAGTCGAGCGGCTTCTTCACGATCAGTACGACATGTCCGCAATGCAGGGGACAGGGTTCGGTTATCATAAAGCCGTGTACGGGATGCGGAGGAACCGGTAGGGAAAGAGTGACGAAGACCGTTAACCTCAAGGTGCCTGCCGGTGTCGAGACCGGCTCACGCCTCAGGCTTCGTGGAGAGGGCGAAGACGGGGATTACGGCGGTCCGTCCGGCGATCTGTACGTTTTCATCCACGTTGAACCCCATGAATTTTTTGAAAGGCAGGACAACCATATCTATTGCCAGATATCCGTCTCCTTTGTCCAGGCTTCGCTCGGAGCTACAATCGAAGTGCCGACTCTCAACGGTTCTGAAAAACTTAAGATACCGAAGGGGACTCAGAGCGGGGCCGTATTTCGTTTTAACGGAAAGGGCATTCCCAATCTGAGGGGATACGGGCGCGGTGACCAGGTGATCGAAGCCATAGTCAAGACACCGGTCAATCTCAGCAGGAAACAGGAAGAGTTGCTGCGTGAGTTTGCCAAATTGAGCGGCGAGTCATGATATGCGCTTAAGCCCTCAAATGAATACGTAAGTCCGGTACTGAATTTCTCACAACACCCATCAATGATTTTGCCTGTTCCTAATTCCACTGCAAGAATAAATGGACAATTGGATGAACATCATTTATATAAGGACACTGGCCGTTGCAGATTGTGCAGATGTTATCACACTGTGTGCTGCAGCCTGAGAGCGGAACAACACCCCGGTCCGTATGGGAACGGGCAAGAGCATCAATGATCTCTCATGGAAAGGAGGGTCTATGATTGTACGAAAGAACTGGCTGGCACTGTTAGTCATCGCGGTCTTTTTCACTTCCGGATGTGCTGCAGCTGTGGTCGGCGGCGCTGCTGCCAGTGCGGGTTCGGGAACATACTTCTATATTAATGGCGAGCTGAAGACGGATTACTACTACTCCCTGGACAGGGTGTGGACGGCATGTGAGAAAACTGTGGCGGATATGCGGGGTCTCGACGTTGAACCTCTCAGAGAAATAAGTTCGGGAAATATCACTGCGATTATCGAGAACGAAAAGGTCCAGATCACAGCAAACTACAAAGCAAAAAACG
>DATJBN010000251.1:0-7689 GCA_035515335.1 Syntrophales bacterium | reverse complement strand
TCCAGAAGTAAAAGGGTGCGTGGCGGAGCTCGATGGAATACATCAGCGCCTTGTATAGGCCGAAGAAGACGGGTATCTGAATGATCATCGGAAGGCATCCGCCGAGTGGGTTTACCTTGTGAGTCTTGTACAAAGCCATGGTCTCCTGGCTCAGCTTTGCCTTGTCGTTTTTGTATCTTTCCCTTAGCTCGGCTATCTTCGGTTGAAGCTTTTGCATCTCCTTCATCGATTTGTAGCTCTTGTTTCCGAGAGGCCAGAAGATGATTTTTATGATTATCGTGAGGATGATGATCGCGATCCCGTAATTGTGAACATAGCTGTTGAGAAATTTAACAGAAATCAGAAGAGGCATGGCAAGCCACTTCATCCATGAACCGAAATCAATGGCATCCTCGAGGCCTACGCCCTGGGCCTTGAGAAAATCATATTCCTTGGGACCGAGATACATGCTGTAGCCGAAAGAACCGACCTGCCCCGGAGGAATGATGCTGGGTGTGCTCTTGAGACTCACGGATACCATGTTTCGGGAATCCTCAGAAAGAGACAGGCTCGTCAAGGTCGGATTTTGCGGCACCATCGCGGCAAGGAAGTACTTGCTTTCGAATCCGGCCCATGCGACATCGGGCCCCACCGTTTTTCCTGCAGCAATCTTTTTAACTTCGTAACGGTCAACGCTGCCCCCAATGAGGGAAACAGGCCCTTCATGGCCGTAACTGTCTGTTTCGGCCTTGGGATCTACGTACTGGTTCCAGGAGAGGAGCACGCTCTCGCTCAGGGCACCTGTGGACAAGTTGTAGAGCCTGACTTCCAAGTCGATGCCATACTTGTCGGGGTAGAAGGTGAATGTCTTTTCCATCTTCATTTCCCCAATTTGTTCGGTGAAGATTAGCTTTCTGCTTTCCTGACTTTGAGAGAGATCGAGCGACGACGTATCAGAAACAAAATTGCTTTCAGGATGGACGTCGACGCTTGAGTCGGGGAGGGTCGTCGTAAGCGGTCTCGGCATGCCGTCCGATACGTGGACCAGTTCGATTAGCTCGGAGTCTTTTTCGATCGACCTCCGGTAATTCTTCAGCTTGAAGGATTTTAGACTGCCGCCTTTAGTCGTAAACACGGCCCTGTAAAGGGAAGTCTCGACAGGGATATCCTTCTCCGTCCCTGTGACCGGCTTCGGAGCGACTGTTTTACTCTTGACCTGCGCTGGCAGCTGCGTCGCCGCCTGCTGTACGGCGGGCTTCTCTTTGACTGCAGTCTCCTGCCGGGCCGGTTCAGCCGGTTGCTGAGGCGGTTTCTTCGCGAAAAACGCCTGCCATGTAAGAATAACAGCTACTGACAGAATTATGGCAAGAAAGGCCTTCTTGTCCATTCAGTACCTCCGTACCATTGCATTTTACTTGACTGGGTCGTAACCGCCCGGCTGAAAAGGGTGGCATCGGAGAAGCCGCATGATGCCCAGAAACGGTCCCTTGAATGGACCGTGTCGCCGGATTGCATCTACGGCATATTCAGAACAGGACGGGTAAAAACGGCAGCATGGAGCGAAAAGAGGGGATATGCATATCTGGTATAATCGTACAAAGACGATAAATATTTTTCCCAGAATCTGCTCGAAGGTTATTCTATACATTCGATTTTTCGATTAAATGGCTTTCCAACTCCGCACATACATCTTGATAGGTCAATGACCCTATATTTTTGTTGGCAATTATCACGATGTCCTGTCGAACAGAAAGCCTCGACCTGTTTAATCTAAAAAACTCTCTAACGAGGCGTCTAATCCTGTTTCTCTCTACAGCGTTCCCCACCTTTTTACTGACCGTTATTCCCAATCTGCTTGTATCCATTTCACTCCTGCAAGCCACAATGGTGAAATGTTCCGAATAACTGCGCGCCCCCTGCTTGTAGACGGTCAAATAATCTCTTTTCTTGGTGATTCTTAAGTGCCTGCCAAAGGATTGTTTTTCCATGGACCGCTTTTCTGATGTTAAACGGTCAGTCTCTTTCTACCCTTAGCTCGCCTGCGACTTAGGACCAATCTTCCTCCCCTGGCTGACATTCTAACAAGAAAGCCGTGGGTCCTCTTCCTCTTCGTGTTGCTGAAGTTTGTCAGATTCTTTTTCATTCGCTTAACCCCACCAGAAAATATTAAGATAACTTTTTAACCATAACGGGATTTGTTTGTCAAGGTAAAATGGCCCTTCTCCCGGGAGATGTATTGATAATTCTGATTAATGTCAATATAATACATCCAAAGGAAATATGATGAAAAAGGACAGCAAGACAAAGTATCAGCTTCTGAATGAATTATTTGAGTTGAGTCAGAGAGTGGCGGAACTGGAAAAACTCGAGGCTGAACACAAACTGGCGGACGAGATATTGTCGGAGAGCGAAATAAGGTACCGCAGGATGGTGGATGCGGTTACCCCCTATACCTATTCCGTCGTCGTCAAAGAAGGTCGGGCGGTTTCGACTAGACACAGCGCGGGCTGTGTTGCTGTTACCGGCTACAATTCCCAGGATTATGAGAAAGATCCGAACCTCTGGTACTCGATGATACACGCCGAAGACCGCAAATCCGTGGAAGGCGCGGTGAGGAAGATTATGTCCGGAAACGACATCCTGCCTATAGAGCACCGGCTGATACGACGGGATGGTACCGTTGTCTGGGTCCGAAACACCATGATTCCGTACCGTGACGAGAGCGGTCTGCTCCACAGGTATGACGGACTGATCGAGAATATAACGGAACGCAAGAAAATGGAAGATGAAGTTCTTAAGGCAAGGAAGCTGGAATCCGTGGGCACACTCGCAGGCGGCATAGCACACGATTTCAATAATCTCTTGCATGCCATCCTGGGAAGCATATCTCTCGCGAAGATGCATGCAGGTCCCGACGACAAGATATATAAGCTCCTCGATACCGCAGAACAGGTATCACTGCGGGCGAGCGACATAACGAGGCAGTTGATCACCTTTGCCAGAGGCGGGGCACCCGTCCTAAGAACGATGTATATAGGGGAGATGATAAAGAACTGCGTCCATTTCTTCTTGGGAAATTCAAGTGTGACCGCCAAATTCCAGATTGCCTCGGACCTGACCCCCATCGACATAGACGAAGGACAGATAAAGCAGGTGATACACAGCTTGGTTGCCAACGCGGTGGAGGCAATGCCGGACGGCGGTACACTTGCCGCAACCGTGGAAAATGTCGATGTGGAAGAAGCGGGAGAAGCGGGAGAACTTCCTTTAGGGGAAGGGAAATATGTGAGGGTGACGCTTGCCGATACCGGCAGGGGAATACCTCATGAGAATGTGTCAAGGATATTTGACCCGTTCTTCACGACAAAAGAAATGGGGGCGCAGAAGGGCACAGGTCTGGGGCTTGCCATTGCTTATTCGATCGTCAAGAGCCATAACGGGTCTATAGTTGTGGAATCCAAAGAAGGCATGGGGACGACTTTTCGCATCTATCTCCCGTCTTCGAAGACATGTCTCGCAAAGGAAGGATCTGATCAGGAAGACATTGCGGCGGCTTCCTCAAATCCTGACACAACATGAACAAATATTGGCGATAAGGTTGACTGGGATATCGGATGGAAGTGCGTCGTGACTTTGTGAGTTGCAGAGTTCTTTCAATACTTCATGTTGCCGCAAATTACCAGGCGCAGCATCTTGAGGAGATCGACGCCCTTGAAGGGCTTGGCGAGAAAATATTGGCCGCCCACGATGTTATTCTTTGGGAGTTCCGTTGACTTTACGGCGCCCGTGAGGAAAATGATCGGGATCTGATTGGTTCCCGGGTCGTCTTTTATTTCGGCTGCAACACTGGATCCGTCTATATCAGGCATCATTATGTCGAGTATTACCGCATCAGGCCTCAATAACTTCGTCTTGGCCAGCCCCTCCTCTCCGGAAAAAGCGGTATATACTTCGTAATCATTTGCCTTGAGCCATGACTCCACGATGTTTACTACATCATGATTGTCGTCTACGACAAGGACCCTGCTTCCCATCGGTCTGCCCTGTTCGTGAAGTTCCAAATCAAAAAACCCTTTCCGCTATCAGCACGACGCTGTCAGGGGACTCTTCTGTCCGCACCTTCGTTATCTGATAGTCCTCATTTAACATAATGGTCATTTCTGATGGTGTGCAGTTTGCTACTCTTCCGGTGACGTTTATCAGAATGGTTTTCTCCTTTTTTCCCGGTCTTGCGAAATCGAGCATGAGTTCCAGGTTTACGTGTGAATTCTCCGGGAGAGGCTGGTCCGTAAGAAAAGTAACTTCCTTTGCCGAGATGCTTGCGGTTCGAAGAAAGAAGCTTCTTACTTTTTCTGCCGACTTGACCTCGATGCGAGCCGGAACTTCGATCGAGTATTTCTCAAATTGCGTGTTCAAGGTGTTCACCTGTCTTTCTGTAATTGATTTTGTGCAACATACAGGTTATGCCAAAGTTATGCGACCCATGGCTACTTAAAAAATAAGCATGAAATGTGCCACGCGCGGCGCAAAATATTGTATCGTGATTTCATATAGATGTGCTTGCGATATCCATGAATTAAAGTAAATGAGAAACCATTTTTTGCTCTCTTTGCGGCAAAAAATTGCCTCTCCCGGTTCCTGGCTTTCACCAATGATCTCACGGATGGATTCTTTCACCGGGTCTCTTACCACCAGCGTATTTCGTATTAGGCTCTCCCAAGCACGCTTGCGGAGAATCTCAGCTCCCCGGGGAACAATATGCCCCCATTTGCTTGCTGCCGGATTCAACATCTTGTCATTTCCGATTCAACGGGGCAGCTCAACCAGCCCGTAGGCCTTCCGGATATGTCTGCGGGGAGAGATCTTGCTGAAAGGCATTTCCCTGTTGCAGGAACAGAAAAAGTCTGTCTATTATGCCTTCACATTTTTGAGGAAAAGCAAAAGAGAGAAAGATCCTAAAAGTGAATCGATTCAGAATCGTCACCGAGTTCGAGCCAAGAGGCGACCAGAATAAAGCCATCTCATATCTTGCCGACGGCTTAAAAAAAGGGGCGCCCCATCAAGTTCTTCTTGGAGTTACGGGTTCCGGCAAGACATTTACCGTTGCGAATGTAATTCACGAGGTGCAGAGACCGGCACTTGTGATCGTCCATAATAAGACGCTTGCAGCCCAACTCTATGGCGAATTCAAGACACTGTTTCCGGAAAACGCAGTTGAGTACTTCGTGAGCTACTACGACTATTATCAGCCCGAGGCCTACATCCCGAGCACGGATACGTATATTGAGAAAGACACATCAATCAACGAAGAAATCGACAAACTGCGCCATTCGGCAACGCGTTCTCTTCTAGAACGAAGAGACACGATCATCGTGGCAAGCGTTTCCTGCATCTACGGTCTCGGATCTCCCGAGGCCTACCACGGCATGACCCTGTTCCTGGAAGACGGCATGGAGGTTCCCCGCGACGAAATATTGAAGAAACTGGTAGAGATACAATACGAACGCAATGACATCGATTTTCACAGGGGCACGTTCAGGGTGCGGGGGGACGTCATAGAGATCTTTCCGCCATATGAAGAAGAGAATGCCATCAGGATCGAATTCTTCTGTGACTCAGTTGAATCCATTTCGATCGTAGACCCTCTACGGGGACGAAAACTCCGTTCGGTACGGGAGATCGCGGTCTACCCGGGAAGTCATTACGTGACGACGAGAGACAATATGAAGAGGGCCGTGGCGGCAATCAGACAGGAGCTTGATGAAAGGCTGCGGGAACTCCGCGGCCAGAATAAGCTTCTTGAGGCGCAAAGGCTTGAGCAGAGAACAAGATTCGATCTGGAGATGATGGAGGAGATGGGCTACTGCCAGGGCATCGAGAATTATTCCCGTCATCTCACGGGCAGAAAGGCCGGTGAACCTCCCCCCACACTCATGGAATACCTGCCTCATGATGCGCTCGTCATCATCGACGAGAGTCACGCCACGATTCCGCAGTTGATAGGCATGTACCGTGGCGACAGAGCACGTAAAGAGACGCTCGTCGAATACGGCTTCCGTCTTCCCTCCGCTTTGGACAACCGTCCGTTGATGTTTGCGGAATACGAGAGGTTCGGGAACCAAAGGATATACGTGTCGGCAACGCCTGCCGTATACGAACTCACGAAGGCGAGAGGCAGGATAGTCGAGCAGATCATAAGGCCCACGGGACTCGCCGACCCGGAGATAATCGTAAGACCGGTTAAGCATCAGGTGGATGATCTCCTTTCAGAAATACGTAAGAAGGTAAATAAGAACGAGCGCGTCCTCGTTACCACCTTGACCAAGAGAATGGCTGAAAACCTGGCCTCCTACTACCAGGGGCTGGGGGTCAGGGTGAAATACCTTCACTCGGATATTCACACGCTCGAGCGTGTGAGTATCATCCGAGATCTACGTTTGGGAGAGTTTGACGTTCTTGTCGGCGTGAATCTTCTTCGTGAAGGACTCGACATCCCAGAGGTATCTCTTGTCGCTATTCTGGACGCCGATAAGGAAGGGTTCCTTCGCTCCGAGCGCTCCCTGATCCAGACAAGCGGAAGGGCGGCGAGGAATCTCGCAGGCACTGTTATAATGTATGCGGACACAATAACGGATTCGATAAGGGCCTGTCTCAACGAGACTAAGAGGCGAAGGAAAATCCAGACGCGCTATAACGAAGAGCACAACATCACACCGGAGTCCATAAAGAAAGACATACATGATATACTGTCTTCGATCTATGAAGCAGATTATGTTACTGTTCCCGCTGCCACTCCGGGAAAAGAGATCGCAGTCTCCGAGGAAGAGCTGCCTCTCATGATAGCGAAGTTGAAGGAGGAAATGAAAAAGGCCGCAAAGAATCTTGAATTTGAAAAGGCGGCGGGTCTCAGAGATCAGATCAAGGAGTTGACAAAGATCTTGCTCGAAATGGGAGAAGATATTTGATGCCATGCAGGTGAATAAGAGAATTTTTGCAGCATGCCTACTCGCCTTTATTCTATTTCTTGCGTCTCCGGTTGTCTCGGACTCCGGGACGCTGTCGGAGGACGTACGTGACCATCTGACCCACACCGTAGGAACCGAAGCTGTGTCGGAACGGGGAAGCCGGGTGGGAATGCCTGCAGTTTCACATCTCGTCCTGGAATTCTATGAGGCGCGCAAATTTCAGCCCGCCTGGAGCGACGACTACGGCCTCTCTCCGATTGCCTTCGATCTTCTTTCTGTGGTCCGCGCGGCAAGGCAGGAGGGACTCAATCCGGATGATTATAATCCCGGCAGGATAGAAGAAATGCTTGCAGGCTTCTACAAGGACCGGAATGGGACTGGCGCATTCGATGCGGCAAAGCTTGCCGAACTTGATTTGATGTTGACAGAGACTTTCTTCCTTTATGCTTCACACATCCATGAGGGAAGGGTGGACCACGAGAAGGTGTATCCTGACTGGGTTGTCGGGGCGAAGAATGCCGATCTTCCGGAAATCTTGAGCGAGGCCGCCCTATCACAGGACATACAGAAGGCGATTGCCGATCTTGCACCTCCTTATCCCGGCTATGCCGCATTGCGGAATGAGTTGATTGCATATCAGGCTGTTGCGGAGAAAGGCGGCTGGCCGTGGGTTCCACCTGGGGCTAAAATAATGAAAGGGTCGCGAGGCAAGAGGGTTGCTGCATTGAGACAGAGGCTGACCGCC
>DATJBN010000250.1:0-7763 GCA_035515335.1 Syntrophales bacterium | reverse complement strand
GAAGGATTGCCGACAAGACGGCTGTACATTTCCGCCTGCTCAACGCCTCGAAAGGGCCTGCCGTCCAATCCTCGAGGTTCCAATGCGACAAACAACTCTACAGGCTTGCCATGAAAGCCGTCGTAGAGCGGGAGAAAAATCTCCATCTCAGGCAGACCCTGATCGACCGCCTCATTGTCGAGGACGGCAGGGTTCTTGGCGTCGAAGACCATATCGGCGTTTTTTATCGGGGAAGGGCGGTCATCATCACGACTGGTACATTTCTCAACGGTCTGATCCATATCGGAACAGTCCATTACCAGGCAGGAAGGGCGGGAGAAACGGCGTCAGTTCGACTGGCCGAATCCCTCGTGTCGTTGGGCTTCGAGATGGGACGCATGAAGACAGGAACCCCTCCAAGGCTGCGTGCGTCGACGATCGATTTTTCCAACCTCGAGCGCCAGGACAGTGATCCCGACCCGGAGCCTTTTTCCTACTCAACAGAGAAACTGCGCACGGAACGGCTGCCTTCATATTTTTCTTACACCACCAGGGAAACCCACAGTCTAATCAGGGAAAATATAATGTCTTCCCCGCTCTATTCAGGCACTATAAAAGGGATAAGCGCCCGTTATTGCCCCTCTCTGGAAGACAAGGTCATGCGCTTCACTGACAAAGAGAGGCACCCGGTAGTTCTGGAATCTGAAGGCCTAGATACAGAAGAGATCTATGCCAAAGGGCTTGGAAACAGCATGCCTCAAGACCTTCAAGAGAAGATCATCCACAGTGTTCCCGGTCTTGAGAACGCGGAAGTAATGCGGCCGGCATATGCCATTGAGTACGACTTCGTGCAGCCGACGCAACTCCGAAAGACCCTGGAGACAAAGACGATAAAAGGGCTTTACCTTGCGGGGCAGATCAACGGAACGTCCGGATATGAAGAAGCCGCTGCACAGGGGTTATGGGCCGGGATCAATGCTGCACTCTCCATTCAGAAAAGGCTTCCTTTCATACTCGACCGTTCCGAAGCCTATATGGGGGTCATGATAGATGACCTTGTGACCAGAGGCGTTGATGAGCCATACAGGATGTTCACGTCACGTGCGGAATACCGCCTGATTCTTCGCGAGGACAACGCTGTGATTCGCCTCATGCCGAAAGGACATGACCTGGGTCTCATTCCCCATGACAGCTATCTTCGCCTGCAGGAAAGTGTCCATGAGGTAGAAGAGAAGATAAGGCGGCTTTCCTCGGTAAGACTGTTTCCCAATGAGACCGTCAACAGAATCCTGGAAAAGATGGGCACCGCTCCGATCAAGAATCCCGTCACGCTTTATCAGCTTCTGAAAAGGAGCGAGATATCCTACGATGATCTCTCCGTCTTCGAGGGATGGTTTCCAATAGAGGACAGATTCGTTAGAAAACAGATTTCCATCGAATCCAAGTACGAAGGATATATAATGCGGCAGAAGGAAGCGGTGGAAAAAATGAAGAGGGTGGAAGGAAAAAATATCCCCAGAGACATTGATTATGACTGTATCCCCGGGCTTTCGAGTGAACTAAAGATAAAGCTAAAGAGAGTGGAACCATCTACCATCGGTCAGGCCGAAAGAATACCAGGCATGACACAGGCGGCGATCACTGCCATCCTGATCTCCATGAAGAAAACGGAAATGGAAGGCGCCGCTCGAAGGGAGAACAGGCCGGCTTGATCCTGAGAACGTCTATGAGAAGTACTTTTCCACTAAAGCCCTCTGCTTTTTGGGCAGAGGGCCTTAGGCTTCAGAATGAAAAGGTCTATCTTATTTGGAAAGAATCTTCTCTGCCTCTTTGCGGCGTGCATCCATTACGTAAGATACGCCCGATACCTTGGCTGCTTCTTCTGTGAGAGCCATAAGATCTTCGCGGGAAATCAGAGACATCTTGAAGTTTCTGCTCCCTGCCATCAACTGCTGCAACCCCGCCTTGAACTTCTGGCTGAAGGTGTAAAGTCCGATGGCGCCGGTGGGAATGTTCTTCATTTCGCTGCCGTACTTGTTTTTCAGTTCCTCATAGCTCACAAAGATTTCTTCAATCGTCGTCCCGTACTTGGAGACTGTCTTCGGCAAGTCTTTGGCCTTTAGCCACTCACCAATGTTCTTGCCTACCATGCCGGGGATCATCATACCTCTTCCCATGCATACGGCTTTCACGTAAGGTGCTCCCATTGCTATAGCCTTGAAGACCCCGTCTTCCGTCGACAAGCCGCCGGCAACGGCTATATCGGGAACTCTTATCTTCTTCCTAGTCAACTTCTCACAGTATTGACGGGCGAGACAGTGCAGATAGAAGCTGGGAATCCCCCATTCGTTCATCATTGTCCACGGGCTCATGCCTGTTCCGCCCGGTGCTCCGTCTATCGTCAGCAGATCTATTCCAGCCTCTGCCCCGTAGCGTATAGCCATCGCTAATTCAACAGCCGAATAGGCGCCTGTTTTAAGGGTAACCCTTCTGAACCCGACCTTACGGAGTCTTTCCACTTCCTTAAGGAATGAATCTCTCTCAACGAAACCCACGCGCGAGTGCCTCTCAAATTCCTTAATTGCCCCGTCTTTGAATGCCGCTTGGTTTTCGGGCAGGATTGGATCAGGCAGGACTATGTACCCTCTCTTTTTCAACTCTAATGCCCTTTCCAGAGAATTTACCTTGATCTCTCCGCCGATACACTTGGCGCCCTGTCCCCATTTCAATTCAATCGTATCGAGATTATGCTTATTGAGCACGTACTCGGCCACACCGAACCTCGTGTCCTCGACGTTCATCTGTACAAGTATCTCGCCGTATCCTTCATGATACCGCTTATAGGTTTCAATGCGTCGATCCATTTCCGGGGATTTTACAACCTTTCCTTTGCCGTCAAGCTGAAGCCCCGGGTCTATTCCGCAGACATTCTCGCCGCAGACAATGGTTACCCCGGAAATAGCGGCGCCTATGGCAAAATGCTCCCAGTTCTTGCGGGCGATCTCCGTTGAACCCAAAGCACCGGTAAAAATGGGGAGGCGCATTTTCACCTTTTTCTTCCATCCATACTCTGTCTGCGTATCAACAGCTGGAAATATGGCCGTGTCCGAATCGGCCTTGATACCCTTCGGCAAACCCTCTGCACCGATTGCATATCCCTGGATGCTGAGATGGGAATAATCGATGGGATAATTCTTGTCGGCACCTGCCGTCATTTCTCCGAATGTTATGGGATACAGGACTTCACGACCTCTGAACGTTGATAGCCACAGCTCGCAACCTCCTCTGCATCCGTCGACACACCTGGTACAGATTCCCGACATGGGTGCTACGTCTCTCGAACGGTTAAATGTCCCTGTCGCCTCATTCGCATTTGGCCTTCTAAGATTCATTTGTTTCTTCTCCTTCCTTCCTGGTATATTTGATACACCTCTTTTTTGAAGTTCTGGTCGAACTATTGCTTATAGCGCCTGGCTTTGTAAGCTTCCGAGAATCTGCGCAGGTCCCTGTAATCCATGACAGAGGCCATACCGCGATTCTCCGCCTGAATCCCGGCTTCTTGTGCACAGGCAATCGGGTTGAGTCCGCCGGTGAGAATCATCCCAACCTTGTTCAGGTCCACATGCACCTGGCAGACCGGCTCACTGACCTCGCCGATGGAAAGGACGCCGCCAATCCTTGCTCGATTGAGCTTGGATACTAGTTCAACGACAAGCTCTCTGCACGGGGCGGGAACTTCCCTGAAGTTGGCCAGTATCTTGCCATCCCCTTTCTCGAGAACGCTGCTTACAGAGGTCATTCTCGCCATGATAAAGGTTTCAGAAGGATCAAGGGAGGAACCCGAATAATAAATTAGTTCAACAAACCTCAGCGGGCTCCTGTCTTTTACCTGCAAAATTCCCCCGAATTTTGAGTCCATAGGAATGCCTGCTTTGAGCAACACGCCATTGATCACTATGCTGCAAACGGTGGCAAGACCGATTTTGCCCTCTGGAACTGTTATGTTGCCCAGCCTTTCATTCTCTCCTGCAACGGCCACGAGATCACTGACGGTCATTCCCGTCTCAAAGGCTTTTCTCATTACCTTGAGTGCATCTCCAAACTGATCCTTCGGAAACAGCGAGATATTTACAGGCAGGAAACCCCGACAATGGATTGGGTCGAATGTCGTCTTATAGGCTAGTATCTCGATCCGGGATATGGCAAACCCGATCTTATCCTGCACCATCGCATTATTGAGTTCGTCGATACCCTTATCGGTTACGGCTCTTCCTTCCCTTCTTCCGGCCAGGCGCGTCAACCCTCTCTCATCCATAATTTTCAGATGATAGCGGACGGCCCGCTCGCTCAACGTAACACCAAAGTCCCGCATCCGCCTCGATATAAGACAGGCGCCGATAGGCTGGCCGCTCTCTTTGATAAGCCTGAGGATAAGGACTATTTTTCTTTCAATTCCTTCAGAGTCAAAAAATTTCTTCATAAGGCAATCGGCAATAGTTTGCCGTTTCGACTAACAACTTTTTATTAAATTGTCAACGATAATGTTTCATTATCATGGTGTTTTTGCTCAAAAATGTTTTACTATCACCACCAGACCCTTCATGTTCCGAAGCGATTCATTCTCTTAATACGCAATAATTCTTAGCATTTCGGCTCACGCACGTTATAATTCATTAGACATAAATTTGATAAGTGTGTATAATGCGACGACTCGAAAGGAAAATGCCTGGAAGGATTTTATTATGGTTAAAACGAACCCCTTTGCCATTGCCACGAAACAATTGGATCAGTGCGCGAGGATCTTGAATTTGGAACCGGGAATTCATGAAGTTCTTCGGACACCGATGCGCGAATTTCATGTTTCTCTTCCGGTACGCATGGACAACGGTTCAACGAGGGTGTTTCAGGGATTTAGAGTCCAGTACAACGATGCCAGGGGCCCTACCAAGGGAGGAATCCGCTTTCATCCCGAAGAAACGATAGACAATGTGAGAGCCCATGCGGCGTGGATGACTTGGAAATGTTCGCTTCTCGATCTTCCTCTCGGCGGCGGAAAAGGCGGTGTGGTCTGCAGCCCCAAGGAAATGTCACAGGGAGAACTTGAACGACTGAGCCGAACATACGTGGATAGACTGTGGCAGGTGATCGGTCCCGACAAAGACGTCCCGGCTCCGGACGTATATACGAACCCGCAGATCATGGCGTGGATGATGGATGAATACTCGAGGCTTTGCGGGAAGAACCAGTTCGGCGTTATTACCGGAAAGCCTTTATCCCTCGGTGGCTCCGAAGGCCGGAGTAACGCTACTGCGCTGGGCGGCCTCTACGCCGTTCGAGAGGCGGCTCAGGAATGCGGCGTTGATCTTTCACAAGCAACAGTGGCAATTCAAGGGTACGGCAACGCCGGATATCACGCAGCCTGCCTTGCGACATCCGTGCTGGGCTGTAAGGTGTTGGCTGTCAGTGACTCGAAGGGCGGCATTTACAAGGAAGACGGGCTTGATCCCGAAGAGGTCGGCATCCATAAGGCAAAGACCTCGTCGGTCATTTATTTCCCCGGTGCAAAACCCATCTCTAACGAAGACATCCTTGAGCTGGACATAGATATCCTCATACCCGCTGCAATGGAGAACGTAATAACGGATAGAAATGCCCCGCGGATCAAGGCGAGGATAATCGCGGAACTTGCCACTGGACCGACCACTATGGAGGCGGACGATATTCTCCACAGGAACGGTATTCACGTGATTCCCGATTTTTTGTGTAACGCTGGGAGCGTCACGGTATCATATTTCGAGATGGTTCAGAACGCCTACATGTACTACTGGGAGTTGGAAGACATCCACAAACGTCTCGACAGGAAGATGACTACTGCATACCATTCCGTCATAAACACTTCCAGGAAATACAACACCAACATGCGTCAGGCTGCCTATGTGGTCGCGGTGGAACGCGTCGTTGAGGCTATGAAACTACGCGGGTGGATTTGATTCCATCATCGAGCCCGATGGGGCTTATCTTCGGCTTATTGAAAGTGCAAGTTTCTCAGGATCATCGTCACGCGATATAGCAAATTGCCATCTGCCGCTGAGGATCAGCGATCACTTTGGCGAATTTCCCATCCGTCGTTGCCGGCACATCAATGACCTGCAATACATCCTCAAATTTAGATGCATCTGGCAGAAGTTCCGCAAGTACGTTGGGGGAGCTTTGAAAAAATTTGTGATTGAAATCGGCTTCCGGGTCGCTAGGATAAACCGGTATATATATGATTCCCGCCTCAACTAAATCTAAGAAGAAATGGGTGCCGTAAGAAAACTCTGGAAGGTGCCCCGCTTCCTCACGACCAATTTCAATCAGTATGCCTGTGTTGTTAATATCCGCGTAACTCACGTTGACGCCAAGATCGATATTGCTGCTCCCCCAGCGGCCGGGTCCCATCATCATGATCTTTCCCTGTTTGATTAGAGGATGCGTATTTATTGATCCTACAATGCGACCCAGTGACTTCTTCACGTCAATGGATTCGACCGCGGCATAGCGTTTCGGATCGATGAATAGAATGTACTTAATATCGGAAATGATCCCGCCGCTGATAGTGCGGCTAGCCCTGAATAGTACGTGTTCTCCTGGAACGTTATCCGGGAAGCTTACCGAACCTACCACTCCTGGGACAGTCATAGGCCGGCACTGTAAGAGATTTATCCTGATTTGACCGCCTGTGTCAATGGAAGCCGTGAATTCCGTGTCCACCGGATGTCCATACGCCTCTTCAAGCCGGGCCAGCATCGAGTCAAGTATTTTTATGAACGCCGTGCGGTTGATGAGATTGTTAAATGTAAGGATGAGCCTCTGCGACGAACCGTCCAGTCGCCCCATGAATGGATCGAGCATGTATCCGTCGGAAAGCAGCGATATGAGTAGATGTAGATTCGGATAATCCCTGTTAGAAAGCACGTCCTCTACGGGGACAGTCACAAATTCATTCTTCTCTAAGTCAAGAAGGTCGGCCTCCCATTGCGAGTATTTTGCTACGCGTACCCCGTATTCCGGTCGGAGCTCGGGATGGCTGATCGCAATCATTCTCGGATAGTCATTCCCGACGCGGTTGACGGCACGCGTCCCCAGTCCGAAAACGAGGCGGATCAATCCCTTCGATGCATCTATGCGGTCCGTCCACGCATATAGATTCCGGGAGCAGGCGACGCCGGCCAAGGCCGGGAAAAAATATTTCTTATAAGGCAAGCCTGATACGCGCTGCACGAGGATCGCCATCTGTTCATCTCTGTTCTCAAGCCCCATGGCCCGGCGGTAAGACAAAGCGTCCGGATTCAGCGCGCTGGCGTACACGAGCTTTATAGCTCTCACGAAGGCCTCCATACGATCTTCTGAGCTTCCTTGATTCACGCAAAATTCGCTGCGGTATTTGCCCGCAAAGGCGTTCCTGAAGCTATCCTCGAGGAGGCTGCTGGATCTGACAATGATCGGTGCCTGGCCATAATAATCCAGCATATTGCTAAACTGTTCAATTATCTCCTGGGGGAATTTGCCCTCCAGGAAACGGTGCTCCACTTCTCCAAATTCATCATGTGAAATATGAGAGCCGCGGGTCAATTGCAACCTGAGGCGGAACAAATCGTTATTCACCAAAAAGGTGAAGAAAACATCCGATCCTATATAGAAGGAATCATGAGCTTCAAGAATCTGTGAAAAATCCTGGTCGCTTTTTTCCAGGATGCGCCTCGCCAGAAGCATTCCAGCCGCCTTCCCGCCGATCTGTCCGG
>DATJBN010000249.1:0-11873 GCA_035515335.1 Syntrophales bacterium | reverse complement strand
TTTATGGGAGGAATGGAAAGAATTTTGTTAGGACGATTGTCGAGAAGGCCAGGTCGGAGAAATATCTGGAGGTAGTAGACGACCAGGTAGGGTCGCCCACCTTCACGTGGGATCTTGCGGGTGCAATCCAGCTGTTGGTTGAAGGTCAATTCAGAGGGACGTTCCATATAACCAATAGGGGGAATTGTAGCTGGTATGCGTTTGCCCTGAGGATCCTTAATTTTGCCGGTATCACCGGGGTGACAGTGAGACCCATAAACTCGGACAAACTAGTAAGGCCTGCCCACCGGCCGCATTACAGCGTGTTAAACTGCAGAAAATTCACGCAAGCGACCGGAAAAACGATGAGATATTGGCAAGTTGCCGTCGATGATTATATCGGTAAGGTGATGTAGAGTTGTGTGCCTAAATCTCTCGCCGGCAGTTCCCCCATTCAGCATGTTATACCTTATGCATTTCTGAAATAATCTTGACACCCTATGGCTATTTCAGTATATTCTTCCGCGCTTCCTTCCAGTAGCTAGATGCATGCTCTTGATTGCCCGAGTGTCTTGGAATCCTCAAGATGATGCAGCAGCAGATACGTTTTATCCAACTATATCTTGACAATAATAAACGGACGCCCGCCATGAGAAAAACGTTGGTCATTGTTTATGCATTAGTCATGTTTCTTACCCTTCCACTTTTCCCCTCCTATGCACAAGATAAGGTGAAGGCCATGGGCATGGCCACTATCTACGACAATGCAGTCGATATTGCGAGAGATAAGGCCATCGAAAACGCTCAGCGTAATGCAGTCGAGGAAAAGGCGGGCGTGATGATAACAAGTGTAACGGAGGTCGAGAATTTTCAGGTCAAGATGGATCAACTGCTTTCCGATTCCAAAGGATTCATCAACTCTTACGGGATAATTTCCGAAGGCAGAGTCGGCAATAACTATAAGGTTACGATTGAGGCCGATATCGGCACCGGCAGATTGAAAGACCGCATGGCTGCCGTAGACCTCATCATGACCAGAAAATCAAGACCTCGTCTGATAGTCATAATGAGCGAAAAGGCGCAGAAGGATGCTATCGCTGAAGCAGCGATCGCCAAGTACTTCATGTCCAATGGCTTCAAGGTCGTTGATTCTGACTCCGTGAAGAAGGGCAAGGTGCGCGACCTCGAGGGTGACCGCAAAGAGGTTGCGAAGATAGCCCAGATGTATGGCGCCGAGATTGCGATCCTCTGCAAGGTAGAGGTCGTAAGCAAGGCGTACAAGATGAGTGACGTCAAGATGGGGGACATAGAGGTTACCTCAAATGATGTTACCGTCTCCGGCAAGGTAATAAACGGCGACACAGGGGAAGTCATTGCCACAGACAGCAAGATGAGGAAAGGCGAATTGACGACCGCCGTCGATGACGCCGCTAAAGAACTGGCGCGGGGTATGAAAGAAGAGTTACTGGAGCGGTGGTCATCGGAGGTGACGAACGTGGCCACAGTAAAGGTCGAGGTATCGGGTCTCCATGCGTACCGCGATCTTCTCCGCTTCAAGGAACTTCTGGCGGCAAAGGTAAAGGGCTTCAGGCAGCTTTACCAGAGGTCTTATGCAGGCGGCGAGCTTGAGGTCGATATCGAACTCAAAGGGAATACCCAGAGTCTGGCGGATGATATGGCAGCGATTGCAATAGGCAGCAGGAAGATTAAGATACTAAAGATTACGCAAAACAAGGTTGAAGCCAAATTTGCGCCGTAAACATATCCTTAGAATACTTATGCAAGGGGGGCCGTGATGGAGACTAGAAGACATCGTATGTGTCTAATCGGTTTGCTTGTTCTTATCCTGCTCGCAGGCTGCATTGTAAGCGAGAGCTATAAGACGGGTCAGGACTTGGGGAAGCAGAATCGATGGGATGAAGCGATTGGCTATTTTGAGACCGCGCTGAAAGAGAGTCCTGACAACCAGGAATACAAAGATACTCTTCTCAAGGCGAAGCAGGAAGCCGCCAAAGTTCATTATGAGAAGGCAAAGTCGCAACTCGCCCAGTCCCAGGAAAGCATACCGGCACTTGAGCAGATATCGAAAGAGAGCTCCCTTGCTTACAACCTGGACCCGACAAACAAGACGATCAAGAGTTTCAACGACAATCTGAAAGAAAAAATCGAATCATTAAATAATCAGGTAAAGCTGTTGTACGGCCAATCGGAGACGGACATGCAGAGGGAGGCCTGGCTGACGGCGCTCGCGAAATTGAAGCAGGTCAACAGGCTCTTTCCCGGCTACGAGGATACGGGCGCAAGAATCACCAAAATAGAGCAGGAAGGAGCCAGACTCTTCTATCAGCAGGGCGTTTCCTTAAGCAGGCAGGAGGAGTGGAAATCGGCAGCGCAGGCATTCAAGGCCGTTATCGACATTAACCCCGCATACTACGACGCGGAAAAGCTTTATCAGGATGCTCTTTCCAAGGATAACGGCGACTATTATGTGGGAGCAGGCGATAGGGCTACACGCGAACAAAATTGGGATAAGGCTATCTCCATGTACGAAAAGGCTCTGTCGTACAAACCGGAAGACCAGCCGCTGGCGACGAAGCTGGGCGTCCTGAAGGAGAAGGTCGGGAGGATATATTTTGAGGAAGGGGTAAGGCTTTCCGACCAGGGAAGACTCTATGCCGCGATGAAAAAATCCGAACTCATAAAGGCATATACTCCTTCCCTGCAGGGAGACGCGGCCTACAGGAATTTTACCGGTAAGTTGTGCGCAAGGCTCATGGACAGGGCCGAGAAATACGCCGGCAAGGAATTGTGGGGGAATGCGCTGGTGTGGTATCAGAAGGCAGAAGGGATAAATGCGAATTATCAGGACTTGTTTCAGAAGATCCTTGAAACTAAAGATTACATCAATAAGCGGATCAAGAAGTCGATAGCTGTTTTTGATTTCGGCAGCCCCAGCAATAACAAGGACGCTGGGAAGATCGCAGCAAACAAGCTGATAACTTATCTTCACAAGAATGCCAGCGGTGATCTCCGAATCATCGAAAGGGAGAATCTGCAGTCAATCCTGAGGGAGATGCAACTGGGACAGACGGGCATCGTTGACGTGAAGTCCGTGCAGACGGCGAAGATGCGGGGCATCGATACGTTCATAATGGGTGATGTCCTCAACTTCTCTTCCAAGACTACGGATAATCCGAGCACGAGTCAGGTGAAAGTGCTCGTGGATGAGGAAGACGTTCGCAATCCGGAGTTTTCGGACTGGCTGATCATGCATCCGAGACCAATGGAGGAGGACTTGAAAACCGCACCCCCGAGAACAATCAAGAAGAAGAATTATCAGTTCGTATCCTACAGGCAGGGGGTAACCCGCATCAGTGCCATGATTGAGGTCTCTTATAAGCTCGTGGATACCGCAACGGGGGAAAACATCTTCACCAATACCGTGTCGGGAAAGATGCTCAAGGAAGGCACCTATCAGGATGCCGTGCCGGCTGCGAACATTCCCCACAAGGCCCTGGAGCTTCCGACCGAGCCGGAGGTGCTTGATGATTTGACGAACGAAAAGATCTCGGAGATGGGGAAGAGCGTATTAAAACACTACCAGAGCCTCGAGGTGGAATACTTCAACCAGGGTGAACAGCAGAGGCTGAAGCGTCGCAACGATGACCTCGCGATCGAGAAATACACGGATGCGATCTTCGATGAGAAGTCAAAGGGCATCTTCACACCTATATCGCAGAAATCAACCGAACTCATCGAATCATTGCTTCAGGGAAGGTAGTTTCAAGAAGAAGAATTGAAATGCACACCGGATTTGGAGGAGATATATGGCGAAAAGAATGATCCCCATCATTTTTATACTCTTTCTGCTTGCGGCTGTTGCATCGCCCTCCGCACCCCAGGCTTCAGGTTCTCCTCTGACCAGGATCGCGGTCTTCAACTTCGGTGCAGTGAACATCGAGGCCTCCGGCTACAACACGATGGTCACCAATCTCCTCATCAACAATCTTGGCTGTGACCCTTCTTTCGCCTTACTCGACCGCAAGGAGCTCGAGACATTCTTGAGTCTCAACGACCTCCAGCAGAACGATAACGTGGAGAGCGTTTCGAATATAGGATCGAGACTGGGCCTCAATATGATCGTTGTCGGGACAGTGGGGAAGAAAGACACGGTCATCTTTGTCAGCTGCAAGGTAATTCATATCGTCCAGAAGCGGGTCATCTTCGAAAAACAGATGAGCGCCGTCGGCGATGCAGGACTGATGACCGAGGTCAAGAATCTCAGTGCTTCGATTGCCTCCGTTATATCGGATTATGCATCGAAGAGGAGAGACCTCGAAAAGACGGGCGTGAGCGGACCGGCCAATGTGCAAAAGCGGTCCGGCAGCAAATGGGTTCGTCTGAACTGGGAGGATGCCTCAGGTACCGCTGCATCCGGATACGAGGTCTACCGCAGTACTGCCGAGGCCGGACCCTTCGTGAAGATCTCCCAGGTGGACCGTCCCGAATATCTGGATCAGGAAGTTGAAAGAGGTGCTTCATATTTTTACAAAGTGAGGTCCTTTGATGCAAAGGGACTGAAGAGCGACTTCTCAGCCGTGATTTCTGCCGGTACGGCGTTGACTCCGAATCCTCCCGTCATCTTGAAAACGGATGCCCATGTGAAAGGCATTGAACTCACGTGGTCTCCCAGTCCCGTGGTCAGCGAGGATACGCTAAAGCTGAAAGGCTACAAGCTCTACAGATCGAAAGCAAAGGACGGACCTTACAAGGAGGTAGCCAATCTTGTGAGCGCTGATCTCGGGGCGGGTACCGATTCGGGCCCGTCTCTCGACAAAGTGCTCAAGGTAACTTACCTGAACAAGGGGCTTGCCGACGGAGGGCAGTACTATTACCAGTTGACAGCATACAACGAGAAGAATCTGGAAAGTGATTTTTCCACACCGGTCAAGGGCTCTGCAATACCTACGGTAACCGGCCTCTCCGTCCAGGGCGATATGATAAGGGAGATAATGGTCTCGTGGACTCCGCTTGATTCTCCCGTTATCAAAAGTTACTGCGTTTACAGAGGCACATCAGAGAACGACGATTTCAAGAAAATAAAGAAGATCGATGCGGCGGATACGACTGCCGGCAAAGACTTTAATTATACTGATAAAGACAAACTGGGAGACAATGTCCGCTATTTTTACCGGATCACGGCGGCAGACGGCATGGATGCCGAAACGTCACCGTCTCCGGCTGCATCTGCCGTTACGAAAGGCAAGCCGCCCACTCCACAAGGATTCGGGGCTAAAGGCGGACTGGTCAAGAAGGTTGAATTGACATGGACGGCGAGCCCTTACGAAGATGTTCTGGGTTACAACATCTATTCGTTCAATGAGAAGGTGGGAAAGTATCCGCGGCTCAAGAGGATCGATGGCCGGGGCGTGAACACTTACACGCACGGCGGGGGCCAGTTCGACAAACTTGGGGACAACGAGACGCACTACTATACTATTGCGGCCTTCAACAAGGTTGATGTAGAAAGCGATCTAACCGAGGCGGTTTCCGCAACAACCAAAGCGCGGCCCGTGAAGCCCGCCGGTCTCACAGGTGA
This sequence comes from Syntrophales bacterium, assembly GCA_035515335.1. GTDB lineage: Bacteria > Desulfobacterota > Syntrophia > Syntrophales > UBA2185 > Fen-1135. Next base: position 6,295 of record DATJBN010000249.1, on the reverse strand, counting down.
GGCGTTTAAGGTAAAGAAGGTGCCCCTTGCCTGGACCCCCAATCCGGAGGGCGATATCGCCTTCTACTATATCTACCGGAGCGCAGGTCCGGAAGACGGATTTCCCAGGGTTGCAAAGGTCCAGGGGAAGACAAGGCACGAAGACAAGGATCTCAAGGACGGGCACAAATACAGGTACAAGATCCGGGCCGAGGACAAAGACGAACTGGAAAGCGATTTTTCCGAGATAATCACTGTTGAGACGAAGGCGAGACCCATGAGGCCGGAAAATCTCAAAGGCAGTGCAGCGGAAGGGAAGGCTGATCTCGACTGGCAGGCGGGGAAGGAGCCCGATCTCTCCCACTACACTGTTTATGAAAAACGCTTCTACGGCCTTGACAGAATTGACGCGGCGAAGTCAAATAGCTTCACCGACACCGGACTGGCAAAAGGAAAGACGAAGACATACGTCGTGACTTCCGTTGACAAGGACGGCCTCGAGAGTGAACCCAGTCAGGAAGTCACGGTAGTCGGAAGATGAGGCGGGATGAACAGTGTTTCACGAAATGCATGGTGAAACGAAGCACAATATTTTGATGATGTAAAGGGGAGGTCTCTTGCGATGGCATTTTTGCTGCGTGCGGGCATACGGAGGAATAGAATTAAGGTGATACTGCTGATCCCTCTCATAATTGCGTGCGTCGCTGTCTCCGCACTATCCTTTGCGACCGAAACGGCTAAATATCAGGTTGTGGCGGGAAGCGACGACAAGGCATATCTCGTAGATACGACCACGGGGTATGTGTGGGTGTTGACTTATCGGACGCTGGCAACCGGGAGAGAGCCGATTGCCATACCGTACAAATTCATAAAAATAGCGCCAAAAGGCTATCCTGAATCTCTCATTGAGAACGTGCAGGGTGTCTCCATGCCGCCAGGCGGCAAACCATAAGGCTCCGGACAGAGTGGCTCGACTTAAAGCAGGCGGTTGAAATATGAAAAGCAAATCGGGGAGGATTCCGATGACAACAGAATTGCGTAGTTCCATATTGATTATCTTAGCCCTACTTTTGACGGTTCTCTTTCAAGGTTGCGTGGTTGCAACAAAGGAAACCGCCGTATCGCCTCAGGTGCGTGACCTTCATGAGATTTTTAAGGGAACATATAAGATAGACCCTTACATGGAGAAGCACAAGCCCCAGACTATAGCCATCCTTCCATTTGTCAACGTGGCGAAGAGCCAGAAGGGGTCAGAGGAGGTTCGCAAGGCATTTTACAATCACATGAGTTCACTGCCCTATAAGAGCATGAAACTCTACACCGTGGATAATACCCTGCGCAAGGCGGGACTGGATGACCCTGCGGTCATCGACAAGATGTCCCCGAAGGAACTGGGCAAGATCCTCGGCGTTGATGCCGTGCTCTACGGCAGCATCTCCGATTTTGATAAACTGTTTGCAGTGGTCTATTCCCAGGTCGCAGTCGGAGCGGAGATCAAGATGTATGACACGAAGACCGGGAACTTTCTCTGGAGCGGCCAGCATGTCACGCGTATCCATGAGGGTGGCATCTCCACGACTCCCATCGGTATCATTGCCACGGTGATTGCAACTTCGATGAACATGAGAGACATCCAGTTGCTCCGGGCCTGCGATGACCTATTCAGGGATATGGTGAAGACCATTCCCGTGCCGACCATAGCGGAAGCCCTCCGTCCGCCGACTATCACCCTTCTCACACAGGATACGAAGAATCAGCCCAAAAAAGCGGGCGACGAGATCAAGGTTGTCATTCAGGGTACGCCCAAGATGCAGGCCTATTTCGATATCGGAGAATTCAAGAGAAGGATAGATATGCAGGAGGTGGAGCCGGGTGGATACCTCGGTGTTTATAAGGTCATTCCCGGGGATAATGTTGCAAAGGCTGTGATCACCGCATATCTGAGGGATGAGGCGGGGAACACCGCACAATGGGTGGACGCTGTGGGAACGGTCACGCTTGATACGATTCCTCCCGATAAGGTGAAGAAGGTGAAAGCCGTGGGACGGAATAACGTAGTTCTTCTCAGCTGGGAAAAGTCGCCGGCGACCGACCTCGCGGGATACCGCGTCTACCGCAGCAACACGCCTCTTTCCGGGTTTCGTGAAGTTGCCAAGACGGAACTTGCCGAGCACCGCGATGAGAATCTCGTGAACTCTCAGAAGTATTACTACCAGGTGACTGCAGTAGACTGGGCCGGCAACGAAAGCGAGAATTCGGATACAATGACGGGTATGCCCGTATCTCCTGGGCCGACGCCTGTTTCCGGTGTCATCGAAACGGATACGGTCTGGTATGCGGGCGCAAGCCCGTACGTGATTTCGGGTGCGGTAGTGGTTAGAGATAAGGCCACACTGACAATCGAGCCGGGCACCGAGATTCGTTCGCGGGGAAACGCCTTAGTAGTCGAAGGACGGCTTGCAGCCCAGGGAGACGAGGAGCACATAATCCTGTTTGATGCAGCCGAGGGCGGAAAACCATGGGACGGCATAGCCTTTAGCAACGTCAAGGACAGGGAGAACTCAATAAAGTTCTGCCGCATCAGGGGCGCTGCTACCGGGATCACATGCCAGGCGTCATCACCGCAGATAGAGGCCTCGGAGTTTCTGGAGAACGATATTGCGATAAAGATCATCGGGGCATTCTCAAAACCGCAGATAACAAAAAATACGATACACAAGAACAGACAGACGGGTGTCATGATTACCGACGGAGCCCAGCCTAACCTTTCCGATAACAATATCCAGGATAATGTAAAAGACGGTATATTGATCCAGTCGGCAGTTCCCTCAATAGTTCACAACAGGATTACGAGGAATGAGGGGAACGGGATCTTGGTAAAGAACGCCCAGCCTGTAATTTCGGAGAACAATATAACCGACAACAAGCTATTCGATATTGCAGGCGATATGACGGGAGAGGCGGTGAACGCCCTGAACAATTGGTGGGGTTCCGTAAAAGGTCTCGATGTCCTCGCCCGGATTCACGGGAAGATCAATATCAAGTCAATACTGAATGCGGCTTATCCTGAAGGGAAGCCGCAGGAACTGCCGATACTCGGCCAGGTCTTGGGCGGTCCGATCAAGACGGATGCGTTTCTTATCCTTTCCAACAGCCCATACCGGGTGGCAAAGGATGTAGTTGTAGATAGCGGGGCTACACTGTACATCGAGCCCGGCGTTACCGTCGAATTCGATCAGAAGACATCAATCATAACGGAAGACGGTGGGGTTGTGGCAAAAGGCACGAAGCGTTACCCCATCGTGTTTACCGCTTCCGGAAGCTCTCCGTCGCCGGGATTTTATAATAACGCTGTGAGATTCATGAAGCCCACGAAGGTGAATAGCTCCTTTGCATACTGTATCGTTAAATTTGCAAACACGGCGTTTGACATCTATTATGGAGCGCCCGAGATATCATCCTGCAGCATCTCGCAGAATGCACAGGGAGGTATATATACGAGGAATGACGCTTCTCCCAGAATCTTCTACAATACGTTCAGCGGCAACATGGGTGAGGGTGCCATCAAGTGTGTGGGGATGTCGAATCCTGTCATTCACAACAATAACTTTATTGATAACACCGTTGCCATTCAGACATTCTCTTCGATCTATATAGATGCCAGAAACAACTGGTGGGGGACGAGGAAGCCCGACCAGAATATGATCTGGGGAGACTTTGATAAAAATATCAATATCAAGCCGTGGTTAGCGGCTCCCGAAAGCGGGGCATTTGCCGAAATAAAGTAGCATAATTTCGTGATTGAAACCTTTGTCCCATTCTGTTATTTTACACCGGTATTTGGCGGGTAGATACACATATCGGCCCCAAACGGGTTGATTCGGTTGTCTGGCTCGAGTTTTCTAAACCAACAGTAAGGAGGATGTTATGAGGTCGAGACTAATCATTGCAGTGGGTGTTATCGTCAGCATGTTGTTCCTCTATGCGGGGGTCGGTCTTTGTCAGGAAAAGGTCAGCGGGTCTCAATGGACTCAGATTGTCGAACAGATGGGAGACAAAGGAAAGATCAACTGGTCCGAGGGGTACATTGAGGCCATCGGAATCGGCGCGCCTCCTGAGAGGTACATAGGAAAACCGCAGGCCCGCCCCATGGCTCTCCGGGCGGCAAAGGTAGATGCATACCGCAATTTGCTTGAGGTGACGAAGGGTGTGCGCATCGATTCTGCAACTGTCGTTAAGGATTTCACTGTAGAGAGCGACGTCATTAATGCCCAGGTAGAAGGCCTTGTGAGAGGGGCCAAAGTGGTTAATCAGGACTACCTGTCGGACGGCACCGTTGAAGTGACCGTGAGGATGCCGATGGCAGGCGGGCTTGCCGAGGTTATAATACCCAAGGCATTGGAGAAGAAACCTGAGTCGACTCCTCCGGCGCCGGCAGGTACGGGTGAGGTATATACGGGAATGGTCGTTGATGCCCGCGGACTGCAGGCGAGACCGGCCATGGCTCCCAAGATTCTCGACGAGAACGGCAAGGAAGTCTACGGCTCAATGAATGTTGACAAGGAATTTGCGGTACAGCAGGGCATGAGCGGCTATGCGAGGGATCTTACGGCGGCACAGAGCAATCCGCGGGTGACGAATAATCCGGTCAGCGTGAAAGGGATTAAGACCGATGGGCCGGGCCACGCGGATATTGTGATCAGCAACGCAGACGCCGACAAGATCAGAGGCGCGGCGGACAATATGACATTCCTGAAAAAATGCAGGGTGATGATTGTTCTTGACTGATCAGAGTGTGAAAGATTGAATACGGCCGCAGTTGCCGCGTCGGCGACTGCGGTCTTTTATTATGGAGGTGGTTGATCTTGGCCGCCAGGATTCTTGTTCTGCCTGAAAGTCTTTCGAGCAAGATTGCCGCAGGAGAGGTTGTCGAGAGACCGGCGTCGATTCTCAAAGAGCTTCTGGAAAATGCGCTCGATGCCGGTGCCACGGATATAACCGTCCTCCTTGAAAAAGGAGGACGGGGCTTAATCAAAGTCATCGATAACGGTGAAGGCATTGAGAATGCAGAAGTGCCCCTGGCCTTTCTCCGCTTCGCTACGAGTAAGATTTACAGGTTCGACGACATCTATCGCGTGAGTTCATACGGTTTCAGGGGCGAGGCCCTTCCCAGCATTGCCGCAGTCTCCAGGGTTGAGCTTGTCACGAGAAAGGCTTCCTCGCTCTCAGGCATACGGGCGATTGTTGAGGCAGGAGAGATCAAAGAAGTAAGCGATGCGGGATGCCCTGTCGGCACTTCGGTCTCGGTGACGCATATCTTTGACCCGGTACCGGTGCGAAAGAAATTCTTGAAGACGGAGTCGACGGAACAGGGATACTGCACGGATGTCATCACGAGGATTGCCCTCTCCCGTCCCGAGGTAAGGGTCAAACTGGTTGCTAACGGCCGAGAGATATTGAACATGCCGGCCTGCGATGTGCATGAGAGGATTGTCCTTGTCCTGGGAAGCGATTTCATGGACCATGCCGTTCCCGTCAAAGGGGAGAAGGGCAATATAAAGATCAGCGGATTCGTTTCCAAACCGGATTTTACAAGGTCGAGCGGAAAGCAACTCTATTATTTTGTGAACCGGAGGTTTGTCAAGGATTATCTTCTTGGTCATGCCGTGACTACTGCTTACAGGCGCCTCATTGAAGCAAAGAAGTATCCATTGGCAGTCCTGTTTATCGATCTCCCTCCCGAAGATTTGGACGTCAATGTCCATCCTGCCAAGATGGAGGTTCGTTTCAGAAACCCTCGCGATATTTATGATGCCGTTGCCGGAAGCCTGATGCGAGCCCTGGCGGACATCTCACCCGCCTACGCCCAAGAGGCGCATGGAAGCCCAAACACAGGTTACACTGCGAGGGTGGAAGAGGCATTAAAGCGCTACACCGTCACGTCCGGGAAGGGCAAGCTCCTTTTTGGGAACGGCAAAGATGTCTTCACAGGGCCAGGCTTTTCTTCCCTGCGGATGAAGGAAAGAAGAGAGCCGGAGAATATCTCCTCGGGGGTACGGATTGAAAGGGATCAAGAGGAGAGACGAAATTTCGCCGACCTTGAGTACATGGGACAGTTTGCAGATACTTACCTGCTTTTCTCTTCAACGGAGAGCCTAATCCTCATGGATCAGCATGCGGCGCATGAGAGGATCCTTTTTGATAAACTGAGAAGGTCGACACAAAAGGAAGCAGTCACAGTCGGCCAGCGACTCCTGATCCCGGAGGTTGTAAGCCTCTCTCAGGCGGAGTTTGCGGCAGTCGTGGAGTCGGCGAA
>DATJBN010000248.1:0-16606 GCA_035515335.1 Syntrophales bacterium | reverse complement strand
TATGTCGCGTCGCATGCACGAATGCTATTCCTACGTAATCGTAGCCTTTCTTTATTTCCTTCGTAAATTGGGATATCGTCGGATAATGCAGGGTGACGGTCGGCGTGTCCAAATTTTCCGCTATGAGATCGATGCCCCACTGCTCGGTGGTGGTGAATGTTCGGAAAGGCCCTTGTGCCCACATGAGTTGATGAGCCCCGTCACAAGTCACATTGAAGCTGTCGCCGTATCTTGCACCAAAAGGCCGACAGACGCTGCTCAGGAGGAGCCTTCTTATGTCGGAATTTGCCATATGCCTTCCTTCATATCCTAGCATTGCCATAAGCTCATAGTTGGGCCATATTGAAGGAAGAATTCTCACATGTCAAAGGAATTTATAAAAAAATTGGCAGGTGAGAAGACTTCCGAAGAACGATAAGGCGTTTGTTGTTGTCAGTGACTGAGCGGTTTGTTATCGTATATCTTATAAGTGATTGTGGGAGAGGGAAAAGAAGGACGACGCTTATGAAACAGAATAAAAAGGAATTGGGCAAAAGGAAATACGTTGTGGTTCTCTTAATTGTGCTCCTTTGCATTGTGTCGGCGTGCTCGCTGGACAGGTTCTATTATGCAAACGATCGTGATCCGGTAGGGACGATCGTGAGAACCTTTGGAGATCCCCTCTGGGTTGAGGCTCAGCAAGACGGTGCGGAGAAGCTCGTCTATATTCTCCGCGATCCAATGGACATGATTTATTATCACCGTTACTTTATCGTAAAGGACGGAAAGGTGACGGGCGGCGGCATAGAAAGATGAACAGGATTTAGTATCGGCCATGACCGTATGCGGTCGCCATATCTCGCTTCTTTGCCTGTCACCATCGTTAACTCTCCATGTACTCTCTCTGTACCAAAATATAGGGGCCGGCTTGCGAATCCTCTCGAACGGATCTTTTGTTCTCGGGAGTGCATCGCGGTCGATATCGTTTACGATAGAGCACAAGGAGGGATGTTTTTAGTATTGTTAAACCCCGGGTAGTCTGTTATTTAAATTCCATGAAGCATCTCATCATCGGTACGGCGGGCCACGTCGATCACGGTAAGACGGCCCTCATCAAGGCCATCACCGGGATTGATACGGACAGGCTCAAAGAAGAGAAGGAGAGGGGCATCAGCATTGAGCTCGGCTTTGCATCTCTTACGCTCCCCGGGGGGCAGACGTTCGGCATTGTAGATGTTCCGGGCCACGAAAAATTCATAAGAAATATGGTGTCCGGTGCCTCCGGCATCGATATGGTGATCTTGGTGATAGCGGCAGATGAAGGTGTCATGCTGCAGACGAGGGAGCATCTTTACATCTGTTCTCTTCTCGGGATAAGGAAAGGTCTCGTGGCCCTTACCAAAATCGATATGGTGTCGGAAGATTGGCTCGAACTCGTGAAGGACGATGTTCATGAATTTCTAAAGGGGACTTTTCTTGATAGATCCCCCATCATATCCGTCTCCTCAGTCACAGGAGTGGGACTTCCTGAACTTCTCCTTGCAATAGGAAAGGTTGCGGCGGAAATCGAGAGAGAACAGGATGCAGGGATATTCCGCCTGCCCGTAGACAGGGCGTTTACCATTAAAGGGTTCGGTACTGTTGTCACGGGGACCTTGATCTCCGGAGATATAAAGCTGGGCGAGGAGGTGGAAATACTCCCGCCCGGCACTAAAGCCAAGGTACGGGGCATTCAGGTCCATAATGAGACAGCGACTATTGCAGAAGCGGGGCAGCGTACTGCAGTAAATCTGCAGGGGGTTGAGAAAGATACGATAGAGAGGGGGTACGTGCTTGCCAGACCCGGGACCCTTAAACCATCGGTACGTCTCGACGCGTATGTTGAGTACCTATTCTCCAACAGCAAGAAGATGAAGAACAGAAGCCTGGTGCGTTTTCATGTGGGGACCAATGAGGTCATCGGTCGTATTGTACTCTTGGGAGGCGACGACGTGGCCCCCGGGGCCCGGGCGCCGGGGCAGATTGTCCTTGAGTCGCCCATTGTCGCAATGGCAGGAGACAGGTTCGTAATCAGGAGTTACTCGCCTGTCACTACGATCGGCGGCGGGACTATAGTGGATCCGCTTCCACAAAAACATAAGAGGAATTCTGAAAAGATAAACCATGAGATCGACGTCTTGTATCGCGGCGCGGACCCGGAACGGGCAACGGTTATCATTGAGCGGGCTGGAATAGACGGCATAAATATTTCGGAGCTCGTGACGAGAACCGGGGTTCACCAGAATGGCCTGAAGGATATCCTTAAATCCCTGTCTTCGGCGAAGAAGGTAGTCGTTGTTGATGCCGATGAATCCAGAGTGATCGCGTCCACCGTCTATCGGAATCTTCAGGAGCGAATCCTTCATGCGCTCCGTGCCTATCATGAGCGATTTCCTCTGAAGGGAGGCATTTCAAAGGAAGAGTTGAGAAACACAGCAGGAGGATTTGCGAGCCAGCGGCTGTTCAATATGACTGTCAAAGAGCTTGAAAAAAAAGGCACGATAGTTGCCGAGAAGGAAAACATTCGTGAGTCATGCCATCGTGTTGACTTAACGGGAGACCTGGAAGAAGTCCGGAGCAGGATTACCCAGATTTACGTCGATGCCGGTCTTGCCCCCCCCACGACCAAGGAAATATTGGAGAAGTTTGCCGACAGGAAGAATCTCGCACAAAGCGTCATCAACGTTATGCTTAAGGATGGTTCTTTGATAAAGATAAGCGAAGACCTTTACTTTCATAAGGACAATTTGAGCAAACTCAGGGAAGACTATAAGAAGCTGCTGCAGAAGGACGGAAAGGCGACCCCGGCGAGTATGAAGGAGTTGACCGGTCTTTCGAGAAAATTCATCATACCTCTTATGGAATATTTTGATATAACGAAACTCACAATCCGGGCGGGCGACCATCGCATCCTGAGGGAGAAGTAAAAACTACGGAAAGGTTCATGAGCATATGAACACGAAGACCAAGAATATTTATGTGAGAGATATTAAGCCCGGGGTGAGGGTTAATGATCTGTTCCTCGTAACCGAGAAGAACATCGCGTTCTCTCAAAAAGGCGCACCGTATCTTAACTTACGCCTCAAGGACAAGACAGGTGAGGTGGACGGGAAGGTCTGGGAGAACGCAGTGGAAATTGATAAGCTCTTCAACAAAGGGGATGTGATCAAGGCCCAGGGGGGCGCGGTCAATTTCAGAAACGCAGTCCAACTCTCCATCACCGGCGTCATAAAGGTCGATGATCATGCAATAGACTTGGCAGAATATCTGCCCGTTGCCAAAGGAGACATTGAGGGGATGTTTGCCGAACTCCTGTCCTCAATCGAAGAGATAGAGACACCGTTTCTGAAGGCGCTGCTGCACTCTTTTTTCGATGACGGAGAGGTGGCGGGACTCTTCAAGAAAGCCCCCGCTGCAAAAAGCTTCCATCATGTTTACATCGGCGGTCTCCTCGAGCATACCCTCTCGGTAATTCGCTTGCTCGATCTGGTCGCTGGGCATTACCGGGGGATCAACAGGGATCTTCTCATAACCGGCGGGATTCTCCATGATATAGGCAAGATCTACGAATACAGGTATGACAGGGTATTCGATTACAGCGATGAAGGCAGATTGATCGGGCATATCGTCATCGGCCTTGAGATGCTGGATTCCAGGATCGCGAAAGTGGAAGGCTTCCCTGAACAACTGGCCATGGAGCTTCGCCATCTGATAATAAGTCATCACGGAACACAGGAATTCGGTTCACCGAAGAGGCCGAAGACACTCGAGGCGCTAATAGTTCATTTTATCGATGACCTTGACGCCAAGGTCAACGCGTTTCAGGAGTTTATAGGTGAATCGGATGATGATTCACACTGGACTCCGTTCCACAAACTGTTTGAACGGTTTATTTATAAGGGTTGACCCCATCCTGCACGGGATTGCCATACCTTTCTACGCACGACCCCTTCTTTGCATCATCTCCTTCTGCTCATCTTCAGGCAGCAGACACCCCGGCAGACAATTGCCGTTGCATCTGCCGTCGCATGGTTCGATGTGGACGGTGACACTCGTGTTCGGAAATTGCTTTTCTATGCTCCTCGACAGGTCATCCGTTATTAGGTGCGAATCTTCAACAGACATCGAAGGGTCGACCTTGATGTGAAAGTCAACGAAGCGGAAGTTCCCCGCCTTGCGTGTGCGCAATCTATGGAATCCGTGTATGACCGGACGGTGTATGGTGATAAGCTCGCGTATCCAGGTTTCTTCATCGGCCGGCAACTTCACGTCCATCAAGTCCTGAGCAGACTGCATGGTCAGACGGTAGGCTGCCAGGATAATCAGGATGGCAACCGCTATCGCGGCGGCGGGGTCCAACCAGGATAGGGATGTGGATGGTGAGATGAGACCGCCTGACCAGATCAGCGCGAGACTTGCCATCACGCCGGCAGACGTGTAGACATCGGTGCGAAGATGCCAGCCGTCTGCTTCGAGGGCAATCGAATCGGTTTCCTTGGCGATCTTGAAGAGCATATTCGATACGATTAAATTGACAATAGCCGAGACAAACATCACGGCGACGCCCCAGCTGAGATATTCGATAGGTTCTGGATTCATGAGTTTCTTCACCGCCTCAAAAATAATCCAGAGTGCCGCGAGAAATATCAGGATTGCCTCAATGGTGCCGGAGATGTTCTCAACCTTTCCATGTCCGAAAGGATGCCTGATATCTGCAGGCATGCTGGATCTGCTGACGGAGAATGTTGCAATCAGGGAAGCCATGAGGTCAACGCCGGAATGGATCGCCTCCGATATGATGGAGACGGCGCCGATAGAAAGCCCCACGGCGATCTTCATGGCAACAAGCGCTGTGTTGGACAGCACGGAAAGCCGCGCGACATTTATCTTGCGGTCCTGCATATCGAAGCCGGAAGAATATCCAAGATTCATGGAGGCCCGTTTCAATAGCGGAACACCGCAGTAACGGGTTTATCGTCGGGCATTCTTTCCTGCGCAAGGGAGAATACACTGCCTCCGGTAAGCAGGGTCTGGATAGCTGAGAAGTCCACGAGGTCCTCACTGCCAGGCTGCATCTTCTCATATAACTTAAGAACCTTCGACTCCGGGTCGAATGAGCCCCATTCCTGATGGCCAGTGGTGACGAAGAGTAAACCCACGCGCCCGTCGCATGAGGCGGGCACGATTTCCCTGATGTCGGTGGAGGTTAGTCCCGTGCCTGAAGATCGCCGGTATTGGGCGATTGCTTCCGTTTCAGCCTTTTGAAAGTAGGGACTCATGACATCGAGCGCCAGCTTGTGTAGTTGATCGGCGCCCGTTCCTTTGGGGTTTCCCGGGATTCCATCCTGCATGAGATATGGGTATGTGTTTACCTCTCGGTAGATTGGGAATAGATAGTCGACGCCCGCAAGGACGAGAGGCACTTTCTCATTTTTTAAGAGGTCATGTAAGCCTCTGTCGATCTGGCGGAAATATTTTGAAATATTTTCCTTCGCATCATCCAGTTCGGCACCGCCACCTGACATCATGGAACTCCGTTCACCTCCGCGCGTCGTCCCTCTATGAAAGCGAACCTGCTTTTCCAGCTCATCATACTGGAGAGCCTCGGCAAGGCTTTTTGGAATTGCCTCCAGCTCTATCTCTCTGATGTCCTGCTTGGTCCCTTCATAGAGTTTGCTTCCCTTCTGGCTAAGCGTGAGTATATAGTAGCGACCGTTTCCACTCAGGGCGGGAAGGAGCGGCTTCACGTGGAAACGGTCGGAGACAACCAGTAATTCGTCGAAACTTATGGGAAAGCCGTAATGACGGAATAAGTCTGAGGATACAAACATGGCAAGCCCTCCGCTCTGCTGTCTCCAGAAGGGCACGTTGCCTGAAAGTCCCTGTGCAGGTTCGAGTAGCGCCCTTGCTTCCTGGGAGCGCAGGCCACGCCCGATCAGCTTTTCCTCTGCCAGACGAAGCAAATTCCTGAACCTGATCTGGTTCTGCTGGATCGCAACGCCGGCGCGATAGGCAGGCATGAAGAGTGAAATGCAGGGACCTTTTCGCTTGCTGATCAAGTCTTTCAATTCTTCCTTTGATAGCGGGTTCATAAATTGGTCTCCTTAAAGTAAAAGCGATGTTTTCCTTACTACCGATCGAAAGTATGCTCGAAAGGCAGAGACTTTCATTATATTGTCAACGGTACGATACATTTCATTCGAGGCAAATCACGACAGGCCCTTATGTTAGCGGGAACGTTATATATAATTATTATCCATCTGTGACCAATATGCAATGTCTAATAAGAACCATTCCCACGCTCTTACGGAACGAGAATCTAAATTCTTGAGTTATATAGGCTACTGCATTCCGATTTGTAATAATCGATATTTGATGCTATAAAAATTCTTTATCAAAGGTAAACTTCATGGAGGTCTGTTTGGCGCATTGCAGCCCCTAGAATCAAGAAGACATATAATATCCGCCGACCCATGGCACAAGGTCTCTTCACGGCAGTGGAGTGACTGGAAGTGGCAATACAAAAATCGCATACGTACGATTGCGCAATTGACGGCTATCGTCAAGGTAAGATCGGAGGCAGTTAAGCAATACTGCGCAGTAACCAGGATATATCCTTTTAGCTTTACCCCTTATTATTTTTCTCTGATGGATGCATCAAATGAAGATGACCCGCTTCGGCGACAGTGTTTTCCTGACGAAAGGGAGATAGATTTTTCAAGAAGCAGTGTTCCGGACCCTCTCGAAGAAGAAAGGGACATGCCGGTTCCCGGCCTCATACACAGATATCGCGATCGCTGCGTCACACTCGTAACAAATACGTGTGCAACATACTGCCGGCACTGCAACCGCAAACGATTGTGGGGAAAAGCGTCCATCGGAGATACCAAGAGGTATCTCCGAAGCATGGTGGACTATGTGAGCAGGACCAGATATATCCGCGAGGTCATCGTATCGGGGGGAGATCCTCTGACCATGGAAGAGAACGCCCTCGACTGGTTTCTCGAATCTCTCCGTTCCATACGCCACGTGGAGGTTCTGAGGTTGGGAAGCCGAATGCCTGTGGTCATGCCCATGAGGATTACCCGCAACCTTTGTTCGATGCTGCGTAAGCATCGTCCCCTCTGGTTCAATACTCAATTCAATCATCCGAATGAAATTACGCCCGAGGCGGCGCGCGCCTGTGAGATGCTGCTCCGGGCGGGAATCCCCGTGTTAAACCAATCAGTCCTTCTTCGCGGCGTCAATGATGACCATGAAACACTTCGATCACTATTCTACGGCCTTCAGAGGATATCGGTAAAACCCTATTACCTGTTTCATTGCGATCCTGTGAAAGGCACGGATCATTTCCGCACGGAAGTCCAGTCTGGGATAGCGATCATGGAGAAATTGTGGACAACTATATCGGGGCTTTGTATGCCTCAGTACGTGTTAGACGTGCCGGGAGGGAAGGGGAAGTTTCCTCTTTATCTTGCGTCTTCTTTTAAGGTGATTGATTCCGAGGTGGGTGAATTGTCTTTGACAGAAAGGGTGAAGTGAATTAGTAATACCCTGATAGAATGAAAGGAGAAAAGGTGTTGCATGTACAGTGCAAGTGATTTGAAGAAGGGATTGCGGATTAAGATTGACAATGAGCCTTATATCGTCACGGAGTTCAACTTTGTAAAGCCTGGCAAAGGCCAGGCTCTGTACAGGTCCAAATTGCGCAATATGATTACTGGAGCGCAGTTTGAAAGGACATTCCGTTCCGTTGATGTGTTCGAGCCTGCTGACCTGAGGCAGAAAAAAATGCAGTACCTTTATGAGGAGCAGGGCAAGTACTGCTTCATGGATAATGAAAGTTATGAACAGGTCTTTCTCACCAATGATCAGGTCGGAGACGCCAAGAATTTCCTTATCGACAACCTGGAGGTTGAAATCCTGTTCTTCGAGGATAAGCCTCTTGAAGTAAGCCCACCTAATTTTGTCGACCTCATTGTTACAAAATCCGATCCTTGGGCCAAAGGCGATTCAGTGTCGGGCAAGACGAAGCCGGTTACCCTGCAGACTGGTTATCAGATTCAGGTTCCTCCTTTCATAGAAGAGGGTGAGAAGATCAGGGTTGATACGAGGAGTGGCGAGTATCTCACGAGGGTCAAGGACTGAACTGTCAATGGAAGAGGATGGGAGCCTCGCAGGAAAGCGCGCGCTGATCATGCGAGCGCAGATGGTCCGGGCGATGCGGGATTTCCTGATTGCCAGGGATTACCTGGAGGTGGAAACGCCTCAGTTGATCGCGGCACCGATTCCAGAGGCACATATAGACGCCGTCACCTGCGGCGACCTTTACCTGCACACATCTCCGGAACAGCATATGAAGCGGCTCCTTGCCGCCGGCCATCCCAAGATATTTCAGATCTGCAAGTGTTTTCGCAGAGGCGAAAGAGGATCGCACCATCTCCCAGAATTTACCATGCTGGAATGGTATTACCGGGGCATGGATTATCGCAGTCTAATGGGTGAATGCGAAGAACTGGTATCAGCGGTGGCGCGGGATATCGGCCGGGAAGACACCATAAACTACCAGGGAAAGACGATAGGACTTAAAAGACCATGGGAGACAGTCTCGGTGAGAGAGGCATTTGTCCGCTATGCGCCTTTATCGATGGAGAGAGCGGTTACGGAAGGATGCTTTGATGAAATCATGGTTACTTGCATAGAACCTCACCTGGGGCGTACGCGGCCGACCTTCATACTTGACTATCCTGTTTCTGCATCGTCACTGGCCGGGCGGAAGCATGACGATCCGACGCTCTCAGAACGTTTTGAATTATACATCGGGGGGATAGAGATAGCCAATGCCTGTACCGAGCTCACGGATCCGGATGAGCACCGAAGGAGATTTGAAGATGTAAACAGAATCCGCAAGTCCGCGGGCAAACAGGTGTACCCTGTCTCGGAGGATTTCCTTTCGGATGTGGCGTCAATTGGCGAAGCAGCGGGCATCGCTCTCGGGGTCGACAGGCTGGCAATGATCTTCAGCGATTCGGCTGCCATCGATTGCGTGGTACCTTTTGTGCCCGAATCAATGTAATAATTATTTTACGTGTTCGTCTATTCTAAAAATATTGACAAGGCCATTTTTTTCCATTACACGTAATCACCCGTTACAAATCGTGAACCGGGTTAATGGATAAATATATGAATCAGGAGTGAAAAAGTGAAAGAGGTTTCGTCTGTTGCAGCAGTTGGTCTCGGGGGACATTTTCACGGAAGCGTCATCAAGATGATCCTTGATGCGGGAGTGACGGTTCAGGTTGTTCTCCTGGTCTTGCTTTGTTTTTCGGTCGTGTCATGGGCGATCATTCTCATGAAATACAGGAGCATCAAGAAGGTCAAAAAAGAAAACAGCAGGTTCCTCGATGCCTATATGAACAGCAGTAAGCTCTCCGACATCTTCCCGGAAGCAAAAAAATACAAGCACTCTACAATGGCGGAGGTGTTTCAGGCGGGCTACAATGAACTGGTCAAGATTACCAAGGTCATGAGGGGGGCATCGTTATCCAAGGATTCAGAAGAAGCGGGTTCCCTTCAGGTGGAGATGAAGGGCATAGACAATGTAGAGAGGGCCTTGAATAGGGCATGCGGCACAGAGGCGACGAGACTTGAAAGCACTCTCAGTTTTCTTGCAACTACGGGCAGCGCCTCCCCCTTCATCGGACTCTTCGGCACGGTCTGGGGGATAATGGATACGTTCAGGGGCATAGGCACGAGGGGCTCGGCAACACTCGCCGTTGTGGCACCTGGCATCTCAGAGGCGCTTATAGCGACGGCCGCCGGCCTCGCGGCGGCCATACCAGCCGTCATCTTCTATAACTACTACCTCAATGTGGTCAAGAACATGACGATGGAGATGGAAAATTTTTCATCAGAAATATTGAATATCATCGAAAGAAATTATGTGAGAAAATAGAATCTATGAGGTCCGGTCATAAAAGAAACGGCAGCAGCAGACTCTTGGCGGAGATCAACGTAACGCCTCTTGTTGACGTTGTCTTGGTATTGCTGATAATTTTTATGGTTACAGCCCCCATGCTTCAGATGGGCATAGATGTAAACCTGCCGAAGGTTAAGTCGAAGAGTATCGATGTAACGGAGGAAAAGCTTGTGCTGACCATCAACGGCGCCAAGGAGATATTCATAAACAAGAACAAGGTGCCGGTCTCGGGCCTCAGCGCCAAGCTGGAAAGCATATTTGCCAACAGGATCGATAGAGAAGTTTTTATGCGGGCCGACAAGAATGTCCCCTACGGTTTTGTCGTTGAGGTGATGTCCGAGGTCAGAAAGGCCGGCGTAGACCGGCTGGGGATGATTACCGAGGCGCCCGAGGAAACAAGGTGACATTCTTGAGGATGATAGAGGAATGCAAAAGGAGCACGATGACAATGATCTCAGCCTGAACAGTATGATCTTTGTTTCTCTTATGCTTCATACTGTCGTGCTAGCCGTCATTTTCTTTGCGCCGTCTCTCCCTTCACCAAGATGGACCTTCGGTCCTGTCTATTCAGTCAATCTTGTGAGCCCCTCCGAAATCTTCCAGGAAAAGAAAGGACAACAGGCGGCAATTTCCAGGGAGGTCGATCGGGCAATCTCCCGGGAACGTTTCTCGGTCCTGAAAAAGCGGACTGACTCACTCTCCTCGGTTCCCATAAAGAGGTTGGAGTCGCAGAGAAGACAGGCTAGCAGCGTCGATCGTGCCATCGAAGACATCAGGAAGAAAGTGAATACCGAAACGAGGTCTGGTCTTCCTGGTCAGGCGAGTGCCGGCGAGTCCGATGCAAAACTCGATACCTATTACAGACAGATCTGGTCCAGGATCAAGGGGAAATGGGCGCTGCCTCAGGGGATACTGGCCAGACAAAACGTCGAGGCCATAATCCAGGCAAGGATACAGAGAAACGGAACAGTTTCGGACCTTAGTTTTGAGCAGCGTTCAGGAAATCGATATTTTGACGAATCTGCGATGAAGGCAATCAAGAAGGCAAGCCCCTTTCCGCCCCTGCCGGATTCTATCAGAGACAGCAGTATCGACGTGGGAATCAGGTTCCACTCATCGGAATTCAGATAGGATAGGAAAGAGATTTGTGAGAGGCTGGTTATTATTATGAATAACTGCAAGACAGGCCGGATGTATTGTCTGGCATCAGTCGCATTTGCCGTCATCATACTCTCCTCCTTCTTTCTGCCGGACCGCGCCTTCGGTCGGGTCTACATCGACATAGATTCCCCCGGCTTTCAGAAGTTTCCCATAGCCATCGTTGATTTCAAGAAGATAAGTCAAGACGGCAGTCAGGGAGATCTCTCGGGTTGGTTTTCGGACATTCTGGGAAGGTATCTGGATATGACCGGCTTCTTCAACATCATCAGCAAGAAGGCCTTTCTTGAAGATCAAAAACAGACGGGCCTGACAGTGGATACGATCAGGTTTCCCGACTGGTCGGTCATCGGTGCGGAATACCTGGTCAAAGGTGCCTTCCGGTCCACCAGTACGAACCTCACAGCAGAATTTTATCTTTACGACGTTATGAAGGGAGAAGTCATCACTGCAAAACAGTACACCGGAAAGGCGGAAGACAGGATAGAAATGGTGCGAAAGTTCGTGGGGGAGATCCTTTCCGCACTGACGGGAGACGAGGGCGTATTTAATACCAAGATAGCTTTTGTTGTGAAAAAAGGACAGACATCGGATGTATACACAATCAATTTCGATGGGACGGAACTTTCCAGGGTGACCAACTACCAGTCTTTGACCCTCCTTCCCCGGTGGTCTCCTGATGCAAAATACATTTCCTTCACGTCATATAGAAGCGGGAATCCAGATCTATACATGAAGGCAACAAACGGTGCCAAGGGTGAGAAGATTTTAAATTTCGATGGCATCAACCTAGCTGGCTCCTGGTCGAAGGATGGCAGACGGCTTCTCTTGACCCTGAGCAAGGACGGGAATGAGGAGATATACGTGATGGATTACGAAAAACGGATCATTAAGCGTCTCACCCATAGCTTTGCCATTGACGTCTCGCCGGCATGGTCGGCAGATAATGGAAGAATTGCCTTTGTTTCAAATCGTTCCGGTTCTCCGCAGATATTCACGATGGATTCGGAGGGAAACGATATAAAGAGGGTCACATACGACGGGAACTACAACACGTCGCCGGCGTGGTCGCCTCGGAGTGGAAGGATTGTCTACGAGGGACGGGCGAATGGCCGTTTCCAGATATTTACCATCAACGAGGATGGCAGCGGAAAGCAACAACTTACCTTTGAAAATGTTGACCATGAATCTCCCTCATGGTCCCCTGACGGCAGGTACATCGTCTTCAGTACAAGGGGCGGAGGCGCATACAAAATTTGCGTTATGAATGCGAACGGCTCAAACATAAGAACGCTTTACGAAAATAGCGGCGGCTGTTTGACGCCTTCCTGGTCTCCTCAGCTGAAATAGACCCTAGGCTCAACCTATAAAGAATACTACTTCACTGAAACAGTAATACCGGTTCTTGAACGTCTGTCTCAGGTCATGGTAACGAAGATTGAAATTTTTGGGGTTGACCTTTGTAATGGATTGTGGTTTACAGAGTTTTCAAATAAATTTCTCTTATAACCCATTTTCATAAACCAATTGAGAGGAGCGAATGCCATGAAGAAGAGTCTTGTAATATTGGGGATTATCGGATTGATCGTGTGCCTTTCCATTGCGATGACAACCGGATGTGCCAAAAAAACGGGCGTAAAAGAGCAGGGTATTACGGGCGAAGAGAAGGCCCCTGCGGCGGCACCAGCCCAGCAGCCGGCTAAGGAGGTTGCAAAGGAAGCAGAGACTAAGGCGCCGGCCGAGGCAGAAGCTAAACAGGAGAAGGCAGCGCCTGTAAAAGAAGAGATAACTTTCAGCGACATACATTTTGATTTTGATAAATACAATCTGAAGCCGGAAAGCAGGGATGTTCTCAAGAAGCTTGCCGATTGGCTCTCCCAGAACAAAGATAAGAGTGTTCTCATCGAAGGAAACTGCGATGAGAGAGGAACGACCGAGTACAACCTTGCCCTGGGAGAAAGGCGTGCACAGGAAGCCATGAAATATCTCGTTGAACTCGGGGTCGATGCCAAGATGATAAAGACGATCAGTTACGGCAAAGAGAGGCCTCTCGATCCGGGACACAATGAAGAAGCGTGGGCAAAGAACAGAAGAGATCATTTTGTTTCAAAATAGGGCTGCATTCGGAGGTTTGACGGTTGAATAAAATCGTATCCCTGCTCCTCTTTGCATTTCTGATTCTCACTGTCGGTTGTGCAACGACAAAAGACCTCCAGCGTCTTCATGGGGATCTTGACAGGCAGATTCAAGCCTTGAAAGAGGAAGATGCGAATATCCGGAAAGATATGGCGAAGGCCAAAGAGACACAAGTGTCTTCGCAGAGGAACCAGGCCGAAATGCGTGCCGACGTCACTGAACTCAGGGACAGCATCCAGGGCTTGAGAGGCATGGTGGAAAGCCTGAGGAAGGATATTGCAGCGCTCAAGGAAAAACTCGACAATGCATCGCTGAAGATAAATTATATCGAGAATTTTCTTGAGATTGGGAAGAATCACTCAGAAAGCGATAAAGCCCCAAAGACAGGCGCAAAGAATGCAGTAAAGGGTAAGACGGACAAGGAAGCTGCATACGCACTGGCTTATGAGACCTTTAAGAAGGGGGAGTATGAAAAGGCCAGGGGGGAATTCCAGAATTTTCTGAAGTTATACCCTGATTCGGAATATTCGGACAATGCCCAATTCTGGATCGGTGAGAGTTATTACTTTGAGAACAAGTATGAGAAGGCTATTCTGGAATATGAGAAGGTAGTGAAGAACTATCCCAAGGGCAATAAGGTTCCCTATGCCCTGCTTAAACAGGGGCTTTCGTTCTTGAATCTTGGTGACAAGGCAAGCGCAAGGGTTATTTTACAGCAGATCATCAAGGAATACCCCAATACCAACCAGGCAAGGATAGCGAGAGCAAAGCTTGTAGAGATAAAATAGAGTGCGAGACATCCCTTCCCGCCCCGTTTTATTCTATCGATCCATTGAGATCGATGAAACGCCGGGAGGGGGACTGAGATCGAAAAGGGCTGTATCCATGACGTCAGAAGGCCCGATGTCAACGTAACGAACGATAACATCGGGCTTTTCATTATCTCCGTACACAATCTTGACAATACGGGGCATGGTTACCCCTTCTGCGTGTTCCCAATCTCCAAAGGTGGCACTGTACAACCGCGTACCGTCTTCTGTAAAGAAATCGACCCTGACCAAGCAGTCCTCATGAGGATCTATCCAGAGGGACTGAAGCTTCTTTCTTTCAGCAAGCACGTCGATTCTGTACAGGTTTCTTTCGTAAGATGCGTCTAGAGTAATTGTCTTCCCCCTTATCAGGGGATGGGCGCCAAGCAGTATCGCGGTGATATCCTCAATCTCGAGTCCAGCAGCCGGAACGGGGAGAAAGCGCCTCAGGTTTCTTGCCGTTGCCTTCCCTGTGTAGAATTTTCCGTTCTGCGGCAGGAAGACCTTCAGCACGTCTCTGTGAACGGTGAGGAAGAAGTCGGATGGCCCGAGGACGGGTATTGTCTCAAACCTGAGTGAGGACGGCCTCTGCAGCGCCAAGGCCGCCTTCAGCGGATATCGGCCTTCCGGCGTATTAACCTCTATGCGTGCGATGGCTTTGATCCCGCATTCCTGGCTATTGACGGCATCTGTCCTTTCAAGAACAGCAAGGGGTGAGGAGAAATCATAAATCGGGCCCATACCTGTTGCTTTGAGGCTGCATCCCGGGAAGATGAGCAAGAACATAAGTACGAAGAACGACGACTGCAATCTCTTGGCCATCAAGGCTTCTTCCCTTTAACCAGGTCATTAATCTTATTCTGCAGATCGCCGCTTTCCGGGTTCAACTTCAAGGCCTGTCTGTAAATCTCAACCGCTTCCGTGACCCTTCCTGCCTTCGTATACGCATCACCCAGATGTTCAGCTATGGTCGGATCGGTAGGTAAGCCATCCGATGCCTCTTTGAGATATTTTATCGCCAGGTCCATCCTGTTCTGCCTGAAGTATACCCACCCCAGGCTGTCAATCATGTAGACATTGCCCGGCTTCAAGGTAAGTGCCTTCTTGATCAACTTCTCTGCTTCATCAAGATGTATCCCTCTATCTGCGTAGGTATAACCTATGAAGTTCAGTGCATCTGCATTTTCCGGATCGATCTTCAGAACCGACTCCATTTCGCTTATGCTATCTTGAAAACGGTTTGTCTTTTCGTAAAGCACTCCTAGGCTGTAATGGAGATCAATGCTCTGGGGCGAGGTAAAAAGACCCTCTTTCAATATTTCCTCAGCGGATGATAATTTCTTTTCATCTTCATACAGGGAGGAGAGATAAACGTAAAGCGCCGGCATATCCCTGTTAGTCCGAATAGCCTTTCTCATTACCTCTATGGCTTCGGAGAGCTTGCCCTTCTTTTTCAAGATAATTCCTATGTTAATCTGCGCATTTCCATATAGTTCCGAGTTAACAGGTATTAGCCTGAACTCTTCAATCGCCCTGTCATACATCTTCTTGTCTTCATAAGCTGATCCTAGGAGATACCTCGCTCTGTAGTCACTCTGGTTTCCTCCAAGCAGTACAGAGAATTCGCCGACCGCATTGTCGAGGCTTCCTTCTTCAAGGTAGAGAAGGCCTAGGTCCAGCCTAGCTTCGCGATTACCTCCGTCAATCGCGAGAACCTGTTTGAATTCCTGCTCAGCATCCTTCAATTTGCGTTCTCTGAGAAGAATTTCTCCCAGCTTTACCCTCACATTCGTGCCTTGCGGATGGAGGTCAATGAAGCTTCTGTACAACTGTATCGCATCATCCGGTCTCTTTTCCCTTTCATAGAGCAACCCGAGGTCAATCACCGCAGGCTCAAAAGATGGTTTTATAGAGAGGGTTCTCTTGAAACTTCTTTCCGCTTCTGGGTAACGCTTCATCTCTGCCAATATCTTCGCCAGATAGTAGTTACCCGTGAGGTTGTTCGGATTGGTCTTGATTAGCCCCTGGAATGTCGCCACGGCTTTGTCATAGTTCTTTGTCTCGGCATATATAGTGCCGAGATACACACGGGAGAACGTATTTTCCGGATCGATCTCGATCACCCTTTCGTATTCCGCTACCGCATTCTTATAGTCTTTTAGGCTGAGGTATAATCCTCCCAGGAGAAGGTGTGCGTTTACATTGTCCGGGTGCTCTGAGAGAAATTTCCTGCTCAGTGCAATCGCCTTCTGCACTTCGCCCCGCTCAATATAAAGCGAAATCAGCTCTGTCTGAAGGTAAGCGGACTCAGGGTCAAAACTGAGGGCTCTCTCCATTTCCTTTATAGCGGCGTCGAGATTGTCATCAAGAAGGGCAAGCACGCCCAAAGAATAGTGATAGGTCGAGCCGAATGAAGGCTCCTCCTTTCCATCCGAAATATCCGGGGTCCTACCCTTTACTGGCTGAGACGCGCAGCCCGCAAGGATGCAGAGGACGAATATGATGG